>QMOK01000095.1 GCA_003648195.1 Chloroflexota bacterium | reverse complement strand
ATTTAGTTAAGGGAAAAAACATGGAAAAAGAAACTCAACAAAAAAATGAAATCTGGTACACGCTAAACGGGCAAGAAATTCTTGAACGTTTTGGGATAACCCGTGAAAAAGGTCTTACTTCTCAAGAAGCAAAACGCCGTTTTGAGATTTATGGCCCCAACGAGCTAGCCGAAGCTCCCTCTACGACAATTTTAGAAATGTTTAAAGAGCAATTCGCTAATTTTGTTGTGATCCTTTTAATAGTGGCGGCTTTTATTTCTGCGGCTTTGGGAGATTGGATAGAAGCGGGTGCTATCATGGCCATTGTTGTTCTAAACGCCATCTTGGGCGTAGTGCAAGAGCGCAGGGCAGAAGAAGCCTTAGCAGCCCTGAAAAAACTAGCAGCCCCAGATGCCAACATTATTCGAGATGGGCATCGTATTACCATCCCCTCGCCTGAACTAGTTCCCGGAGACATTGTCTTTCTGGAAGCCGGAAACTACATCCCAGCCGATGTTTACTTAATAGAAACTGTGAATCTGCAAGTGGACGAGGCCGCCTTAACAGGAGAATCAGTCCCCGTTCACAAAAATGCCAAGGCCAAATTAGAAAAAGATATTCCCGTGGGAGATCGCGAAAACATGGCCTTTACTGGGACAATGGTCACCTACGGACGTGGTACAGGCGTGGTTGTTAACACTGGCATGACAAGCGAGATTGGTCAAATAGCTGGGATGTTACAAAGCGTAGAAGAAGAACAAACCCCTCTTCAAAAACGCCTGGATGGTCTTGGCCGAACGTTAGGATGGGCATCCCTAGCGGTGTGCGCCGTGGTCTTTGTGGTGGGCATGTTGCGAGGCACTCCGCCCCTAGATATGTTCATCATCGCCGTTAGTCTGGCAATCGCTGCCGTCCCCGAAGGCCTCCCCGCCGTTGTCACCATCAGCTTAGCCCTCGGCATGCAAGAAATGATCAAACGCAATGCCCTTATCCGGCGATTGGCATCAGTAGAAACCCTCGGTTCTGCGACAGTGATTTGCTCCGACAAAACCGGAACCTTGACTCAAAACGAAATGACGGTCACCTGTGTCGCTGCCGATGGTGATTTCTTAGATGTGACCGGCAGTGGATACCATCCCGAAGGTAAATTCCTTATGGATGGCGAAGAAGTCAATCTCTCTGAAGATTATCCCGCAATTTTAACGGCCTTATGGATTGGAGCATTGAACAATGATGCTTCTTTAGAGATTTCACGCGGCGAGCAGGGAGAGAAAGTTTATAACATAGTGGGAGATCCCACCGAAGGCGCGTTGATGATAGCAGCCGCTAAGGCCGGAGCGTTGCCAGACCCTTTGGCGCAGGCCTATCCCCGCATTGAAGAAATCCCATTTGACTCTGATCGTAAGCGCATGGTCACCGTTCACGCCATTAGAGAACCTCACCCAGCGGATGTTTCACCCTTTTACGATCAAGAAAAACGCGCCTGGTACGTGGTGGCCGAAAAAGGCGCCCCAGATGTGGTACTGGAACAATGTACGCACTACCAAGACCGAACAGATAACGCAGTTCCCCTCACAGACGAACAACGCCGCCGCATTTTAGCTGCCAACGACAATATGACCAAAAGAGCCTTACGTGTCTTGGGAGTTGCGTATCGGGTCGTGAGAAATATTGAGAAAAGCTCCGAAGGGCAATTAGCCGACAATATTGAAAAAGGTTTGATTTTCGTTGGCCTACTTGGCATGATTGATCCCTCGCGCCCCGAAGTTCCCATTGCGCTTGAGAAGGCACGCCGCGCGGGTATCCGCACCGCCATGATTACCGGCGATTACCCCAACACTGCTCGCGCTATTGCCGAAGACATTGGCTTAATGCAAAAAGGGCACAAAGTGTTGACAGGGAAAGACCTGAACAAGCTAAGTGACCAAGAGATGGTAGAAGCGGTCAAATATACCGATGTCTTTGCCCGCGTTTCCCCCGAACACAAAGTTCGCATTGTAAAAGCTTTTCGGGCTATGGTGAAGTAGTTGCCATGACCGGAGATGGCGTGAACGACGCCCCTTCTATCAAACAAGCCGATATCGGAATTGCCATGGGCATCACCGGCACAGACGTAGCCAAAGAGACCGCCGACATGGTGCTCACAGACGATAATTACGCCAGCATTGTTTCGGCGGTAGAGCAAGGACGGGTAATTTACAGCAATATTAGAAAATTTGTTTATTACTTGCTCTCTTGTAATTTAGCCGAAATAGCTATCATCTTCTTGGCTACTATGGTTGGCTGGAGTTCACCCCTAAGCGCCATTCAACTTTTGTGGCTGAACCTAATCACCGATGGTGCTCCCGCTTTGGCATTGGGCGTAGAAAAAGGCGATCCCAATATTATGGATATGCCCCCGCGAGACCCCAAAGAGCCTATCATCAATCGCTTTATGTTAACAGGGATAGTCATTCAAACCATAGCCATTACAGCAGTTACTTTATTTGCCTATTGGGTAGGCCGAACCTACTTCCCTGTTTACGCCGAGACAATGGCTTTTGTTACTTTGTCTTTTTCAGAATTGTTGCGTGCCTATACCGCGCGTTCCGAACAATATCCAATTTTGAAGATGGGTATTTTCAAAAACCGCATCATGAATTGGGCTGTATTATCGTCTTTGATGTTGTTGCTAACCGTTCTCTACGTTCCGTTCTTGCGCAAGATCTTTGGCACAATGCCTCTAACTTGGGTGCAGTGGGAGATTATCCTGCCTCTTTTACTTGTGCCTTCCCTAGCCGCTGAAACAGTGAAAATAGTTGTTACCCGCAAGAGAAATAGGAAAGCTAGCGCATAAAGAATGCTAGCGATTCTTAAATCGCTAATTTGCACAAATTTTAAAGCCCTCCAGATTTACCTGGAGGGCTTTTTTAATTTCTAACGCTCTAACAGCGTTGTTCAGTTTTTAATTCATTAAAGCTTCGGGGATGCGAGCGACATAGAGTCTAATACCCCTCCTCTATCCCCTACGCAAAAATTACATACTGGCGCAAAAACCTATCCACTGTCTCGTAAAAATGCTCCAACGTCTCCGATTTGCGAAAACCATGCCCTTCGCCGGGATAGAGGTGATACTCGTAAGGAACACCGTTGCGCTGCAAAGCCTCAACTATTGCCTCTGACTGGTTCTTGGGAACCACCTTGTCGTCTTCTCCCTGGAAAATAGCCATCGCGTCTTTTATTTTATCCGCCGCGAAAACAGGAGAGCGGTCTCGGTAAATATCTGCTGCTTCGGGAAGCGAGCCTAAAAGCGAGTCAGAATAGCGTGCCTCAAATTTATGCGTATCCGCCACCAACGTGAACTGATTGGCAACCCCGTACATAGAAATCCCAGCCTTGAAGACGCCGGGATAATCCTCTAACGTTTTCAAGACAGTGAAACCACCCGCGCTCCCGCCCATAATGACCATTCTTTCACCATCGGCCAAACCTTCCGCGGCCAAGTAACGCGCCCCGCTAACAGTGTCTGCCACGTCCAAAATCCCCCATTTCCCCTTAAGCATGTCCCTGTAGGCGCGTCCGTATCCGGTGCTGCCCCGATAATTCGGCTCGAGAACGGCAAATCCCCGGCTGGTGAAAAATTGTACTTCGGGATGAAAAGCCGCCCCGCGCTGACTGGTAGGCCCGCCGTGAACCAAAACCATCAATGGCGGAGAGCCTTCGGCGGTGAAACCCTCGTTTTGGGGTGGATAGTACAATCCATGCGTGGTTTCCCCGTCTAGGCTTGGCCAGGAAATTGCCTGGGGGGCGGCGTATGCCGCACCGGAGAGGTTTTCAGCCGTGGAGCGTCTCCAAACAGCAACCCCTTGTCCTTTTTCATAGACAATCACCCGCATTGGCGTCCTCCCGCCTGAGGCAATCAAAGCGATTTTATCCCCCACAGGAGAAACGGCAATTTGGTTCAATGATGTGTATTCTTCTCCCACTGAGATTTGTCTTTCCCGTCCTGAGGCTGTTTCAATTTCCCACAGGGTAGAAAATCCTCCTTGGCTGCGAATGATGAAAATTTTATCTCCATCTGCGCTAAAACCGTAAGTCCGCGTTTCTTGCACCCAGGCTGGTTTCCCGTACTCGGCGGGAGCGGTGGTGAGCTGGCGGTGTTCCTTGCTCTCTAAATTGTAAATATAAAGCTGCCACCAGCCGCTTTTATCAGAAATGTAGGCTAAATAGCGGCCATCGGGGGAAAATTCTGGCTGGAAGATGGAAGTGTTCTCGTCTCCGGCGATGGTGGTCGCCGTTTCAAAGGTTGGCAACTCGCCTGGGGGATAGGTGAGGTCAGCTATCTCAAGCGTGGTGCCATCCCAAGGCATGTTGGGGTGACGCCACGAAATCCAAGCCACCTGCCGACCATCAGGATGCCAGCGGGGATGCATATAAAAATCTGCCCCAGAGGCCAATTTACGAGGCCAATGCTTCCCCATTGTATCAACTATAGCTACATTATCTTGCCCTTCGTACGTGTGTACAAAAAGTAAATACTTCCCATCCGAAGAGATTTGGGGAGCGGCCCCAGCCCCAAATTCCGGTGTGAGAGGGGTGGGAGAGCCAGTTTTCAGCGATTGCCGATAAATGCGTTTTGAGCTTTGTTCTACAAAATAGGCGTGCCCGTGCCCAACAGTGAATGAGCCTCCTCCGTATCCAACCCCGCCGCTGACCGCGAAAGTGTTGTTCAATGCTCGGAACGCCTCTCTGTGGGGAGGTTGCACAATGAGCAATCCTTTATTAGAGCGGCGTTCTCGCCATACCAGTGTTCCGTCATCGTCCCAGGCCAGGTCGCTAAAATTAAGTCCTTGCCCAATCATTTGCGGTGTGATAGGGCTGGGCCAAAGGCCATATTGTTTGTGTGTTTTTTGGTGAGACATAGTATTTCCTCCTAAAATGTTCGGCTTATATATAGATATTGTGCAAAGCGAAATGAATGTCGTACTACGAAAACTTTATATCGCCTTTCCCCGCGTATTTTCAACAGATGAACGTTCTAACATCAAGCGCATTGGCGCAAAGGTCATGCGGTGAATGGGAGACGGGCCAAGTTCTGCTATGGCTGTGAAATGGGCCTTAGTTCCGTATCCCTTGTGGGATGCTAGCCCGTAGCCGGGATATTTTTTATCAAGTTCGCGAAGATGCTCGTCCCGAACGGTTTTGGCTAGCACCGAGGCGGCGGCAATGCTCAGGGAACGAGCATCTCCTTTCACTAGCCAGGTTTGGGGGGTAGCGTTATTAGGGAGTTGCAAGTAGTCTAGCAATAAATGGTCGGGGGAGAGGTGTAGTTTATCTAGGGCACGCTGAGCGGCGAAACGGGTGGCGGGGACTATGCCGTAGGTGTCTATCTCCGCTGGGGAGGAGAATCCCACGCCCCAGGCCAAAGCTTCCGCTTGGATACAGATGCGCCACCGCTCTCGCTGGGCGGGCGACATGCGCTTGGAGTCGTCCACGCCGCTTAATTTTTGTTTCACTTTAGGGTCTGGGGGGAGGATTACTGCGGCAGCAGCCACGGGGCCGGCCAACGCGCCCCTCCCCGCCTCATCAATCCCAGCTATTTTTCGAATATTTGCCTGCCAAAAGGCAATTTCGAAGCTAAGGTTAGGGCTTGGAGGAATAAGGCTGGGATCAATCTTTTTGGTCATAAACCCCTTTTCGCGCGTTGTCACGTATAGTGAGAATATCTAGGAACATTTGCGCGGCACTCTTGAATGCGTTAAGTTTGCTCCCAGAGTCAAAGTGCCAGGGGATTGGAACTTCGACAATCTTGTAGCCGCGCAGTTGAGCAATGGCTAGTATTTCAATATCGAATGCCCAACTGGAAAGGGTTTGGTGGCTAAAGAGGTCTTCTGCGGCAGAGGCCGAGAAACATTTAAAACCGCACTGAGTATCTTTTAGGCGTGGGAGAATGAGAAGGCGGATCATGGTGTTGACAGCCCGACCACCAAGATACCGGTAAAAAGGTTCATCGTAGCGGATTGCGCCCTGCGCCTCGCGGGAGGCTATTGCTAGATTGAAGTTTTCAAGTTGAGGCGGTAGAAAGTGGTTTAATTCGGTGATGGGCATGGAAAGGTCAGAGTCACACATGAAGCGATATTCCCCTTTGGCTGCTAACATGCCGCTCTTGACAGCTTCGCCTTTCCCGCGCCGTTTTTCGCGCAAACCACGTATTTGAGGATACCTTTGGGCGAAATTGCGAATGATTTCTGGAGTCTTGTCGGTGCTAGCATTATCAACGACAATCACTTCCCACGAGTAGCTTTGGAGTCCTAAAAAGAGAGCCACCTGCTCTAATGTATGGGGCAGGCGGCGCTCTTCATTATATGCTGGGATAACGAGTGATAGAAATAGCGAGGGCACAAAATCGACCTAAGATTATTTACGAAGCGAGAATAACCATGAAAATGAACACAACCAGTATTATTACCTCGGCAATAAGTATACCGCCTAAAAGAAGCCATTGGCGTTTACTAAAGTTGAGTTTTTTTACGATATTATCTACGCTTGAGGGGGTTTTTAATTGCGCGGCGTTAGCCTGTAAAGCAGAGAGAGGGACAGTATCAAGGAACTGGCTGTCTTCAAATTCAGGCAGGGGAGCAGCGCGAGATGGGAGGCGCGGTTCGGAGAGTAATTGAATAAGGTGCTCTTTTTCTTTTAGGTCAAGAATTAACTGAGATGTGCTTATTTGGCGGGCAAAGTTTTTGATAGCATCAAAAGATAAAACCCGTACAACCGGATGCTTGGTGTCTACATGAGTGCCTGCCGAAACAAATGCCAACACGCTTTCTAGTGGCACATCTTGAAGATCATGTCTTTGAAGGTATCTCTGAACAGCAGCGGCGTAAAATTGGCTGTCTTGAACCAGGTTAGGGGTAGCGGGGATTAAGTTGCCGGCACCGTCTATTGTGCTCCATGTATCATCGCGGGCTTGGAAAACCCCTTCCTTTCTTTGAGGATTGATGACAGCAATCCCAGCGGGAGAAACTAGAACCAGCGGAATGGGGCGTTCCTCTCGTGGCAGCATCACGCTTCTTAAAATGACGCATTTATCATCAAGTATATTCTGTATAGAATCAATAAAATCTTCTTGATATGCTCTGTTTCTCTTCCAGGAAAGACCGTGTTTCATAGTAGCGCGTATTACCTCAATGAAAGAGATTTTTCCATCTTCAGACTGAAATTCCGTAAGGTCTTTTACTATCATGATTTTCACCTCATTCTTTCTGGCTAAATTCTATAAATTCATTATACCAGGCAGTGCCAATATTCTCAAAAGAAATAAGGGGATGGTTCATATTCAAAAAAAAGGTAAGGCTCAGCTGTTGAATGTGTGCAACAAAAGGCGATATAAATATCGCGTTACAGTTTCGTAGGACGACATTCATGTCGTTTTGTACATTTTTCATACATGAGCCAAAAGGTAATTATTCCCCTCCCCCCGCAAATGTTCAAAGATGTGTTATTCTGCGGGCAGTTTTTGCCTGAAGAATCTCCTCTGCCATGAGCGGGGAGACTCTTCGTTCACAAAAAACGTTCTCTCAGAGTGACACATCAACGCTTTTTTTATTAAGGGGGAGTGAACGGTTATCAAAAAAGAAGCTAAGGGTAAAATAACAAAACCCCCGCAGAAGCGATTTGCCTTTGCGGGGGAGGTTGTTGTTATTTAAGGTTCTTCTACTCAATATGTGGGATAACGCATATGAAACGCAGCGGCCCTTTGCCGGTATTCCTGTAACCGTGCGGCTCGCTGGGGGGGATGTAGAGCGCAATCCCCGGACGCATTGCCATCTCCCCGCCTGGGCCTTCTGCCACCCCCTCACCTTCCAAAACGAAGATTTCATGTTCGTAAGGGTGTTGATGTGTCTCGAAAATAGCGCCTGGTTCAAACTCAATTACGCGCATAGCAAAATTGGGCGCGCCTTCTGGCTTTCCAATCACCCAGCGGACAGATTTATCATTCCCAACAGGCTCTTGTTCAACGTCACGGTAGTTTTTGCTCAGCATATAAACCTCCTCAAAGTGGATATAGTTAACAGTAGCAATTGTACTTGGTGGCAAGCTAGAGGTCAAACTGATAGCCTAACAAGGAGCAAGCCCAGTTGTTCAAAAAGTTAGTGGTGCATTGTATCTGCTTTTGGATGCGCTGCACCACGAGTCTGCCTGTCTGACCCGAACTGCAACGCACTTTCCCAAGTGCAACGCAGTTCTACCACCATGGTTTTGAGCAACTACGAGCAAGCCCACGATATTATCAAAAAAAGTTACTCTGGAAAGAGTTTTTCCAATGCTTCTGGAGCGTACTCAGCGACCATTTTTGAAGAAAGCGCATTATTTTGGCAAATCTCCGCGTAAAAGTCTACGCTAGGACGCCGGCTTCTGGTTTGGGAATCTACATCTAGCTCCCACAGGCCAAAGCGTTGCGTCCACCCGCGTTCCCATTCGAAATTATCTACCAGCGACCAATAAAAATAACCCTTGATCGGCCAATTGTAATTGAGTCCACGCCAAATTTGGTGAATGTGTTCTGCCAAATATCGAGGGCGGAGTTTATCGGTAGAATCCTCTACTCCGTTTTCGGTGACAATGAGAGGAACGTCAAATTGCATTCCCCACTTGAGCGCATCGAACAAGCCGGTAGGATGGTGGGCGATAAAACCGGTTTCACTAACCGCATCTTCGGGGTCAAAGAAACGTTTCCCGAAGAGTTCGTTTGCCGCTAAAAATGAAAAAGAGACTCTCTCCTGAGTATAGTAATTCACGCCCAAAAAGTCCTGCGTCCCCTTTGCTTCTGGGACGTCTTGCCGTTTGAAAGGGAATTTTAATTTTCCAGTTGCTGCGGCGTGGGGAAAAAAGTCGTTATACGTTCGGGACTGAATCCAAGCTGCTATGCGGTCAGGCGGAAACCAAGCGCGATGCGGAATCATTCCTCGATAATTGACAACAAGCCCCACCTCGGCCTCTTCTTGAATTTTATGGATGGCGTGGTAAGCGGCAGCGTGCCCTTTCACTAAGTTGGTCATCACTTGAAAAGCACTGCTCATATCTTGTTTGCCGGGAGGAAATTCACCCGTCAAATACCCCATGGCAGCGTATACGTTAGGCTCATTTATCGTACACCAATAAGTGACATATTCTTTAAGCGCGGCAACCACCTTTTCTACATAAGCCTGAAAACGCGCTACTATTTCCTCATTTTCCCATCCCCCTTGTTCCATAATCCAAATGGGGTCGGTGAAGTGGTGAAGAGTGACCATCGGCGTCATTCCTCGTTCGTGCAAACCGCGTATCATTTCTCGATACCGATCTAAAGCGTCTTCATCCCAACTATCAGGTGCGGGCTGTATCCGGCTCCACTCGATAGAGAGACGGTGAGCGTTTTGCCCCTCCTCGGCGGCACGGTCGAAATCTTCCCGCCAGCGTCCGCCCCACCAATCGCAAGCCAACCCACACTCGTGCCCGTGAACAACGTGACCATCTTGCTCCCATTGGTACCAATTATTATTCGTGTTGCGCCCCTCTACCTGATGAGCGGCAGTTGCCGTCCCCCAGAGAAAACCTGTAGGAAATTCAAACGTAGCCTTAACCATGCTCGCTCCTTTTCGCGCGCGTCACTGACTTGAACGAATTCCTATTTTAATCCGCAGTCAGGGTTTTGGCAATTTGCAATTATCGGCAGGGTGGGGCATACCTAGGGCAGTTCTCGATAATGTCTCTGCCTTATTTTTGTCTAAACTTGAAATTTTAGGCTTGATGCGCGTAACCCGTGGGGTTACAATACAAAATATGATTAAATCATTCAAGCATAAAGGTCTCAAAGAGTTTTTTTATACTGGCAAAAAGAAGGGCATCAGGCCTGAACATGCTAATAGGCTTGAAAGAATACTTGACCGTTTGAATGCTGCTAACGAGATACGTGATATGAAATATCCAGGATCAAACCTTCATGAACTAGCAGGAGATAAAAAAGGGCAATATGCAGTGAAT
>QMOK01000094.1 GCA_003648195.1 Chloroflexota bacterium | reverse complement strand
GTGGCTGGCTTCGGAGCCATAGCCAAAAAAGTAGCCGAGAAAATGAAAGCGGAGGCGGGGTAATGCAGTAGGTGCGTTGCATCTGCTCTTGGATGCGCCGCACCTGTAAGGCTAAGATGACGTGTTCGTAGTAGGGCACGCGAGTGCCCGTTTTAAAGGAGCGCACTATGCCAGAATTTGACGATTTACAAATAGGAGGTTTACCAGATTCCCCTGAGCCAGACTTCAAACCTTGGGAGCAGCGCTCCGCGCCGGGGAGTGGCAGCGGGCTGGGAGCGGCTTCACCTCCCGTGGCGGGTTTGGAACGCTCCCAGCCGGAACGCCTCTGCCAAGAGATGCAGCCCCACGATCTGCAAGACGTCATTAATTCCCAAACAGATTTAGCCTATTACCCAATGGTAGAGCGGCACACCACCCCCTCAACCAATCATCAGCAACAGGCCGCTTCTAACCAAGCGGTTTGGCAGCTCTTTGTAGAGGAGAGGCTTTACGACACGCGGCGGGTCACGCTGGAGCATTTTCACCTTTTTGAGTGGTTTCCGCTCAGCCCGGGGCGTTTCCACACTCCCGAAGCCCGCCAACATAGAGAAATGGCCTACGAAATGATGTTCCAAACGCGTGACGGGCGCAGTTATTTCAACCCTTACGGCAAGGCCGATATGCTGCGCGGCGGGATTGGGGCCGTGCGCTTGCGTCCCCGCCTGATAGCTGATGAGCCGCATTATTTTATGACGGCGTCTTCTAATGGCGTTTGCCACGAGGGTTTTCCGGTGCTTGTGCCACGGCGGTTTTATCGCCTTTTAGCGCCGAGGCTGCGGGATAAGGGCGCTGTTCCGGTGACTATTAGCGGTGAAATGCGCTATGTTTATGATGGCCTGCCCACTTTCTTCGCGGGGAATCGCCAAATTCCGCAGTTGTATTTGCATGTTGATACGGTGGAAGATTTGCCGCATCCGCGCCGGGAGGTGGATGGTTATACAGTGAGCGCGGCGGTTTCTTTTGTGGGCGAGTTTGAAGAAAGGGAGGGTGTTTACACGACCTGTGCCACTTTTGATCCCGCCAGCCGTGATAGTTTGCGGCATGCTGTGGCGTGGTTGAGCCAGTTTTACGTCACAGAGCAGTACAAAGGAGTCATTGTCACCGACTTTGACGAGGTTAGGCCGCGTTTCCCTGGCGTGGTTTTCGGGTTGCCAGATTTGATGGCGGGGAAGTTGAACGCGGATAAGGTGAAGGCGTTTCTCCAGGCTCAGGGCTTGGGGGATGTTGCCGGGCGTCCTTATTATGTGGTCTACAAAGAGATTAACACGCAGGGAGGGGCGTATATTGCCGGGGATGTAAACACCGGCGGCGGCGATTTCATAGGGCGTGATAAGAATATTAGAAGGGGCGCGTAGGGAGGGGTGGGGGCGTGTGGCTGGCGCGGTGCAACAATTCAGGCCGAAGCTGCCGGGGAGAATGGTTCACCTCAAGCTAGAAACTAGTTGACACTTTTTCCCAAAACCCTATGTCATTGCGAACCCCCGCTTTCTGGGGGTGTGGCAATCCCCCTGACAGCCAGGAGACTGCCGCGTCGCAAAAAACGCTCCTCGCAGTGACACATTACCCTTAAAAAGTGTACAGTCAATTATGAACCATCCCCTCATTTCATGTTCCCATTAAACCAAGGAAGGCGGTTCTTTTAATGAACCGCCTTCTTGAGAAGAAACTATTTGCGTATAGCCCCTAAGCTAGAGGGGGGTTTGCCGGGGGATGGGACTTCGGGAGAGTTTCGGCAACGGTGAGGGGGAGCAGAGGAATTACCCAGGCCATATAATGCCGAAAGAGTACAGAGTGGAAATCTACGAAGACTAACATCACTAGCAATCCGGCAGTGAATGGTTTAAGTTTTCCTTTCCAGGCTGCCCAGTAGGTGAGCAATATCATGATCAGCATGGGAATTTTGGCTGGAAGTCCTACCCACCCCATAAAAGCGTCTAGCGATAGTACGCCGAGTTGGGTTTCGGGGTAGCGAGTTAATGAAATTAATAAAGATTTGACGAAGCCTTCAAAACTAAGGATGAGGAATGGCAAAGAGGCCAAAATGGGGATGCTGGCAATGGTCAACCCAGCGGCAAGGACGCTTCGGATTGGTTTTTCTTTGTTCTCTTGCCAAGCCCAAATTAGATAGATGGGGGTCAGGAAAATAGCATTATGTTTGAGGCCGAGTGAAAGCCCAAAAAAGAGGTAGGCGGCAGTTTTTCGTTTGGGGAGAAGGCTTAAAGAAAGTACCAAAAAGAAAATGGGGATGAAGTTGAAGTGATAGATGGTGGTGACGTATAACGTCCAACGGTTGAAGAGCCAGAACAGGGCGGCAAAGATGCCCAATACCGTGGCGTTATGACGGTGGTGGGGGATGATGAAAAGTAGATACGCGGTAGCAAGGTTAAAAAGCAGGAATATTCTTCGCCAAACGCCGAGCCAAGGGTATATTTTTGTGAGGCCTATTTCGTGGGTAGCCCAAGAACCGTAGTAGATGATAGGGAGGTATGTGGGCAGGGCGCTGTTCCAGCGAGTTTCTTCAATCTCCGCCGCGCGGGCGTAAGGGTTTTGCCCTTGCGATAGGTTGCGGCCTTCTTCGTAGACTAGATAAATATCTTGATCTTCAATTTTTTTATTGACCACGTCATCGTGTGAATAGGCTTTGGGCGCGTCTCGCAGCGGCATTTGGT
Organism: Chloroflexota bacterium; assembly: GCA_003648195.1. GTDB lineage: Bacteria > Chloroflexota > Anaerolineae > Anaerolineales > UBA11858 > B10-G9. Next base: position 7,535 of record QMOK01000094.1, on the reverse strand, counting down.
AATGGATAACGAAACCTGCCCCCAAAATAGCGAGCAGTACCAGAATGGCTAAGACATTTTTTTTGAGATAAGTAGTCCAGGCTTTTTTATCCCGCATAAAAAGGAAAACAAAGGTTTCCCCGCAAATGCTGGCTGCCCAAAACGCCCAGGGAATTAAGTGAGGAAAATAACTTTGGTGAAACGGATTTGAGGTTGTGAGCGTGTGGAAGATGAAATAAATGCCAAGGAACAGCCCTCCCAGGGTGGATAACATGGTATGGGTTTTGTGTTCTTCAGGCGCGATGAAACGGGCTATTTTTAGGTTGAGGTTCTCAATCCAAGCGGCGTTTTTCGCTTTTGTGGCGGTTAAGAACGCTAAAATGGAGATTGCCAGCAAGTTGAGAAACAGCAAAAGGAGGCGAATTTTTGATAATCCTAGCAGCCACGGATTTTTAGAAGCATCTGGAATCACGCCTAGCAAAATAGTGCTGACCCCGCCGCTAATGAGGGCGATGATGAGATAAGTTTTAATGGTGAATTTTGTTTTCATGTTGAAGTTTTCCTTTTGAGGGGATGGTTTTAAACGAGTCCACTGAAAAAACTATAAGGTTTCAAAGAAAGAGAATTTTTCCTTTGTGTCCTTCGAGAGAATTCTTTGTGAACTTAGTGCCTTTGTGGTGAAATTGACCTTTCTGCAGTGGAGTCTTTAAACCGCATACTCCATGGCGTTGAGATATTTTGAGTTTTGTACGCAGCGCAGCGGAAACTCGGCTATGGAGTCGGCCATTCTCTGATGTTCTTTCATGGCGGCTTTCATTTCAATGATTACGTTATTGAGCAAAGGTTGAGGGAATGTGATATTGGGCGAAAAGCCAAAAGATTGCGCAAAAGCCCGCATGTCATAATCTAGGGTCACTCTTATTTTTTTGTCTGCGCTTTCGTAATACTCCCTTTGGTATTGATTGATGATTGTGGGCGTTAAATTATCTAGCAGAAAGGCGAACTCTTCAGAGCTTTCTTCTTTTAGCAAGTGGATGATTTCACGCCAATTAAGCTGGGAGATGTCAATAGTGTTTTTGATGGGCTGCGTGGTTTTATATCCCAAACGGCCTATTTTTTTCTTGATCTCAATCTGACCCCCGCGCGTAAGCCAGCTTTCCCCGTACCAGCGAAACCTGAACTTTTCGCGATTTGCTACTCCATTGGCGTGTTCTGCCATTAGAGAACGTTCATGGGTATCAAAATAGATGTTGTTCACCTGGCGAGGCGGGTAAGCCACTCTGAAAGCGTCCGAATGAGTGTATACCCAACTTCGCACCTCGTCTAGGCGAAGGGCGCTGAAAACCATTTTATTTTCGTAACGAAGGTTGTGTTCCATAGTTCCTTGGCCTAACTTAATTTCCTAATATACCTTGTTCGTATAGGGCGTCTACGTCAAAATCTTGTGCGGAGATATTTTCTCCATTTAGCAGGAGTTGGCTTTCGGTTTGGCAGAGGGCTGGGGTTTCTGTGTTTAATATTTCAACATTTATTGCCTCTATAAATGCTGGGCCGTATTGTGGTTTTTTTATGTAGGCGGCTAGGCCGGCAATATTCGCGCTGTCGATGAGAATTTCATCAGCGGCTATGGTAGATTTGTCTTTGCTGGCAATTCCGATGCCCACATTGCGGATGGTGAGATTGTGTAATGTGATCTGGCTGCCTTCTCCGGCTGAGATTGCTTTATCTGCTATGTTGGTGAATAGGGAATGGCTGACTTCTACTTGAGAGCCGCTGGTATCGAACGCGTCTCCCGTGATGTCGTGGAAATGGCAATAGGTTAGTGTGCCGCTTACGAAGTCGCCGTCAAAGGCGTCTGAGCTTGTGTGCATGAATTCAACGATATTCATTGATATGCGAGCTTGAACAACGTTTAGGGCGTCTTCGGTGGTGTTATTGCCAATTTTTGAGTAGGAAATATCAGCATCACTTTGGTAGAAGGTGATGCCTCCGGTGAGTATCCAGCCTGGGTATGTGATGCCAGCCATTTTCTCCACTTTTGCGTGTTTCCAGTGAGATGCCTCTGACGCGCCTAAGACCACCATCCCGCCCCAGTTATTAGCTTGCGCGGTGATAAGAACCGGAGCTTCTTCGGTGCCGTGGATATTTATGGCTTCATAGGATAAGAGAACGCTTTCTGCTTCGAAACGCAGAGTAGTACCTTCGGAAATGGTAAGCGTGTATCCTTTTGGAAGAATGAGATCGCCGTTAACGTCCCAGTCTCCTATGGCTATTGTTAATTGCCCTTCCCCCGCGAGCCGCAAATAGGGATGTGTGTTGAGGGCTTCTTCTAGGGTTGCAGATGGTTTGATGCCAGTTTCGAGGCCTTGGGGGGCATAGCTTGGCGAGAGGGGAATATCAAAAATTTGGGAGCCGCCATAAAGATTTACTCGAAGAATAGGGTTTTCGGCGGCGATTTTGGCTTGGTCGAGGCTGCTTGCGGGAATGTAAAATGGGGCTGGAACGAAATTTGTGGTATCGCCGGCGAGGAGTACGGTTTCTTCAAGGTGTTCAATGGTTTTCGTTTGGCACCTTTCGGTGATGCACCACGTTTTTTCGAATGGCAGTGTCACGCCTCCCCCAGCAAATTCGCGTATCTGGACGGGGATGACCATTAGGTTGAGCAAATCCACCTGGATGAAGGGTTCCCCATCCCAATCCACAAAATGATAGTAGCCTCGCAGCGGTTGTTCTGGGTTTAGATTCCTAGATAATAGGTCTGCTCGATGGTTGAGGTCGTTCCATGGTAATTGGAGCAGCGGCCCTGTAAATCTTCGGTATTCTTCATAATCCTCATTTTTGTATTCTTTGACAAGCAGGTCGTGGTAGGCTTCCAGTTCTTCCCCGAAAGTTTCTTTAAGCGTTGCCGCGTATTCTGGGGTGGTGATTCTTTCTAGGGTTTCTACGTAGGCTTTTTGCACTCCGGGGTTATGGAAAAGTATCGAATCGGAGAAAGGGAAGGCCAATTGCTCTTTGGTGAAGCTGGGGTGGAAAACAAATCCATCGTAGGCAATTGGTTCTATAAGCCCGGTGATGGGGTTGTAGTAAAACCTGGTGTTGATCCAGTCTACGCCGTGTCCGCCGGCCCACAGGTCTGTGATTGCGAAGTATTTTCCCCACAGGGTTTCGTCTAGCACTTGGTCGGAGGCGAGAATATCGTGGTAAAAGGAATATAATAATTCTTTAGCGGCTATTAATTCTTCTGATAACGCGGCATTTTTGGCTATTCGGTTACTTCTGTAGGGGTCAAGTTCGTTGCTGATGGGGTTGTCGACCAACCAAAAGCGGCCAATCATAGAATCAGCGTGATTTTCAACGTCTAAAAAGTTGGTCCAGTCATGCCATAATAAATCTTCATTGAAGCGAAAAATAATGCCTTCTCTGTGTTCTTGGGATTCTAATAAATCTTCGGTAAAACTTTCTTCTAAGGCGTATATGCCTTTGTATTCGCCATTAATTATGATGTTTACAAATGTATAACGAGGGGAAAGTATGCCTTCAAGAGCGAGGGTTTGTTGATACCCCCATTCGCTTGCGAATGACCTGGTGTGTGGTGCTTGGATGGAGAAACGTCTCATTCCGAGGATGGCGCCATCGTCTTCTGTGATGTGGATGCGGAAAGACCATTTGTCGCTTTGGAGGTGGTCAACCCAATCCCCTTTGAGGCGCAACTTGATATCTAGCGTTTGTGCATCATTACAGCGTATGGTCGCGGGGACGTAGTCATCATCTGAAGAGTGGAGTACTCCTATTACCAACGCTTCTTCACGCTTTTTTTCTATGGCCATCATAGATTCAAAAGGGACATCTAAAAAGATGTTTGGTAAGCCGTTGTTTTGATATAGTTTGATTTCTGTATTGATTTCTTCGGTTACTTCGTCTATGGCTTGAGTTAAAGGCCCCGTCTGGAGGATGTCTTTGGCTTTTGCGAAAATCTTTGCCGCGTATCCGGCGCGATAGAAAAACATGCCAGCGAAGAAAGCCCCCGCTATGAGGAGGGTGATGATGACATAGCTCCAATATTTTGAGGGGATGGCTAATTTGTTTGGCGTCTCTTTTTTAGGATACTTAATTTTCATTAATTTATCCTCCTAAGAGGTTGTTTTGCTCCACAACACTAATTAACGCAGTCGCGTATTTCTCTTGAATACGATTGGCAATACGAGCCACGGTAGAGGGTTTGTTGGATTTGAAGTAGAAGACTAGCCGCAATTCTTTGCCGTCTGTGTCAAATCTTCGTAAGTCAACTTTCGACAGCTCTTCTCCGAGGATTGTATTGATAAAATCGAAAGCGCTTTCGTTGTTTTCTGAGCCTAATGGCAAAGATACGTTTAGATACAAATTGTTATGTGGAGAAAGTTTCAGAGTTTTATTAATGGCCTTGCGGGCTATTAAATATCCCATGATAATGACAAAAGATATTAAGGTTAGAATGCGTTGATCTGCTCCTAAGCCAAGGCCGATTGAAATTGCGAAGAACAAAAACATCAATTCTTCGGGGTCCTTGATAGCCGTTCTAAAACGGACGATGGATAAAGCTCCTACAAGGCCTAAAGATAGAGCAAGGGAGCTCTTCACGACAGAAATTACAAGTAGTGTGATCATTGATAAGAGCGGGAGCAAGGGAGCAAATTTTGAACGGTTGGAAAGCGAATCACCTAATTTGGTGTAGTAAATTGCTAGTAATACCGATAATAACAAACCTAGCGAAAGGTTAAAAAGTACGACAGGGATTGAGATGGGTGCTATAGCGGTTGAGTCCATAATATTTTCTCCAAGAATTTATAAAGCCTGCAGCATCCTTTCAAGAAAGCAGAGGGGAATTTTCTTCGCCATTATAACAGTTTTTCTAAAGATGGCACGGAGTGCCAAAAATGGGGCGAAAGGACGATTTCCTCGCGTAGATATTAGTATAACATTGACGGATTTGATTGAAGAAAGTACGATTAATTCCAGCAATTCTCACCGTGGAATTAAAAGCATATTTCTGAAGCCTTGATTTTTCCTTATCTAGGGAAGTACCGCGATTAATTATCTCTTCACCAATATTCACGTTCTCGTTACGGAAAATTTCAGATGCCCAGAAAACAATATTTAACCGTTAGAGGGGTATTTTTGCCGAAAGCAAGATCGGTTTGCCCGAAGAATCTCATTCGCCTACGAGAGCGGGATTATTCGTTCTTAAAGAAACATGGCTTTTTCGGAATTCACGGGGTAAATGTCATGGCGAACCTCCGTTTTCTGAGGGGTGGCACGCTCTGCGTCCCCTCGCGGGGCTCCCACAGATAGTCGGGGAGGCTGCCACATCATAAAAGACGTTCCTCTCCGCGACATAGTTGGGTTACTTCGTTAAGTGTTAGGGCACGTGAGTGCCCGTTTTAGGGGATAGGCGAACTCTCGTTCGCTGCTACAAGCTATCAATTTATGCTTGACAAGATAGTACTTCGCATTTGGAGAAAAACTTATGAAACTTCGAAAGCCCGCTCTTTTGATATTTACAATATTGCTTCTTGTTGTTGGAGTAATAGCGATAACGTCAACTTCTGTTGAAGCACGCCGCCCAGATCTCCCTGACAGCGATGGTCAGCATCAACAAGACGTGTTCGACACCACATATTGTCAATTATATTATGAATTAGAAGCGGCTACTGACGCGGAACGTGACGCCTATCATATTTGGTACGAATGTGAAGAAAACTGCGATGGCAATTGGGATCGATGGCAAACAGCACGCACTGCCGCGCGGGAAGTGCAGCAACGGTATGACACCTATCAGGAAGAGCACTGGATGGGTAGGTCCGCTGCCGAAGGGGATCAATTTTGGCAATGGTGCTTGGGATTGGGCGGCCCGCCAAGCGATGGGGATATCCCCACCCCTGAGGCAGCTATCCCGCAGATACTTCCCACGCTCACCCCGCAGCCGACCGGCCCCATCGTCCTCAAAGCCTTCCTAGCCGGATACGGAGAAGACGTGCAAACCATCCAAAACGGCCCCAATTATGAAGTAGTCATCATCGAGGGACGAGTGACAGACCAAGAGGGCACCGGCGTGGACGGCGCCAACGTGGAGGTCGTCAGCGGCGCGAATTCAGCCTCCATTTCTACCAACGCCGATGGCACCTATTCGCTAGTTGTCACCGTTCCCAACGGACAAGGGAACGGCGCGGTAGGCGGGGTAAACTTCACCCTCCAGCTCGAAGGCGATTTAACAATCGCAAAAATAGAACTTCTTCAAGCCGTCAGCGGAGCCGAATTAGCCGACAGCAAACACACCGCCGCTTTGGTCTTCCCCCGCTTCTCCAGCCAAGCGCAGTCCAGCGTAGACACCAAAATAACCCTCTACGTCAATGGGCAACTTTTCAAAACCCTCCCCTTTAGAGTCAAAAACAATTACAGCGCAGACGACCATCAAAAAGTCTATGACGCAGTAAAATTCCTCATTCCCCCCAGCTTTGTGCGAGCCGGAGTCTTTGAAGTCAGAGCCGTCATTGACCCCGAAAACACTTTCACTGAACCAAATGAAACCAATAACGAGAAAACATTCTCGCAAATGGTCTCCCCTTCAAAAGGGCTGAGCTTAATGATGGTAGCCCTTAGCCCCACTATCAGTGTCAAAGACGCTCAAAATTGGGCTATCACCGCCCGCAGATTTCTGGTCAATACTTACCCAGTTCCCTCTGTGCGCATTGTGCAGCATCCCGTTTATTCAAATGGCTGGCTGAACCTAGCAATGGCACTTAGAGACGCGGCTATTATAAATAACGCGCTGGTAGCCTATAACGCCGCCAACTCAACCAGTACCGTAGAATACGCGGTCGGTCTCTTCCCGCCCAATGAATACGGAGCCGGCAACCGTGGTTTTATCTATCGCCGCATATACCCCCGTGCGCCTCTGGTCAGCTTTGAATTCCCAATCACAATCGCACACGAAATCGGACACGTCTATCTCGGCGGGCACGAAGAGGTTGACGACAACCCCAATTTAGGTGGAGTTTCGCTCCCTGAGGGTTACGCGTACAACTTTGTCACTGGCAAAGTGCGCTACATAAGACCTAACTCTAACTGGATAAATTTCATGGGTGACCCTTACGCCGGGCATGAGCTGGGCGGTGTTACCGTCATCCCCTGGGTTTCACCATCCGCATCCAACACCATTTTGAACGCCAGACAAGCCGCAGCAGAGCGCTCCCACAAAATGGCGTCCATGCCAATGCCGCGCTGGTCTACCGCCGCTCCCTTTGAACAAGTTTTATACCTCTCTGGATATTTTGAAAATGGCGAGCTTAAACTTTTGCCTCCCCAAACCTTAAACACCAACACAGTGGGGAATTATCCCGCGGGGGACTTTGTGGCATCTCTCCAAGCGGCGGATGGCAGCACGCTGGCAGATGTTTCTTTTGGGATAAATTACGACCTGGGCGAGTACAACGCCCCCAACCCAGGGGCCTTCCAGGTGGAGATTCCCTACCCCTCTGGGGGAGTGGGATTGGTCATCACCCAAGGCGGACAAGAACTCT
>QMOK01000093.1 GCA_003648195.1 Chloroflexota bacterium | reverse complement strand
TGACCTCCATAGCGGGAGAGGGCGGAGCGAGGTGGATTACCTCAACGGGGCTGTGGTGCGCTTTGGAAAGAGATTCGGCATCCCCACACCGGTGAACCGCCTCCTTAATGAGACGCTGCAGGGGCTAACGCGAGGGGAGATTCCGCTGGAAACCTATGCGCGCCAGCCGGAGAAGTTGTTGAGAGAATGGTAAGTTGGCAGATTAGGGCTGATTCACACAAAAACCCCAGGCATTACAACCTGGGGTTTATATTTTTCTCAACTTTCTCTCACTCAACCACATTCAGCGCACAATATCATAGACCAGAGGCAGAGGGTCAACGGGGGCATCGCTCCAGAGGTGGGCGCCTAGGAGACTGATGCGGGCTTCTTCTAGTTTTTGCCGGTCGTTAGCGTGGATGGTGAAAAGTGGATCACCTTTTTCAACGTAGTCGCCAACGCGGCGATGAATTTCAACCCCCACGGCGTAGTCAATTGCATCTTCTTTTGTAGCACGGCCAGCCCCCAAAAAAACGGCTGTCACGCCTACCGTTTTGGCGTTGATTTGGCTCAGATAACCAGAGCGCGGGGCGGGGATGGTTTCTATTAAGGAGGCGGTCGGCAGGCGGGAGGGGTCTTTAACGTAGGCCACGTCTCCGCCTTGGGACGAGACCAGGGCCAGGAAACGCTCCCACGCCTGCCCCCCGGAGAGGGCATCTAACGCCAGGGAGCGGGCCTCCGCTTCGGTTTTTGCCACTTCCCCCAACACGAGCATTTGCTCCACCACATCGAGGCAATGGGTTAGGAAATCCGCCGGACCTTCCCCTTGCAAGGTGGCAATAGCTTCCTTAAGTTCCAGGGCATTGCCCACGGCGCAACCCAGGGGTTGGTTCATGTCTGAGATGAGGGCCACGGCTTTGCGATCCGCCAGATGGGCAATTTTCACCATCGCGGAGGCCAGAGCATGAGCCTCTGCTTGCGTTTGCATGAATGCGCCCAGACCAATTTTCACGTCTAGGACAATGGCAGTGGCTCCTGAGGCAAGTTTCTTGCTCATAATTGAGGAGGCAATGAGGGGGATGGCTTCAACCGTGCCGGTCACGTCTCGGAGGGCGTAAAACTTGCCATCGGCGGGGGCTAGGTCTCCTGTTTGGCCGGTGAGAACAATTCCTATTTCATCCAATTGATGCAAGAATTCTTCGGTGGTCAGGTCGCAGCGATAGCCGGGGATAGATTCCATTTTATCGAGCGTACCGCCGCTGAAGCCTAATCCGCGCCCTGACATTTTTCCAACGGGGAGGCCGCAAGCAGCGGCTATGGGGGCCACGACTAGGGAAGTTTTGTCTCCCACGCCGCCCGTGGAGTGCTTATCTATAGCAATGGGAACCACGGGGGATAAATCTAGCATGTCGCCAGAATGTGCCATTGCTAAAGTGAGATCAGTGGTTTCGCGGGGGGTCATGCCGTTGAGCAGCACCGCCATTGCCCACGCGGAGGCCTGGTAATCGGGAATATCGCCGGCGGTGTAGCCTTTGATGAAAAATTGAATTTCTTCTTTTGTGAGTTCTTGCTTTTCTCGTTTTTTGATGATGATGTCAACAGCTCGCATAATTTCTCCGTTTCTGGGTGTTTGGTTAGGAATTAGGGGATGAGGCAATAGGTTTTACTCTTTACTCCAACAACATGGCGTCTCCAAAGGAATAGAAGCGATATTTTTCTTGTTTGGCGGTTTCGTAAATTTCTAAGATGCGCTCCCGACCGACAAAAGCGCTGACCAACATCAGCAGCGTGGATTCTGGCAAGTGGAAATTGGTCACCATAGCATCTACGGCTTGGAATTGGTAGCCGGGAAGAATGAACAAACTTGTCGGTCCTTCAAAAGGAGCGATAATTTGGCCGTTTTTAGCATGTTGGGCCGCAGATTCCAGGGTGCGAACGCTAGTGGTTCCCACCGCTATTACGCGCCCTCCCGCGTTGTGGGCCTGGTTGATCTTTTGCGCCGCCAGGGGTGTGACTTGGCACCATTCGGTGTGGATTTTGTGTTCTTGGGGTGTCTCTTCGTGGACGGGGGCGAAGGTGTCTAACCCAACGTGAAGGGTGACGTGAGCGAATTGAACCCCCATCTGGCGTAAACGCTCCAACAGGGGAGGGGTGAAGTGCAACCCCGCCGTGGGTGCAGCCGCCGAGCCAACTTCTTCGGCGTAGACAGTTTGGTACCGCTCAGGGTCTTTAAGTTTCTCATGAATATATGGTGGAAGAGGGACATGCCCGGCTTGCTCGAAAAATGGCTCAATTGGCTCTGAGAATCGCACTAGGCGCAAGGGGCCATTAAGAACTTGGACGATTTCGGCTTGCGGGCCATCTGTGATTTGAATCTTTTTTCCCGCGCGTAGTCCGCTCCCTCCGCCAAAAGCTTTCCAGGTGCGTTCGTCTTCTTTGGTTAGAAGCAGAAGTTCAACTTTTCCGCCTGTGGGAATTTTGTGTCCGAAAAGACGGGCAGGGATGACGCGGGTTTGGTTGAGGACTAGCAAATCGTTTGGTTTCAGGAATTCGCCCAACTGGTGAAAACGCGTATGTTGGACAGCTCCGGTTTGACGGTTGAATACCAAAAGCCGTGATGAATCGCGAGGATCCGCCGGAAATTGGGCAATGTATTCTTGGGGAAGGTCGTAGTTAAAGTCAGATGTTTTCATAGAGAAGACGCAGCATTACGGAATCAAACGCGGTTGAGAGAGGTTTTTAGGAGGCTCTAGGCCAAGATGAACGTAGGCTTGCCGGGTGGCAACACGCCCTTGGGAAGTGCGTTGCAAAAATCCCATTTGCAGCAAATAAGGCTCTACAACGTCCATAATTGTGTCTGGGTCTTCGCCAATAGAAGCAGCGATGGTTTTTAATCCCACTGGCCCACCGCTGAATTTTATCGTGATAGCCTGTAAAACCCGCCTGTCCATGTTGTCTAAACCTTGGGCGTCAATGTTTAATAGCTCAAGGGCTTGTTGGGCAATTTTGGTGGTAATCACTCCATCGGCGCGGACTTGGGCGTAGTCGCGGACTCGGCGCAGGAGGCGAAGTGCTACGCGGGGCGTTCCCCGCGCTCGAAGGGCAATTTCGCGCACGCCCTCTTGGTCGGCGGAAACGCTTAATTTCGTGGCCGCCTGCTGGATGATTTGCTCCATGGCATCCAAAGAATAATATTCTAAACGGTAAACCGCGCCAAAACGTGCCCGCAGGGGAGCTGTGACCAACGCCAGGCGGGTGGTCGCTCCTACCACTGTGAAACGGGGCAGTTTCAGACGCACAGAACGCGCCGATGGGCCTTTACCGATAATTATATCTAGGGCGTAATCTTCCATGGCTGGGTAGAGAACTTCTTCTACCGCACGCCCTAAGCGATGTATCTCGTCTACAAACAGGATGTCTCCTGCCCGCAGGTTGGTGAGAATGGCTGCTAAATCTCCCGCGCGTTCAATGGCCGGGCCGGCGGTCACTTTTATGTTCACGTCCATCTCGTTAGCTAGAACATGCGCCAGCGTGGTTTTGCCAAGCCCGGGGGGGCCATAAAACATAACGTGGTCTAATGCCTCTTCACGGTGTTGAGCGGCAGAGATCAGTATTTCTATATTTTCTCGAATTTGCTCTTGCCCCACCATGTCTTGAAGATATTTTGGTCTTAGAGCATAATCCAAGCCGTCTCCAGGTTTTTGGCCGGGGTCAATAATGTTGTCCTTTTGTTTGTTTGTCATAGGCTAAATTATACCGTATTGGTTAGCAGATTGGTACATTGGAAAATCGGGGAATGGTATATTGGGATACTGGGATGCTGGTACAATGGTACCGATCTACCAATCTATCAACTTACCAATCTACCAACCCGCCAAAGGAGGTATTCTCATGTCCAACGTATTTCCATCACAACATCCGCTAGTAGCGCACAAAGTCACGCGGTTACGCAATAAAGAGACAAAATCCAAGAAATTTCGGGAGCTTGTTCGAGAAATATCGGCGCTTCTGGCCTACGAAGCCACCGCCGATTTAGACATTGCCCCCCGCGAGATAGAAACTCCCTTGGCCACCACCACAGGAGCCGAGTTGAAGCAGCCCATTGGCCTCATTCCTATTTTGCGTTCGGGGTTGGGAATGGTAGAGGGCATTTGGAGCTTAATGCCCGCCGCTCAGGTCTGGCACATCGGTCTCTATAGAGACGAGCGCACCTTGCAGCCGGTAGAGTATTACAACAAACTTCCCCTAGAGCCTACTGTTTCAGTTTGCTTGGTTCTTGACCCCATGCTGGCAACAGGAGGTTCTGCGGTAGCCACTGTGGATATTCTCAAAAAATGGGGAGTGGTCAATATCAAATTTGTGGGAATTATCGCCGCCCCAGAGGGCGTAAAAGCCATGCAAGACGCCCATCCAGACGTACCTCTTCACCTAGCAGCTATTGATGACCATTTAAACGGGGATGGATATATCGTGCCGGGGTTGGGAGACGCTGGGGATCGCCAATTTGGAACGGGATAACTGCTCTCAGGCGTTCATTTAACCACTTTTAGGCCGGTTGCCCGTGAAACCAGCGCAGTCAACCCCCAAACGGGGAGAAGGACAACCACGTGTACGGCTAGGCTGATCGCCAAAATGAGCGATAACCCCCGAAAGAGGTCATTCAGGCGTGGGAGCAGATTAGCCTTCAGCCAAGGCCCCGCGCCCGCAAAAATGCTCACCACCATCAATCCAAGCACAATCCCCCCCACGGGAAGCCAGGCCTTACGATCAGAAGCAGAAGGCAACATGGTGCTGCTAACGGCGAAAATTAGATAAAACCACAACCAAAAGTCGGGTTGAAGATAGAAATCAGTCAGTGCCGCTTGGATAGATACCCAATTCCAAGAGGCGAACTGCTCCCACAAAGTGAGGGCATGTAATTGATGTAAGCCGGCATAAGCCACAAAAGCCCCGCCGAAAAAAAGCGGGGCTATTCCTATTAAGGCGTCTCTGAAAAAACCTGTGTTCTCGGTTTCTACATAACCTAGTTGTAAACGTCCCTCGGCAGTGGTTTGTGGAGTCAGAGAAAAACGACCTGTCCGCACTCGCAATAATCTGGCGGTTAGGTAATGGCTGGTCTCGTGCAAAAATACGCCAGGAAAAAAGAGCAGCGAAAAGATAATGAACGATATTTTTTCTCGTCTTGTCAGCAACAAGAATAAAGTTTGAAGTTGAGAATGTAATGCTCGCTGACTAAGAAGCAACAAGGCCAAACTAAGAATTAGCCATCCTAATCCGTCTAATTGCGTGAGAAGTTCCATAAAGGCGGAAACTTTCCTTTGGCGTGAAGCGTGCCGAGCAAAAATGAATCACGTTCTCATGTTTCACTCGGTACTTTTATTCCGCCGCCGCTTGAGCAATAGCTACAAAAGCATCCGCTTTGAGGCTTGCTCCCCCTACTAATGCGCCATCAATATCTGGCTGCGCGAAATATTCTGCCGCGTTGTTAGGTTTCACCGATCCCCCGTAAAGGACGCGAATCTCCTGCGCCATGGCGGGGCCAAGTAACTCGGCCAGCGCGGGGCGGATAACATCGGCAATAACAGCGTTAGCGCCAGCGGCAGTAGCGGCTTTACCAGTTCCAATAGCCCAAATGGGTTCGTAAGCGACCATGAGTTTTTCGCCATCTTTGAGGTCAATCCCAACCAAGCCTTCTTTGACCTGACGAGAAACAATCTTAGCCGTTTGGCCGGCTTCGTTTTCCTTTAGCGTTTCGCCCACACATACAATAGGCACTATTTTATGTGCCAATGCCGCTTTCACACGGCGATTGACAGTGGCATCTGTCTCACCAAAGTAGGCCCGCCGCTCAGAGTGCCCCAGGATTACGTATTGGGCCAATTCTGCCAACATGAGGGGAGAAATTTCTCCCGTATACGCGCCTTCTTCTTCCCAGTACATGTTTTGCCCACCAACGCCAATATCAGAATAGGCAAGTAAATTTGAGATAGGAGACAAAGCCGTAAAGGGCGGGCACACCACCTTCTCAATGCCCTTAATAGCCTCTAAGCCGGGGCGCATAGCCACTATTAATTGACTAGCGTTAGCTACTGTTTTATGCAATTTCCAATTTCCTGCTACACAAGGTTTACGCATACTTGCCTCCATAAAAAATAATCGTGATGATGAGTGAAGAGCACATTCTCTATTCAGGTTTTGCGTTTTACTAATTACATCTACTGCTGTTCATCCAATTTTTTCCAAAGTTCCTGCGTTTGAATACGCATCCATTCCGGTAAGTTTTCTTTTCTTTGCAATTCTAAAAGTATTCCCCTGGCTGCTTCTATTTCTCCTCGCTCTCCTAATAACTCGGCTTTAAGTAATTTCGCCATCAGCATATCAGGTTTGCGGTCAAGTATAGAGTTAAGTTTTTCTTCTGCCTCGTCTAAGTTATCCATCACCATCTCGTGTCGGGCTTCTATTAACTCCCGTAAAAGATGATTAAGCTCCAATTCTGGTCTAGTTAGTATACCTATGGCCTCGTCCTCAAAAGCCGCGAAGTATACTGCCTCCCCAACCACGCCATACAGGATGTCTTCCTCAGCACCTCCATTATATTTATCGGCTAAGAGATAAGCAGGGGCAGCATAAAGCCAAATATTTTGTTGCGCGAACATATCACCTAATTCCCAGTAAAGGTCAGCGTCACCATCTGCCAACTTAAAAGCCCTAAATGCCGCTTCTGTCGCATTCTGCCGCTGATTCTCTTTCCAGTACTTTATTGACAAATCCACACATTCATAAGGATCATCAAGGCCGTCATCTTCATCATTTTTTTCGCCCACATCCCAAGAAAATTCATCTAAAGCTTGGGCAACTTCTTCCGAAACCCATTCTGGCAAATAGTCTCTACCTTTCAATTCTTGTAAAATTTCCCGGGCAAGCTCCATGTCTCCGCTTTCTCTTCGTAAATCCACTTCAAATAAAAGAGCTTCTGGCATATCTGGTTGTTGTTCTAAAACAGAATAATAAAGATCCTCCGCTTGATTAAAATCACCGCGCATCAATGCGTCTCTAGCCTTTACCAATTCAAGCATTAACGGTTCAATGTTTAGTCTGGGGTCCTGCAATATCTCCACAGCTTTGGGGTTAAAAGCCGCCAAATAGACCGCCTGATGAACTTGATCACCTATTCCTTCGGGAGGATTCGGTATATTCTGTTCAGCTAAAACATAGAAAGGGGCGGCATAAATCCAAACGCCATGTGCCGCTAGCATATCGCCCATCTCGCAGTAAAGATAAGGCTCATCTTGTGCCAAATCCAAAATATCAAGTATTTCGTCTTCGGCATTCTGAAACTGCCCATCTTCCAAATGCGCTATTGCTAGCTCCAAGAGCAGGTAAGGATTATCTTGTTCGGCGTTCAAGTCATCTTCTATCTCATGAATACTTCTCACTTCAAAAACGGTGTCTTCCATTTGGCTGGGGCCTGGATTTTGCACAGCTCTGGCGATGACCAACCCCACCAGACACAATATACAAAGTGCAGGTAAACCCATCCACCACACCCATTTGGGAATAGAGCGTTTCCGCGCCTGAGTGGGGGCGTCTTCCTTGACAACAGGGGAAGGCTGAGGGGTTGGCTCAACCGCTGGTTGGGGGAGGTGCTCTTCCCTAACGCCTAGAACAGGCGGAACGGTCTCCACATCTCCGGGCTTGGTTCTTTCGGCATGTTTGGACGGGATAGAAATTTTCTCTTCGGGGTTATCAAAAATTACCTGAAACGCCTTTGCCATCTCAGGGACATCCTGGTATCGGTCTTCGCGGTCTTTGGCTAGGGATTTTAGCAAAGCACGCTCCAAACTCTCTGAAATAGCCGGGTTGACTTCACGGGGCAATGGCAAAGGGCTGTAAATATGGTCGTGAATGACAGAAAATGGCGTATCCGCGCTAAAGGGGACTTTCCCCACCAACAGCTCATAGAGCATAACGCCCAAAGAATAAATATCTGTACCTTCATCAAGAGAGCTGGTGCCCTTAGCTTGCTCTGGCGAAATATACTGAGGTGTGCCAAGCATCATATCTGTAGAAAGCGTGGATTCTCCCGCCTGAGCAATGCGTGCCAACCCGAAGTCGGCCAGGTAAATACGCCCATCATTAGCCATCAAAACATTTGAGGGCTTTACATCACGATGTAAAACCCCTTCTTGGTGAGCGTAAGCAAGCGCAGAGCTAACCGCGTTAAAAACGTTCTCAATATCTTTATCTAGCAAATTACTGTGAGTCAGACGCGCTTTTAGGGTTTCTCCTTCCACGTATTTCAGCACCAGGTAAGGGCGTCCCTCATGTTCAGCAAAATCATAAATAGGGACAATGTTGGGGTGTTCTAACCTGGCGACTACGCGAGCTTCACGCTGGAACCGCGCCTCAAAGTTGGGGTCTGTCATAAAGGCGGGGTGCAAAGCCTTTATGGCTACATAACGGTCTAAGCGAGCGTGGTAGGCTTTGAAGACGGTTGCCATTCCTCCCTGACCAAGTTGTTCTATGAGCCGGTAAGGACCGACGTTTTCTCCTAACATGAAGGGCATATTTTTTCTCCTTTAACTTCTCACGATTATACCGTACCAAAGTAAATTCTGGAACAAACAGTTGAAAATTCTTTGTAAAATCATGTTGGCAGAACTGCATTGCACTTCTAAAAGTGCGTTGCAGCTCGGGGCAGATAGGTAGACTCGTGATGCAATGCATCCAAAAACAGCTGCAATGCGCCATTAATATTTTAAGCAATGACGATTTTTCCACTTACGGTTGTCCATTTAGCTTTGTGGTTTTCGCCACTCTAAAAACATGGCTACTTGGATGAGCCATGTTCTTTAAAAACCAGACTCTAAAGTTTTTCGCTTCGGAAAAGCTTTAGAGTCTTTGAGTAAATTATTTAATTTTCTAGCTATCCGGCAGTTTTAATTTGGACACAGATTGACACTGATTTTCACGGATTCTTTTTTGTTTTTTTTACAGAAAAATCCGCGCTTTCCGTGTTTATCCGTGTCCGAAAAAAGTCTTTCAGCATAAGTGTCGGGGAACTAGTTAATTTTTTGTTCTTACGGAACGTTATTAGGCAAGCGAACTACTCGCTGTCTGCACTCAGGCCATAGGCTCCAGATTTAAGCACTTTCAGCGAAAGTAAGGCGCACTTGAGTCGCACCGGGCCAAGTTCTATTCCTAGCATATCTAAAATATCTTGTTTGGAAAGCGACTGGACTTCCGCCACGGTTTTACCAATAATCGACTCGACAAGCAAATCTGCTGAGGCCTGAGAAATGGCACATCCCGCGCCATCAAAAACGGCTTCTGAAACACGCCCATCTTTATCAAGGCGAACGTCTATGCGAATATGGTCTCCGCAAGTAGGGTTGTCATCCTCAAAAGTGAAGTCGTTCGGCTCTAGTTTTCCTTTGTTTCGTGGGGATTTATAGCGTTCTACGATCAATTCTCGATAAAAATCTTGCATATTGTCTTTCCTGTCGCTTGTTAGCCAAAAATCTCTTTGACGCGGTGGATGCCTTTTATTAAACGATCAACGTCTTCAAAAGTGTTGTATAGGTAAAAGCTCGCTCTAGTGGTGGCGATGATGTCAAATTTTTCGTGGAGGGGTTGAGCGCAGTGATGCCCGGCTCGAACGGCTACGCCTTCATGGTCTAGGATCTGAGCCACGTCATGGGGATGAATTCCCTCTACGGTGAAAGAGGCCACCCCACCTTTCAGAACGGCATCAGGCCCAAATATTGTTACCCCAGGGGTTTCAGTCAAACGTTTTAGAGCGTAGGTAATAATTTGGCGTTCGTGTTTGGCGACCGTATCCATGCCTAAATCTGTCAAATAGTCTACAGCAGCGCCAAATCCTATGGCTTCTGCTATGGCCGGTGTCCCCGCCTCAAATTTGTGCGGCAGGTCATTGGGGCGGAATGAGCGCAGATGCACGCTTTTGATCATGTCTCCGCCGCCCATGTAAGGCGGCATGGCTTCAAGCAAATTGAGACGCCCGTATAACGCGCCAATACCGGTTGGGCCGCACATTTTATGTGCCGAGAAGACGAAGAAATCCGCGTTTAGGTCTACGACATCAACGGGAATATGCGGAGCAGATTGGGCGCCATCTACTAATGTAACCGCGCCAGTTTGACGTGCCATTTGGATAATTTTTTTGGCGGGGTTGATTGTTCCCAAAACGTTCGACATGTGCGTAAAGGCAACTAGCTTGGGTTTTCGCTCTAATAATTGGCTATACGCAGGCAAATCAAGCAGCCCGTCAGGGGTAAC
>QMOK01000092.1 GCA_003648195.1 Chloroflexota bacterium | reverse complement strand
ATCTCCCCAGGTATCTTCAACAGCAATATTTTTCGTCACTGTTTGAGGCACGTTGCTGCTAATCTCTGCTGCATGTCCGTTTTGTGTAGCGCGTTCCAATTGCTGTCTATACGTTAGCTTCTTGCCCTCTAAAAACGTGATCCAAGCAGCTAATGCCTGAACACTTTCCTGGAAAGTTTCATCGGCTTTAGTCATAGTTATTCATCTCCTGATAAAAACTCTTGAGTCATTTCCTCGATAATTTCCCGTGCCCTCTCACGATCTTGTAAACGAGAACTTAGTAGTACCTTATCCAAACGTGATGGTATTACATTGACAACTAATAGATCATCTGGGAGTTGGGCGATACAAGTCCCACGCTGTAATGCGGGAAGGGCGTCTGCAATTGAAGTTGGGAGAGATGGAAAATAAGTTTTAATACGATCTCTTTCACTATCCTTTTGATGGAAAATCAAAGTGTTGGCAGCATTGGCTAGCATAGGAACGCCGTGATGTAGACCACGTTCATCCTGGGGTCCCAGGAGGGAGTGTAAATCCTGATCAGCCACGATCATCCCTACCAATCTCGCTCTAGCTGTTTTGTACTCAGTAGAAATATAGGCGGCGATTACAGGGTCACGCATTAGAATTCCCATCTCATCAACGAAGAACAAAATAGGGGCTGTATCGCCCGCTCTCCTGCGAGCACGAATAGATTGGTTGACATTTGCTACTAAAATGGCTAGCATGGCCGCTCTGAGGCTACCTCCTACCTCCTGTTGAGGGAGTCTTGAAACATCAAAGACATTAACAGGGTAGTCAAGACTAAAATCGACCTTTGTATGATGTCCAAATAAATCTGCTCTACTTCCTGTGGTGTATGGATGGAGGTTGAACGCAAGCCGCCCCGCAGCGACTCTAACGTCATCTACTTCGTGGTTATGAGATAGTTGGTCTAGCTCATTATGTAGATCAGGTAAGGTTGGGTTGTCTGCATCTTCATCATCCCAGATAGGTTTATACAAATTCATCAAGGCTGTGTCCAATACGGCTCTCTCCCAGCCTGTGTTATTGTGTACGCCCAGCATTCGCAGCATAGCCAGGACATACTCAACTTGGTTGCCTATTTCTTCGTGGGTAATATCAAGCAGATTTATGGTAGCTTCTGCCGTTCCTAGCACCGCTCGATGAGATACGTCTTCACCCAGGAAGCTCAAATCCACATTTCCTTGCGGATCAACGATAATTAAGCGTGCACCCAGAAGCAAGTGGCGAAGCATTAGCAGCAGGGCGGCGAATGTTTTCCCACTTCCTGTGATACCAAGGATGACCATATTGTAGGAAGGGGAGCGGTCATCAAAGATGTCAAAAATTACAGGTGATTGATTGCGGTCTATTCCAAGCAGCACGCCTCGCGTTTCTGTTCTACGGCGGAAACTCATAGCGGAGCTAGCCAGCATAGCGACACCGGGTGTAGTCAGCATCGTTCCGTCAGTTTCTAAATAGGGTGTAGAGCTAAAGAGTTTTTTAGCCATATCGCCTGAACCGTAGACGCGGTACATCTCCAAGGGTGTTGCCCCGTGTACCATTTCTAATCGAGCTTCGAGGGATGCCTTGTCAGGTGCGCCAACCATCACATGTAGGGCAATGGTATGCAAAGCTGATCCTTGCCCCAACTCCTGTCGAAGACGCATAATGCTACTCTCGGTTGTTTGAGCGTCTTGTACGTCTGCTAATTTGTTGCTATCTTCATGGCTAGCAGTAGCCGCTTTTTGACGCAACATCTTTAGCGTCTCTCCCTGGGGCATGGTGTAGACATGCAAACTAACCCACAAAGGGAAATCTAAACCTAAAAGATTGTGCAATGTTCGAGGGGTTAATATACCCCCCTGTTGAGACTTGGTGCGTAGCATTCCCCAGTAGCCGTTGTCGGCCTTGATTGCTTCCCATTCATCAATGCCTTCTTGGAACGGCCTCAGCATGGCTCTTTCTAAGGGGTAAGCTGCCATACCGTAGGAACTGAGTGTTGAAAGCAAGCCTTCTTCATCTAATCCGGCATCAATGACCAGGTAGAGGCGCATATAGCGCACAGCCTGGATTACACTGTGAAGAAAGTCTTCATACTCAACCCTGTAGGCCATTACGCCAGGCGGTAAATATTTGTCCAGAGTCGCTATGCCTCGGAAGCCAGCTTGGACATCTTCAGGCCGCAGGGTATCAGCGGTCATTAGCAAACGCGCCGTCGGTATATCATTGCAGAGGCGCGGTAATGATCGCCAAAAGCCCGCATTATTGAGCAAGCGGGAAACAGGGGTGGTTGCGTGGTCAAAAGATTGGAGTTGAACAATCATAGTTCTGTCTGAATTTCGTAAAGTTCTTCTCCCTCCCAAGACTCAAAAGAAATGGATTGTGTTTCAGGCGGGAGAATTAAGGGTAAAACTACCTTGTGTTGACTGCGGTTATAAAGCCAACGTTGAACAAAATACACTGGCAGAGAGCGATTACCAAAACGCTCAAAACGTTTCAGCAAAGTTAAAGTCGCTACCCCAGCTAAAAGGCCGGGAATTATCCCCACAGTGGACATTAGTAAAATGCTAGGCATAGCAGCCACCAAAAGATCGGTGGCTGTCAGCCCAAATATATAGCGAGGCTCATAATTGAGTACGTCTGGGGGAATCTGGTAATGCAGGGGAGCATTATCACTCATTTCACCCTCCAAGTGATCCGATAATTATTGAAGAGACCAATGTCAACAAAATGCCCATGATCACAGTGGGAATTTGCCTCTTATACTTCTCTGCTGTTTCAGGGAAGAGCACATAACCGGCCATTATTACGCCAATGCCACCCAAACTAATTGTGCCTAATGCTATTGCTAGTGTTGTGAAATCTACATCCATTTTGAAACTCCTTATAAGACCAAAAACGAAAACTTATTTGGGTAGTTCGGTTAGATACGTCGATACCACCCAACCCTCTGCGCCATACGATGTTTTTATGCGGACCCATTTATAGCCGCCATCGTTGACCGGCTCAACATCAATTTGTATCTCAACGGAAGTGCCGTTTTTCAACACTCCCACAACAGCCCCGTATGGGCGTTCACGAAGATTTATCTCTCCAACTGGGCCGCTTACTAAATAAGTGTTTTGCTCACTCTCTTCAGCGATGTCCATTTCACTGAGAGCTAGTTTGGCAATCACTACTTGACGTGACGATGTAGCTGTATCATCAAATAAGATCACTACCAAAGATGGCTCTAAAGAAGACAGCACTTCAATTTGTGTCCTCTGAACTGCTGTGATATCAACGACACTGTAGGGAATGGATACGCCGCTGCGGAGGCGTATTCGTAGGATGTCCTCTAGCTTGATGGGACTTTCTAACATCTTTGCGGGTATGGCTATGACACGGCGTACTTGAGTGCCTTCTAGCCACTCGGCTTGAGTTGGTTCCCATACACCATCATCTACTTCACCACGCCCTAAAACGAATGATGTTTCTCCAATCTGAATTGAGGCTGGATCACTCTCTTGCTTGCCGGGATCAGTGTCGTTCAAGACAACTCCGCCAAATGGGGCAGTTGGGGTTACTGACATAGCAGGGGTAGGTTGCGCGTCTTCATTCGCTTGATCGGAGTCTTTGCCTCCAAAAACCATTCTAAGTCCAAAGAAACCTATTAGCAAAAAAACAAACAAAACCCCAATTGCAATCCCTAGACGCGCACCACCAGATAAGCCTTGCACTGTGTCTAGCATAGTTGCTGTGCCCCCGGTTGCTTGCATACGAGCTTTACCTATTGAAACCGGTTCACCAGCGAGTACAGCTTTGACGCTCCGGCTTTCCACTGGCAGTTGAGCAACCTGGTCACGGCCAACTGGGACACGCCCTTGATGAGCCTCTTCAAGCATTTGCTTGGTCAAGGCCAATTTCTTGCCTGGAGTTAGAGCTTGGGCGCGATCAATTCTAAAATTAAAGTATTCTTCAAATGTTGTTTTGGTCGTCATGGTAAATACACCGGTAACTCAGGTGGGTCTAGGCGGAATTTGATTTGAGCTACTCCATTTCTAGGTTTTGATTCATCTCCTATTGCCAAGTAAGGAATTTCAACGCGCACTTCCTCAACTTCTGCATAAGGCAGGGAAAAAGTAACTCGACCTTCTTTGAGGATTTTTACTTGGCTTCGATCTCCCACCGTAAGAATAATGGGGGTGTTTTCAATGCCTTCGCTTTGGCTCATCAGTTTGTCGCCATTGCGGTCTACAAAAGCGAACACCTCAACGCGGACGGCTTCTTCTTGTTGAGCCTGTACTGAGATCGGCGTAATGATTGTGAATGTTAGAAAAATCAATAGTGATAATAATATAATTCGTTTCATTCGTTTCATTCGTTTCATTCGTTTCCTCCAGCATCTTTTTGTCTGTTTGTTCTAGCTGCATTAGAAATAGCTATTTGTCTGAAAACGTCCCCTCTCCTTATGCCTCCGCTTTCCTGCCCCTCTAGTATTCCAGCCGTTTTGTTGGCAGCCATTCCAAAAGCAATGCCACCGATACCAGGAACAAGTAAAGTTGCCGCCGTCCCCACGGTTCTCGCTACCCCTGCCGCTCTCTGTCTCAACATTCCAGGTGGCTGTTTGCCACTACTAAAGACAGTGCTCATAGTGCGCTTGAACACATTGCGGCTGTCCATCATGGACTCAAACGCCCATTTGATGAACATGTGTTGGACACCCAAAATTGGCATTAGCACAGCTACACGCTTGAGTGCATCTCCAATATGCCCAGTAGCGAGCGACACGTCTGAAATTACATTTACAGATGCAGAAACAATAGCCGTGAATATTGCTGCCCCTAATGACAAAATAACAATCTGAATATATTTATCAAAGATGCCAGCTACAACAGATTTCCCAAATTCAAATAGCCCAAGGGGTAATGAAGCAAAAAGGAAAATGATCAACCCCAAACTTGCTGTCATTAGAAGCGCGAAGATGATAGCGAATAAAAAGGCAACGTAACCGCCTAACAGAGACAAGAGCGCGATAACCATACCAGGGGTAGCCTTTGCTTCACGAGTTTCTAGGGATGCGCTAGTTTCAATCTTCATATCGGACACAGCGTCGACACTTGCAGGGCCTTCAAAAAAAACCGTTCGCACAGTCATATAACCCTGTGGACCGATAAAATATTCATCTTCAAATTCTTCTGGTAATTGCAGAAGTGGGGAATTCGTTGATAGGGATGTTTCTGAGACTGTGGCTAACATGGGAGCAGTTACTATAGTTCTAATGTCCTGGCCTCTTATGCCACCCTCATTACCATACTCACCGCCAATGATTTTTGTCATCATCCCAACACGCACCTCCTCAATGCCGCCTATCAAGTCGTAGCCCATTGTGCCTGCTCCAAAAATGGCTATCAACATCACTGTCCACAGGATGGCTTGTCCTGGGTCAACTAGGCGAGTATTAGCGAAAGGAATCGTCATGCTGACACCAGCTATTCCCAGAGCAATATACAAAAGTCCTTTATCACCGATGAGTAAGCCTGTTAGAACATTAGGCATGATCGCTGCGAAACTGCCTAATATTCCTGTACGCAGGCTGCCCCAAACATCGCCATAAATGGTCATGTAGAAAATTTCCAGTGCTGCTTTGTCTAATAACCAAGCGACACTTGCCACAGCTTTTTGGATGCTGAGTAGCATGTTTTTAACTGAGGCATTAAAGCTTAGTGTCAACGCCTCTGCAAAACTTATACACATATCTGCGCCATCGCAGCTATCGCCACCGCCTAGATGATCTGAGACTCTCATTGGTGAGGCAGCCACAGGCGATGTCACCATCATTGCGATTGCTAAAACACTAATAAAAGCTATTACAAATCGTTTCATTGTTTTTTACCCATAAATATAAACGTTAGCCAACTCCCCAATATCACGATGATAGTGATTAACCTGCCAAGTTTCACCTGTGTTTGGGAATGTGAGTGTACGTTCATTGTTTCTCTGTCAGGTTCTTGCCAATCGTAAGGCTCACTTTCGCGTGGTGAGTACACCTTGCTCTCTGCGTCTAGCCAAACAATTGCATCCAGTTGGCCGCCTGGCCATAAAAGATTTTTTTGTCCGGATTGACCTATTTGCAAATAGCCGCGATAAAAACCACTTGAATCGTGGGGTGCATCCTGAAAACTAATAGAGCATTGTCCGTTTTTATCTGTGCGACAATCACCTATTAGAATTTCACTTACCTCATAATCAGATTTGCTCTGATATAAAAACAGGCGGATTTTCACATTGGATAGAGGATTACCCACGTCGTCAGTCAGCGTTACGTTGACACTGCTTTCATTGCTAGCTGAAGCAGGGATTGCCGCTACGAGACAAAATAAAAAAACGAGTATAAGAAAATGATGTAGTTTCATCTGCCCTGCCATGTACCGCGTAATGAATCATCGTAATCATCTGCCATTGAAGGAGCAGGGTCAAATGCGCCTATTTCGGGGCCTTGGAGTTGGTAATGTAAATGGTCGCCCGTTGATTCACCAGTTGAGTCTACGTGACCAACAATATCGCCATACTCAAGTTGGTCTCCTGTCTCAACGACTACATCTTTGAGGTGAAAATAGTATGCGAACCAACCTGTGCCTGTGCAAATTTCCTCACAACTCCCTGGGTGCAGCAGACACCATTCCTTACAATCTTGTTGATCCTCCGCGTTGCATTTTATTAGTTCGCAGGTTAATGCCTCAACTTGTACGTTATTCCCCATTCCGCCGTTATACCTGCCATTCTGTGTAGCTCGCACAACTAGAACGTCTTCTGCGGTAACAATGGCTTCTACCCCGTAGATGCTTTCGTCAAAAGTCAGGCGAGCAATGTCAATGCCCCAATGGGTGTAGCCAACAAAATAGTTTGGATCACAAAACCAAGATGAGATTGTGCTCCAATTACCTTTTCGATAGTTTACAGGCCAGCCGTGAAAAGGATTGTCAGCGAAATCTACGCCAACATTGGAACAATGCCCGCCACCGGGAGGTGGATCACCTCCCGATATGCCATGAGACCCATATTCCGCTATCTGATGCACATCGCCTAGGTTGATGTCTGATAGACTAAGTATCAAGCAACACATAAACGATAGCAATATAAGAATTAGAGGTAAATACTTCAAACGTTTCATCGTGACACCTATACTTAAAAGCCGCCAGAGTTCTATAAAACATAATCCTTTGACGGCTTTCAAGGCCATCTAAAAACTTGACAACTCAGTCCGAAGAAAAGCGCACACCGCTTGTAGATAAAGCATCAAGCGTGACCGTGGCGGGTAAAATAACCAACGGCACAGATACACGGCCAGTGCAATTCATTAGACTTCTGCTTTGGTCGGGAATGATGGTTATTGAGTACGAACCAACATCTAACGCCACACGGCCAAAAGGCCGCCAAACGCGGTTATATGTTTGATACGCTCGATACCACAATAACTGATTACTGACAAAGCGGGTTTCTCCGGTTCGCTTGTAATGCTCATAGTCTGGGGCGGTGACAGCGGCATCTTCGCAAGCGGCGTCTGTGGCTGTCTGAAGCAAGGATTGCACGCGGTATAGCCGTGTGCCATCAATGGCTAAGACGATGATGGGGAGACCAACGAAGAGCAAGAAGACAGCTACCATAACCAGACTTTGACCATGTTCATTTTTGCGTCTCATTACCAACCCTCCTGGCGAAAATAGCTAACTGTGTACCCGTCCCATATCATGTGGGGAGAAGGGTGAAAGAGAGCCATGAGGCCGCCAAAATAGTTGGGAATAGAGTAGTGCACTACGATCTGGATCAATTCGCCCCTGCCTCCGCCGCCGCTAACGGTTACTTCGTATGTGCCGATGGAGACTTGTGCCAACCGCGCTTCGGTGTAGCTTAGTGCCTTGGCCTGCACGTTGGTTTGTGCCACAGAAGCGCGGCGTGCGCCATAGTTAGCGGCGTTACTCGCATTCATGCCTACCAGCCCATACACGCCCATATTGATAATGCCCATCAGAACTAACACGATGAGCGGGAGCGCGATGGCGGCTTCGGTAAGGCTTTGGCCGTGTTCCTTGCGTCTTCGCTTAGTCATTGTCAACCTCCAAATGCAGTTGTCACTTGCTGGAACATAGTGGTAAATTGCACGCCGAGACTGCCTAGCACAACAACAGCTACGATGACAACCAAGACAAGGAAAAGCCCAACTTCGGCTAATCCTTGCCCTGTCTCGTTGCGCGAATCATTCCAACTGCGCTTCACGTTAGCCTCCCAGCGCAGTCACTACAGACTGGAACGTGGTAGTGATTTGTGTGCCAAGGTTGCCTAGTACAACAACGGCTACGATGACGACCAAGACCAGGAAGAGGGCGACTTCAGCCAATCCCTGACCTTCTTCTTTCTTGCTTTGCTCTTGCATCTTTTTATACAATTTCCAAAACATAGTGCACCTCCAAGTGCGTAAAATAATAGGCTACTAGCCCTTAAACAAAAAAAGTGCCCCGAATGGGACACAATTCGCCCACAGGAACACTACACGGCGATTATAACAAACAGAGGATTAGTGTCAAGAGGCTTGCGTGATGGTATAACGCTCAACTATTAGGGACTTACGGCTACCCCAACAGAAACAGGCGGAACCATTGACCTATCTCGGCTTCGAGGCGTTGGCCTGTGCCCCCCAAGGGGGTGCTGCGCGATAGAGGTAGTCCGTGGGGGTGGCGCCGGTGCTGGAGCGGGTCTCGCCGAAGGCGGTATACTTTGTCTCGCTCTGGAAAGTGCCGTCCGCGTTGGCAGTGCAAACACAAAATGTTCTAGCCAATCTTCTATCAGAAAAACACGCTAGATCAAGTCCTTTTTAATCTCTTCCTTCAACTATCACTTCCAGAGAATTAGCATCAATGTCAAAATCACATTCACTCTCTTTACAAAGTACTGACCAAGTTTCTTCCATTTGAGTAATTCCGACTTCGCAATCATTTATACCTAAAGTCTTCAGATATTCAATTGCAACACTTATAACTTCTCGAAATTGAATATCCGTTACTGGTAACTTTGTGTTGGTATTAGGATAAGAATCGGTTACATCATAAATTCTAATATCTGCCATCTGAGAATTTGTATGAATTAGCACATCGGCAAAAATTACTTGTGGTTGTCCTTTCCAATTTTCTTGTTCTCTAACTTCCACAAATAATACACGGAATTCACCTTCTAATCTCGGCATATTCTGACATTTACCATAGTAAGCAATAAAAGAATACTGGGTATCCGATAACCATCTACTAACTAGAATAGAACTATTTTCAATTATCAAGTTTAAGTCAACAATACCATCATCGTTTAATGTTTTAAAAGGTATGTTGTCTAATTCAACCTCTTTGAATTTTGGATAACAACCCGTTATTACTAGCATTACAATCAGTAAAATCGTATATGCCACTACTGTCACAATCTTCATTTGATTTTGTCCCTCCAACTATAATAATCATCCAATGTTCGTTCGTCGTATTTCGTACTGTTGATGGCGAAATCAAAGTTATTGTTTCCTATACGTTTTTTTAGTCCATTCCATCCCAAGTTATAGCCTATTACAATTAACCTGTGGCGTTTCTCTATTTCGAGTTTTGCAAACGGATTGCCATAAGTTAAAGTCAATTGATCCGAAATGTATTGTAGGTTACCAGCTATATACTCTACAGCTAATTCTGGCTCAAGGAGATTATAGATCAAACTCCGTCCTTGCCTTGTAGCGTATCCGCTTCTTTCCAACATCAAAGCCGTTTCCATTTGTACTTGCCCAATCCCAATGGATGCGCGATTATCAACAAAATATCGAAAAGATGCCTCTCCCCTTTCAGCAAAATTCGCAAGCCCTCCACTTCCAAAAAATCGGCGCTCCGCGGCTCCACTTTCATGTCGAATAATTGCATTAATCAAGTCGGGAGAAATACCACGCTCAGATGCCTGAACAGTTACAACATCACTTAGCTGCGTAACCAATTCACCGCCAATTTGGTCTCTTACAGCTCTATTCTGAACAATATCGTTGTTAATTTCTTTTTGTGTTTGAAACCGGTCATATACAAATACTCCTCCGCCTATAATTACAATTCCTCCAATTATGATAGGAATCCAAGGAAAATGCCCGCTCGGATCATTGTACCTGAGCGGATTATTAAGAGTGTAAGCGTATCTGTCCAGCGCAAGCGGATTCCCCGCGCCGGGGATGATGGTATCGGCTTGGGCAAAGCGGCCCAGCGTTGCGTTGTAGAATCTCGCGTTGTAAAAGTACAATCCAATCTCGGCTTCGAGGCGCTGGCCGGAGACCCCAAAAGACACGGTACTTAAAGAAAAAGCGTAACATTTTCTTGGTTGT
>QMOK01000091.1 GCA_003648195.1 Chloroflexota bacterium | reverse complement strand
CGGATTTTTCTGTGAAAAAACAAAAAAGAATCCGTGAAAATCAGTGTCAATCCGTGTCCAAATTAAAACTGTCGGGTAGCTAGTAAGATTTCTAAGACAACTCCCAAAAATATAAAAAAGGAAAACATTAATGAACAACAAAGTTTACGTCGTGAAATGTCCCAGTTACGATCAAGTTGAAGAAAAAATAGGCGAGCTATTAGAAATGATGGGCGGCATAGAGCAGTTTGCCGCTCCAGACGAAAACATCGCCCTAAAGGCAAACCTGCTCGTGGCCGCAGACCCAGAAAAAGCCATCACCACCCATCCCACGCTGGCCGCCGCAATTGGACGCCTAACAAAAGATCAGGGCGCTAACGCATTCATCATCGACAGCCCCAGCGGCGCGTACCAATACAGCGAAAGAACTCTAAAGCGCGTCTACCGCGCCTGCGGGATGAGCAACGCGGCTCAGGAAGCTGGTATCACGCTGAACTTCGACACCACGTACCAACCCGTCTCATTCCCCGAGGGCAAGCTAGTCCAGCATTTCGACATCCTCACCCCGCTGGTCAAAGCCGACAAAGTTTTCAATCTCTGTAAACTAAAAACACATACGCTAATGACCATGACAGGCGCCGTAAAAAATATTTTTGGAGCTATCCCCGGACGCGCGAAGCCCGGTTTCCACGCCAACCTGCAAGACCCGCCCCTCTTCGCTCAAATGCTCCTTGATCTGGCAAATTGTGTCGCTCCCCGTCTATCAATCATGGATGCTGTGGTAGGCATGGAGGGAGACGGCCCCAGCAACGGTCAACCCCGCCATATTGGTCTCTTACTAGCTTCAGAAAATCCCCTAGCCCTAGACGTGGTGGCCGGCGAGATCATCGGCTTGCCCTCAGAGCGCAACCCAATCTTAGTGGAAGCAAAAAAGCGTGGTGCTCTTCCCTATCGCCTAGAAGACATTGACCTCATTGGCATTGACCCATCCGAGCTCTGCATCCCTAACTTTATCCTCCCTGCAACGTTTGCAGCCCATACAAGCTGGCTACTACAAATATTCTCACCTCTCATAAAAAAGTTGTTTTCACTTGAACCTCGTATCGTGAAAGATGACTGCATAGCCTGCGGGGATTGCCGCGAAATATGCCCCATGCAAGCCATCACTATCCAAGAAGACAAATCTAACGCCGGTAAAAAATATGCCGTAATAAACTATGATGAGTGCATCCATTGTTACTGCTGCCACGAAGTCTGTCCCCAGGACGCCATAGAGTTACGAAAAAGCTTCCTGTACCGCATATTCAATACACTCAACGTGTGAACTTTCTCAGGCGGTCAGCCAAGCGCAAGTTACATCTTTATACGTCTCAAAAGAAAAAATTATGAAAAAAATCAGATTATGCATAGGCTCCAACGATGGCAAAAATATTGCTAATACCCACATGGGGGATACGGAATGTTTCTATATCTACGAAATCTTTGAAAATTCGGAAAACAAGTTCATAGAAAAACGGATTAACGCCGTTCAAGACATGGACCATGACACCGCCGACAAAATGAGCGAGATCATAAAACTAGTTAAAGACGCTGACGTTCTTGTCGCACGGCAAAAAAGTCCTAATTTCGTGAAAATTGCAAATAGCACAAAATACCAGCCCGTTGTAGTTAAAGCTCTAAAAATATCAGACATATTAATTATGTTATGTGAATCTTTTGATGAAATATACGGTTACATCACAAAACGAAAAACCGGAGAACGTTTTGATACTATACCCGAATTAAAGTGATATATCATTCCATTGAAAACATATCCCCGCTTCTCATAGTTTCGAGTACTCTAGGCTTAGGTATCGCCTGGCGTTGAGAATGATTAGAGGGAGCAGAACGCGTTGCACCAGGAAAGTGCGCAGATTATGGCTTACAGCAAGTTAGTGGCGCAACGCATCCAGAAGCAGATGCAACGCGCCACTAACTTGTTGCTCTGCTTTATTTCTAAAACAGCCTTGACACAAAGATCAATCAACAATATAATGTTTATCAATAATAATTATTTATAAATAAACTCTACAAACAAATAATTCGTTCAATCTCGAAAACAAATGCTATCTAAAACAGACCGCCTAGAAAAAATAATAGCTAAAATTGGGAAGCAGGGCTATCGCATGACTCCTCAACGCATGGCTGTCCTCAAGGTTTTAATAGATAATCCCCGCCATCCCACCGTAGAGCAAATCCACGCCGAAGTTGAAAAAGATTTCCCCATGACCAGCTTGGCAACTACCTATAAAATGGTAAATCTTCTTAAAGAAATGGGAGAGATATTAGAAATTGACCATAGTAATGCTAAAGCCCATTATGATGGCATTTCTTCATATCCACACCCCCATCTAATTTGCACCCAGTGTCACAGCATCATTGACCTTGACCTCCCCTCTCTGCCAGATATAGGAGAATTACCCCAAGAAGTAGCTCAAAACACTGGATACCAAATTACTCATTTCCAATTCAATTTCTTCGGAATATGCCCAGACTGCCAAGAAAATGAGTTATGATTATATTACTTGTTGTACTTACAAAAGGAGAAAATCATGTTTAGCGGAAAACTTCATCAAGCCATGAACGACCAAGTTCACCATGAGTTTGAATCAGCTTATATTTATCTCTCAATGGCTGCCTATTTTGATGCAGCCAACTTCCCTGGTTTCGCCCATTGGATGAAAATCCAATATCAAGAAGAAGTAGCTCATACCTTTAAGTTCTACGATTTCATCAATGAACGTGGTGGGCAAGTCAAACTTCAACCTATTGGCCAGCCTCCTGTTGAGTTTAATTCACCTCTTCACGTATTCGAGGCAGCTTTGGCTCACGAGAAAAAGATCACCGCTGACATCCATGCTCTTTATGAACTCGCACTTGAAGAAAAAGACTATCCCAGCCAAAGTTTCTTACAATGGTTTATTGATGAACAGGTTGAGGAAGAGCAAAACGCTGGAGACGTTGTTGCTAACTTAAAAATGGTGGGCGATAACCCCTACGCTATACTTATGTTAGATAGAGAATTAGGACAAAGACAACCTCCAGTTGAAGATAACGCAGAATAAACAGTGTATACTTCCGAAGCCTTATAGAATATTGCCCAATTGTAGCGGCTCTTCGGAGACTTCGGAAATCTAAAATCTTATATATTGAACAAAAGGAGAAAAATCATGGACAAATGGGAATGCACCGTATGTGGCTATATTTATGACCCCGTAGAAGGCGACCCCGATAGTGGAATTGCCCCAGGCACAGCCTTTGAAGACATCCCCGATGACTGGGTTTGCCCTCTCTGTGGTGTTGAAAAAGATATGTTTGAAAAAGTAGAGTAAGGAGATATTATGAAAGCCCGCCAAATAAAAGATAATATTTTTTGGGTAGGAGCCGTAGATTGGGATCGCCGCTTATTCGATGACCTCATTCCCCTCCCAGACGGAACCAGCTACAACGCTTACCTTATCCAAGGAAGCGAGAAAACTGCCCTAATTGACACCGTTGAACCCGAAATGTCTCATATTCTGCTTAGCCGCTTAGAGAACTTAGGCGTTGAGCGCATTGATTACGTCATTTCCAATCACGCCGAGCCAGACCATTCGGGAACAATCCCGCAGATTCTGGCGCAACACCCTCAAGCGCAGGTCGTCTGCACGCCTAAATGCAAAAATATGCTCCTAGATATGGGATTAGCGTCCGAAGACCGTTTCCTTACCGTAGAAGATGGCGAGACGCTGTCCCTGGGTAACAAGACATTGGAATTCATCCACACTCCGTGGGTTCACTGGCCCGAGACCATGTCTACCTATTTACAGGAAGAAAAAATACTTTTCTCATGCGATTTTCTAGGCTCTCACCTGGCCTCCACTGACCTGTACGTTACCGACGAAGGGCAGGTTTACGAAGCGGCCAAGCGCTACTATGCGGAAATCATGATGCCTTTCCGCAAGATCATCCAGAAGAACCTCAAAAAAGTTCAGGAATACGAAATCTCCTTGATCGCTCCCAGCCACGGCCCAATCTACGATCGTCCAGAGTTTATCCTGGATGCCTATCACGACTGGGTACATAGCGAACCGAAGAATATAGTCGTCCTGCCCTATGTTTCAATGCACGGCAGCACCCGAAAGATGGTAGAGTACCTGGTGGATGCCCTCATTGAAAAAGGGGTCACGGTAAAGCTCTTCAACCTGACCGTCACCGATATCGGGGAACTCGCTATGGCCTTGGTGGATGCTGCCACCATCGTCATCGGATCGCCCACCGTCCTGACTGGAGCACATCCCGGTGCGGTTTACGCCGCCTACCTGGCAAACATCCTGCGGCCCAAGGCTAAGTTTGTCTCGATTGTTGGCTCGTACGGTTGGGGCGGCAAGATGGTGCAGCAACTGGCTGTCCTAATCCCCAACCTAAAAGTAGAGATAATCGATCCTGTCGTAATCAAAGGACGCCCCAAAGCGGAAGATTTCGATGCCCTCGACGCATTGGCAGCTTCTATCGCAGAAAAGCATAAAACCTTGGGAGAGTAATAATGCAGAAGCACGTTATTGTGGGTAATGGCATAGCTGGCATAACCGCTGCGCAAGCCATTACGCGAGCCGACTCAGGCGCTGAAGTACACGTTCTGGGCAAGGAAGCATATCCCTACTATCAACGGACACGCCTCTGGGAACTTCTTGCTGGCGAAGCCCAGCAAGAAGAACTCTACTTTCGATCGCTGGAATGGTATCAAAATAAGGGCATCCAGGTGCACGTTGATACACGCGTGACGGCGCTAGAAACAGACGAACATCTCCTATCATTGGCAAACGGAACCAAGCTGGACTATGACCGCTTACTACTAGCGACTGGGGCACGCTCTTTCGTTCCTCCCTTTGCGGGAGCGGATAAATCCGGCGTCTTCGCCTTACGTTCTATGGACGACGCCCTAGCGATCACAGAACAAGCCAAACAAGCCTCATCAGCGGCCATCATTGGCGGGGGACTGTTGGGGTTGGAAACAGCCCGTGCCTTGCGCAGTGCAGGACTTGACGTAACCGTTATCGAATTTTCCCCGCGCCTCTTGCCGCGCCAATTAGACACCGAAGGCGCGCAAGTCCTCCAATCGCTTTTAGAAGCACAAGGCCTGCGTATCCTCACCAGCGCCGAAACCGAGACCATCACAGGGGACAAACACGCCACTGGTGTACGTTTAAAAGATGGACACACAGTGAATGGCGAATTGGTACTAGTCTCCACTGGCATACGTTCACGAATTGAACTGGCGAAGAACGCCGGCCTAGACGTAAATCGCGGTGTGATCGTTGACGAGCATCTGCGTACCAGTACTGCAGATGTCTACGCCGCCGGCGATGTGGCTGAATTCAACGGCATCGTTTACGGCATCGTCCCCGCCGCAATTGAGCAAGCTAGAGTAGCCGCGGCCAACATGGTTAAGCCTGAAAGCTCTGACTATCAGGGCACTCTTCATTCCGTTGCGCTTAAGGTTGTGGGTGTTGATCTAGCTAGCTTTGGCGAAGCGACCACTTCAGGGGATGAATACCGCATCCTCCGAGATGAAGACCCGGCCAACGGCGTTTACCGCCGCTTAACTCTGCGCGATGGCAAGATTGTAGGAGCTATTTTGCTCGGAGACACCAAAAACGCGCAAACTTTGAAGAAACTGATCACGTCCGAACAAGATGTCTCCGCCCACAGCCACCGCTTATTAGACACGACCTTTGACCTCCGATCGTTACTCAGCACTTAGGCGATTAATTTGAAAAGGAAAAATATGAAAAAAATGACAGAAGCAAACCTGAAAGCTGCTTTCGCAGGTGAAAGTCAGGCCCGTATGAAATACATCGCCTTTGCCGCTAAAGCGGACAAAGAAGGTTATCCTGAAACAGCCCGTTTATTTAGAGCTATTGCTTACGCTGAGGAAGTTCACGCCATTAACCATCTAAAAGTATTAGGTGGTGTTAGGAAAACAGTTGCCAATTTGCAATCAGCCATGGATGGCGAAAACTACGAGATAGATGAGATGTATCCCGCATTCAAGGCTGTGGCCGAGTTGCAAGGTGAGAACGCTGCCATACGCTCCAACGACTGGGCAATGGAAGCAGAGAAGGTACACGCCGAAATGTACGATGCGGCGAAAGAAACCGTGGAGACCAATAAAGACGTCAAGGTAGGGCAGGTCTACGTCTGTTCCGTTTGCGGCTGGACCGGCGAAGGGGAACCACCAGACGAGTGCCCGTTGTGCAAGGCCAAGAAAGACAAGTTTGTTACGTTCTGAAGCACAAAGGCAACATAGCAGCACAAGGAGATCAGGTCTATGTTCAAAGTACTTATCGCCTACGACACCCGCACAGGCAACACCAGCCAGATGGCCCAAGCCGTGGCTGAGGGCGCCAAGTCTGTGGATGAAGTGGAGGTCATTCTCAAAAAAGTGAAAGAAGTCAGAGGTGAATTGGCCGATGCCGATGCCCTCATCATAGGCGCACCAACCCAAAGCAAGCAACCCAGTAAAGCTATGAGGGATTTTCTACCCAGATTGAGCAAAGTTTCACTTAAAGATAAAGCAGGGGCTGCTTTCGGTTCCTACGGCTGGAGCGGAGAGGCGCCAGGAATTATAGAGAAAACCTTGAGGGATAAAGGCGTGCGCATAGTAGCTGAGACATTAAAGGTAAAAGGGATGCCGGATGAGACGGGTTTAGACGAGTGCGTGAGTCTGGGCTATACCGTAGCCACAAACATTACTCACGTTTAAAAAATTATGATAGTGAATATTTATACCAAAAAGGAGATAATCAAAATGACCACAGCACGCGTAGGTAAAGAAGCACCCGATTTCAAAGCCCCAGCTTATCTTGCCAGCGAAGGCTTCAAAGATGTACAACTATCAGATTATCGAGGTCAATGGGTAGTGGTTTGCTTCTACCCCGGCGACTTCACCTTCGTTTGACCGACTGAATTAGCAGCAGTTGCTGCCAAATATCCAGAGTTAAAAGACCTGGGAGTCGAAGTTCTATCTGTCAGTACCGATAGCAAATTCAGCCACAAAATTTGGAACGAGGGAGAGCTTTCTGAAATGGTAGAGGGCGGCGTCCCCTACCCCATGCTCTCTGACCAGGGCGGAGGCATAGGTACTCTTTACGGAGTATATGATGAGGAAGCCGGCGTTGATATTCGAGGGCGATTCATCATCGACCCCGATGGCGTCATTCAGGCCATGGAAGTGCTTACCCCGCCCGTAGGTCGCAGCCCAGACGAATTGATCCGCCAAGTAAAGGCATTCCAGCACGTGCGAGCCACTGGCGAGGTTATGCCATCAGGCTGGACACCCGGCGGAACCACTCTTACCCCTGGAGACAACCTAGTTGGCAACGTTTGGAAAGTCTGGAAACCACAATAGATTTCTAGAAATCCGCAAAAGGAGACCAAAACTATGACCAAATTAAGCGAAACCATCCAATCCGCTGATTGGAAAAAAGAAAAGCACGCTCCCGTCATTGACTGCCAAGACACTGTCAAAGCCGGCGAAGTTTTTGAAGTAAAAGTAGGCGTGGGAGACGAGATTGCCCATCCCAACACATTAGAACACCACATCAGTTGGATCACGCTCTACTTCCAGCCAGAAGGAAGCAAATTCCCCTACCAAGTGGGACACTTCGAATTCAGCGGACACGGCGCAGGGGATACGTTTACCAATCCCTCGGCGTCTGTCTCATTGAAAGTTGAGAAACCCGGCACGCTCCAAGCCGTATCATTCTGCAATATCCACGGCTTGTGGGAGAATACTAAAGAAATTAGTCTAGATAAATAAAAATCAGTAGAAAGCACCCTGTGGCTTCAAAGTCCACAGGGCATTTTTCATAAACTTACCGTATCATCTCAAAAATGGGGGGGCAAGACCTCCGAAATTTTTGTAATGCAAACTTCGGAGGTCTCAGCCCCAAAGGAGACATGAAATGGCTGCATTCACTGCTGCTGAAGGCCTGGAAATGGCTATGGAGATCGAAAAGAACGGCGAGGTTTTTTATAACGGCATAGCTGCCAAGAGTACCGATCCTGAACTCAAAGTCCTTTTTGAGGAACTAGCACTCCAGGAACGCGGACACCACCAAGTGTTCCAAAAGATGCTCGGAAACGTTACTCCGGCCATGGGCCTGCCCGCTACTGAATATGATCAATATGAAACTTATCTTAAGGTCGCTCTGGAAAATGCCCTTTTCGCCGGGCCAGACAAGGCTCTGAGCCTGGCCAAAGAGGCCAAGGATGGGGAAACCGCCCTGCGTACAGCTATGGGCTTTGAGAAAGACACCCTCTTATTTTTCTATGACCTGCGTGATTTAGTTTCTAAGGCAGATCAGGAAGCTATAACTAAAATAATCTTAGAAGAAAAGAAACATATACGCCGTTTGATGGACATGCTCTAACAAAGTCGATGTGCCAGAGCTTCACTCTGGCACATCGACTCCGGCTCATCCGGGTCAGGAGTTGATATCTAAATCCGCAAACATCACTCACAAAATCAGGAGGATCACAGAATGCCAATACAGACCTTGAAAAACCGGACTTTAGGCAAGAGTGGCCTCGCCGTTACCGAGATCGGCATTGGCCTATGGGCCATTGGCGGCGACGCTTGGGGACCTACCGACGACCAAGATTCCTTAAGTACAATTGACATCGCCTTAGAGGCTGGCATAACATTCTTCGACACCGCCGACGTCTATGGCGCTGGTCACAGCGAAGAATTGCTAGGCCAAGCAATGAAAGGGCGTCGAGACAAATTCATCGTCGCCACCAAAATTGGCTGGCGGAACTTTGATAACGAACGCAACCAAACTGCCTACAACACAGTAGAAAAACTAATTGCTGGCGTGGAGAGCAACTTGCGCCGCTTGCAGACCGACTATGTGGACATTATTCAAAGCCACATCGACTTTCGCGATCCCACAATGGAAATATTTCTGGAGGGATTTCAGAGACTCCAGCAAGATGGCAAAGTACTGTCCTACGGCGTCAGCACCAGTGACTTCGAGTACCTGAAGGCTTTCAATGCCGATGGCAACTGTGCTACCTTGCAAACTGACTACAGCATCCTCAACCGGACAGCAGAAGCAGAAATCTTTCCATATTGCATGGAAAACGATATTGGAGTCATCGTGCGTGGCCCCCTAGCGATGGGTATCCTGACAGGTAAATTCGCCCTCGACACGCAATTCAGAGAAGGTGACTTCCGCCAGCGCTGGCAAGACAATCCAGAGGAACACAAAACCTACCTGGAAGATCTGGCAAAGGTGGAAAAGTTGCGTCTCCTGGCTCATGATCGTACCCTGGCCCAATTGGCACTTCAATTTGTGATGGCCAATCCAGCGGTCACAGTGGCTATCCCCGGCGCCAAGACCACTAAGCAACTAAAAGACAACGTAGGCGCGGCGTTGCTCCCAGCACTGACCCAAGAGGAAATGACGCAAATTAATGCCATTACGCCGCTGGGAGGTGGACGCAAAGTCTGGCCTGCATAGGGTCTGTTTGTAAATAACTTTTTCCCAGGAACACGGTTTCTTTACGAAGCACCCTGGAAGGGCTGAGGAATCGTGTTCCTAAGAGCAGCAAAAATACAAAGTTATTATTGGGCAACTCCATAGGGAATAGGTTTGTATAAAAGGAGTCACGAAATGATCAAGAAACAAGCTTTCGGACGTACAGGCCACAAAAGCACGCGCACCCTATTTGGAGCAGCCGCTCTCAGCAAGGTGACCCAAGCTGAGGCCGACCACACGTTGGAGGTACTGCTGAAGTATGGCGTCAACCACATAGACACTGCCGCTTCTTATGGCGAAGCGGAATTGCGTATTGGGCCATGGATGAAACAGCATCGGCAGAACTTCTTCCTGGCCACCAAAACGGAAGAACGCACGTACCAGGGTGCCTGGGACGAACTGCACCGTTCATTGGAACGATTACGCGTTGATTACGTGGATCTGTGGCAGATGCACCTCCTAGTGAACCCAGAAGATTGGAAAACTGCGATGGGGCCAGGTGGTGCGCTGGAAGCATTCATAGAGGCACGCGAGCAAGGGCTGGTGCGCTTCCTCGGCGTGACAGGCCACGGCGTGACCGTCCCCGCCATGCACAAGCGCAGCCTGGAGCGTTTTGACTTTGACTCGGTACTCTTGCCCTACAACTATACCATGATGCAAAACCCTCAATATGCCGCCGATTTCGAGGCTCTCGCAGCCATTTGTCAAGAGCGGAATGTAGCCATGCAAGCCATCAAGACCCTTGTCCGCAGGCCATGGGGAGATAAAACGCAGACCCGCAGCACCTGGTACGAACCATTCGAAGACCAAGCCAATATTGACCAAGTAGTACATTGGGCGCTAGGCCGTCCGGGTATCTTTTTGAACACAGCCGGTGACATCCACCTGCTACCTAAAGTACTGGATGCCGCCAGCCGCTTCCAATCAGCTCCAACCGAAGAAGCGATGGCAGAAATGGCAACAAAACTGGAAATGGCCCCGCTTTTCGTCTAAGCTCGTCACCGGCGCGGAATCAACCCTGTGGCCGAAAATGAAAAAGGAAATGATGATGATGATCCAATGGTTTGAAAATCTACATCCTGTCCTGCAAGCATTATTAGCAACCGGCTTTACATGGTTCGTGACCGCGCTAGGAGCCGGCCTGGTT
>QMOK01000090.1 GCA_003648195.1 Chloroflexota bacterium | reverse complement strand
TATGAAACACAATTTTAAATTGCTATTTGCTGTGAGCCTTCTTATTTTTGTCTCGTTAGCATGCAGTACCGATATACTTCCCGGGGAATCTGACGCCACCTCAACAGATAAGATGGTGTTATTCCAAGATGATTTTTCCGACCCCACTAGCGGTTGGGACCAGGTTAGTAACGAAGAAGGCATAACAGATTATGAGAGTGGCACATACCAAATTCTTGTTAATGTGAGCCAAATTGATTATTGGGCTAATCCCGGTTTGAATTTTGGGGATGTTGTCGTTGAAGTGGATACCACTAAAGCAGGCGGCCCCGATGATAATGATTTTGGCGTCATTTGCCGTTATCTGGATGAGGATAATTTTTATTTCTTCTTGATTAGCAGCGATGGATATTACGCCATTGGGAAAACAACAAACGGCGAACAAGTGCTTCTTCAGCCCGCCGGCCAAATGCAGCCTTCTGAAGCAATTTTCACAGAAAAGGCCGAAAATCACTTGCGAGCTGAGTGCGTTGGCTCACATTTGACTTTGGTAGTGAACGGGAACCTGGTGGCCGAAACAGACGACAGCTCGTTCTCAAATGGAGACGTGGGGTTGATGGCAGGCGCTTTTGATGAGTCTGGGGTGGATATTCGCTTTGACAATTTTACTGTCAAAGAGCCGTAAACTCTCTCAGGTCGTGCCCAAGTATTTAACTACCGATGAAAATATATCTCGACATGGTTGGATGCCGCTTAAATCAGAGTGAAATTGAGGCATACGCCCAACAATTTCAAGCTGCTGGGCATAGCCTAACCGCCAATCCCGCAGATGCTGATTTAGCAATTGTAAATACTTGCACAGTGACAGTAGCCGCAGCCGCCGATTCTCGAAAGATGATTCGGCGGGTTGCCCGCAAAGGGGCGGGGCAAGTGCTGGTAACTGGGTGTTGGGCAACCCTAGAGCCACAAAAAGCCTCCCAACTCGCGGGCGTTAGCGAAGTAATTCCCAACGATGCCAAAGACGAATTTGTGCTCAATTTCTTGGGGTTAGACAGAGAAAAGATTGACCAAAAATCTTTAGAGCGCGTCATTGTGCCGGGGCCAAGAGTACGCACTCGCGCAGTCATTAAGGCTCAGGATGGATGCGATAATCACTGTACTTTTTGCATCACCACCATCGCGCGGGGGAATGGACGCAG
Source organism: Chloroflexota bacterium (assembly GCA_003648195.1). Lineage (GTDB taxonomy): Bacteria > Chloroflexota > Anaerolineae > Anaerolineales > UBA11858 > B10-G9. The sequence goes on along the minus strand of QMOK01000090.1, from coordinate 9,697 downwards.
CGTTCCCATAGAGGCAGTGTTGCGCGATGTGAGAATTGCCTTACGCGGCGGCGCCCAGGAAGTAGTTCTCGCCGGCGTCCATCTAGGGTCGTGGGGGCATGATTTTGAAGAAAGGTTAGCATTACAAGATTTGGTAAAGGCCATTTTGAGTGAAACCGATGTTCCCCAGGTGCGGCTTTCTTCTCTTGAGCCTTGGGATGTGGAAGACGCTCTCATCGAGCTGCTGGCTTCAGAGCGTGTGGCCCGTCATTTGCATTTACCTCTTCAGTCGGGATGTGCCGCTACGCTGCGCCGCATGGCTCGCAAGATTACGCCTTCGGGTTATGCCACGCTCCTAAGCCGGGTGCGGGCGGTGACGCCAGAAGCCGCGCTCACTGCCGATGTGATGGTAGGTTTCCCTGGAGAAACCGAAGAGGAGTTCGCCGAGAGTTTGGCGTTTGTGCGGGAGATGAACTTCGCTGGCGGGCATACGTTCACTTACTCCGCGCGGGAGAGGACGGTTGCCGCCAAGATGCCTAACCAGGTGCCACACCCCATCCGCAAGGAGCGCAATGCCGCTATGCGCGAGGTGCTAACCAGCTCTGCAGCGGAGTATAGGCGGCGTTTTGTAGGTCGTAAGTTGAATGTGCTTTGGGAAAGCGCGACCAGCCTTGATGGCGGGGGATGGGAATTGCGCGGATTAACAGATAATTATTTGCGAGTGCGGGCACAGTATCCTAGAAACTTGTGGAATAGCATTACGCCTGTTCTTTTAGAGTCCACCACTCCCCGTGGGTTGGAAGGCAAGGTAACGGTTTAGCGTATAATTAAGCAAAAGGTTAAATAACGGATTCACTTAGGGGTTTCCCCAGAATGATAGGTTTTGTCTAAATGGAGGATAATGATGACCGAGTGTGTGTTTTGTAAGATTGTTTCCGGTGAGATACCTAGCGAGGGCGTTTATAAAGATGAATTGGTGACCGCGTTTCGGGATATTAATCCGGCTGCGCCAACGCATATTTTGATTGTGCCCAACAAACATATTGCGGCGGTATCTGAATTGTCAGAAGAAGATGAGCAGTTGATGGGACATTTGTTCACGGTGGCTCAAAAACTGGCCGTGAAGGAAGGTATTAGCCAATCGGGGTATCGTTTGATTATTAATAATGGCCCAGACGCCAATCAGGTTGTTTTTCATTTGCATCTTCATTTGCTGGGCGGTCAAAAGATGCGGTATCCTATGGGATAGAAGAAGGGCAAGAGGTGTTAGAGTAACTAAAAGAACCAAAAAAGGCAAAAGAACTAAAGAATGGCAATTTGTATTCTCTGCATCCTTGGCGTCTTTTGCACCTTTTACTAAGGAGTCTATATGAATTTGAAAGCGCAATTACGAGAAGAATTGAAAGCGGCTATGAAATCTGGTGATAGTTTACGGAAAAGAGTGGTGCGGATGGCGCTAGCCGAGGTGAAGAACGTTGAAGTTGATAAAGGCGATGAATTGGAAGACCCTGAGGTTTTGGGCGTTCTGCAAAAAGGTGTTAAAGCTCGCCGTGAGACCATTGAGGGCGCTAAGAAGGCAAAGCGTCCAGACTTAATTGAGGAAGCGGAAGCTGAGATTGCTATTTTACAAGAATTCCTTCCGCAAGAGCTTAGCGCGGAAGAGTTGCGTGAGTTGGTCGAGGAGACAATTGCTCAAGTTGGCGCGACTTCTATGCGCGAGATGGGCAAAGTGATGGGGGCGTTAGTTCCCAAGATTAAAGGACGCGCAGATGGCAGAGTTGCTAACGAGCTGGTACGCGAGCTTCTTGGTTAATGTGAATAGTGAATATGTTTTAAGGCGGCGTAACTACTCAGCCCACCTTTGAAATGTCACTGCGAGGGGTATTTTTTGCCCCGAAGCAGTCTCCCAGATGCTCTAGGAGGTTGCTTCGGCGGGAAAACACCGCTTCGCAATGACATGCCTGAGTAGTTACAAGGCGGCTTCCTCTCCCTGCAACCAACTTACCAACCCTCACCAATTTTGGGAAGGCGTATAAGATATGTCAAACAAAAAACGCAAGAAATTTATACAGCGATACATTATTTTAAGCGTAATGATGCTTGTAGCTATAACATTAAGCTGGTTTGCTGTCTCCTGGCCTCTTTCTGGTACTCTTTCTGTGGTCACTATAAAAGAGGGTGAAGTAGCCAGCCAAGATATTCTTGCTCCTTACGCTATAAGCTACATAAGCGAAGTACTTACCAACGAGAGCAAAGAGCAAGCGGCAAGCAATGTGACCGATGTTTATACTTTTCGCGATACAGGGGTTGCTCGCCAGCAATTACAGCACTTACGAGCTGCCTTGAATTTCATTCAAACTGTGCGCGGGGACGAATATGCCACCCAAGAACAAAAACTAGCCGATTTAGCAGCCTTAGAAGGTATTCGTCTTACACCAGAAACAGCGCAAGCTATTTTAGAACTTAACGATACGCGCTGGCAAGTGGTACGCCAAGAAGCCATTGTAGTTCTTGAGCAGGTTATGCGAAGCACTATCCGAGAATATGAGCTAGAAAAAGCACGCCGGAACGCGCCTTCTTTAGTCAGCCTCTCACTGCCAGAAGACGAAGTGGCTATTGTCTCTGAAATCGCGGCAGCCTTTGTGTCTCCGAACAGTCTTTATAATGAGGAGCAAACAGAAATTGCCAGGGAAGAAGCCCGCGAAGGTGCTGCCGCAGTCACTCGCTCTATTGCCGCGGGAGAAACAATCTTGCGGCGGGGAGAAATAGCACAAGCCGAGGATATTGAAGCTCTAGAACAAGTTGGTTTATTAACTTCCACTATGGGAGAGGATGAACAAGCAGGCGTGAGTGCCATTGTTGCCTTAGCAACTGTTTTAGTCATTCTATTCTTCCGTGCCTACCCTGCCATAACGTATCAGCTTAAAAAACTTCTCTTGCTAGTAGGCCTTTTGATGATTTTCTTGATCTTGGGACGACTCGTTATTCCTGGGCACGTTGTCATCCCTTATCTTTTCCCTATCACCGCTTACCCATTAATCATCTCCGTATTAATAGATCGCAAAACCGCTTTATTTACAATCGTTCCTTTAGCCATCTTAATGACCTATGGATTGCCCAACGCTCTTGATTTAACGCTTTACTACACACTAGGAGGAATCATTGGCGTTCTGGCACTGAGACGTTCACAGCGAATTGCCACTTACCTAGTCGCGGCTGGGTTTATCTCTGCTGCGGGCGCATCGGTGATAGTAGCTTATCGAATTTTCTCTTCGGGCACAGATTGGCAAGGATTAATAACCTTGGTTGGCGCCTCAATTTTTAGCGGGGTTGCCTCGGCGGGGCTAACAATTCTTATAGAATACACACTAGCTCCCCTTTTAGGATTGACCACCACACTGCAATTAATGGACCTCTCGCGTCCCGACCAACCGCTATTGCAACTACTCTTGCGAGAAGCACCCGGCACATACCAACACACCCTCCAAATGTCCAATCTAGTAGAGCAAGCTGCCGAACGTCTTGGCGCCAATAGCCTCCTAGCTCGTGTGGGAGCGCTTTACCACGACGTAGGAAAAGCAGTATCTCCCCATTTCTTTGTCGAAAACCAAATCCCAGGCCAACTTAACACCCATGACGATATGCTGCCTGCCGAAAGCGCCCAGCACATCATTCAACACGTCTTCGATGGCGTAGAACTAGCCCGCGAATACAAAATTCCCAAACGGATACAAGACTTCATCCTAGAACATCATGGCACATCCCTTACCCGCTATCAATACACGCAAGCCATAAACAAAGCAGAAGGCGATGAGCACCTAGTTGACATCTCAAAGTTCCGTTATCCAGGGCCAAAACCGCAGTCAGTAGAAACCGCGCTTGTCATGTTAGCAGACGGCTGCGAAGCCTATGCCCGTGCCAAACGCCCCGAAAACACAGAAGAGCTGCACACACTAATAAAAGAAATTGTCGATAAACGACTTGAAACTGGGCAGCTAAGCGAAACTCCGCTCACTCTCAAAGACCTCACCACCATCATCGACTCATTCACAGCCACCCTAAAAGGAACTTATCATTCACGCATCAATTACCCCGAGATGAAAAAAGGCCGTTCGGCAGCGATAGACGTAAAAACCATCCCCTTATACCAACAAACAGTGGAACACAAAGAGAAACATGATACGCTTTGAAATCGACAAGCAATTCCAAGAACAAGTCAACGAAACGCTTCTCAAGCAAACCACACTCACCGCTCTTAAGCACTTGAACATAACCGAAAGCATAGGCCTAACAATATTAATTGTTGGGAATGGAGAAATTCAAGCGTTGAATCGCCAATACCGGGGCGTGGACGCCCCCACAGACGTACTCTCATTTTCAGCGGGAGACATCGACCCCGATACAGGAGAGCGTTACCTAGGCGATGTGCTCATCTCATACCCAAAAGCCGCCATCCAAGCCCAAGCGCAAGGCCACCCCGCCGCGGCAGAACTCCAATTACTAATAATCCACGGCGTACTGCACCTCCTCGGCCACAACCACGCCACCGAAGAAGAGAAATCTCTCATGTGGGGGCTTCAATCGGAAATTTTAGCAAAATTAGATCTAAATATAGAAGTGGAACGGAATGAGTAAAAAATAAAACGCATCTCACTCCTCACTCGTTACTATGCTCTCATTCATCAAATCACGTTGGCAATCCATTCAATACGCCATTCAAGGGCTAAAACACCCCTTGCAAACGGAACCAAACACCTGGGTTCATACAGGGATATGCATTGCCGTTCTCGCCCTGGGACTTTGGCTTTCCATCACCCCACTAGAGTGGGCCGTCATCCTCCTCACCATGGCCGTAGTATGGGCAGCCGAGTTTTTCAACACTGCCCTAGAAACCGCCCTAGACCTGCTCCACCCTCAATCACACCCTAAAGTAAAAATCGCCAAGGATGTCAGCGCAGCGGCGGTCTTAATTACGGCCTTCTTCTCGGTTCTAATAGGCCTGTTAATTCTAGCCCCTCCCCTCTGGGAAAAAGTGAATGGATGGTTTTTCTAACCCTCTATCGAACACAGATAACATTTCGCTATACTCAGACTTCTGAAGTCTGAGTATGAACTACGGAGAATTATGAAAATAGAGCAAATCAGCACACTCGCAGAGCTTCACCAAACCATGCGTCAATGCACCCTATGCCTGGATGCCGGCTACGAAGTCTATCCCCCAGCCGTGGTCTCAGGCGTCATGGGAGCAAAAATCATGACCATCGGCCAAGCTCCAGGCATCACCGAAGTGGAAGCAAAACGCCCGTTCAACGCGGGGAGCGGGAAACGCCTCTTCAACTGGCTGGCCGAAGCCGGGATAGAAGAAGACTGGTTCCGAGCCACGCAATACATGACCGCAGTCACCAAATGCTACCCTGGCCGTCAGCCCTCTGGCAGCGGAGACCGCGTCCCCACCCGCGCGGAGCAAGAATTTTGCCGCCCCTATTTAGCGCGTGAAATTGAACTCGTTGACCCTCAAATAATCATCCCCATTGGCCGCTTGGCCATCAGCCTCTACTTCCCCCGCAAACTCAAACTCACCGAGATCATCGGAACCCAAAAACAAATTGAAGGCCGCTGGATCATCCCCCTCCCGCACTCATCCGGCGCCAGCCGTTGGCACCAAACGGAATCAAACCGCGAGCTTATTCGGCAAGCTATAGCACTCATTAAAGGGCATGTGACCAGTAACTAGGAAATTTGCACACTGGTAAATTGGGATGTGAACAAAAAAACACCTCGGAGATTGTTGTCTCCGAGGTGTGCTGATTCTACGGTGCATTGCACTCCGCTTTTGAGTGCATTACACCTTCGCTTCCTCATCTTTTTTATTCTCCTGATTCCTCCTCGCTCGCTCATATTACCCTATAACATCAAATGACTTAGTTTATCACGTATGGCAAGTACAAAATCGCCAGGACGTAACACTTTTACGGTCTCGTGCCCTGGTTGAAAATGCTTTATGTTAAAAGTGATCAAATAAGGACAATGTTCGCGAACGGCAGCAATTAGAATGGGGAGGTCTTTGGTATCAGCTGCTCCTTTATATGGAATCAGTTCATCTGGCTGGGGATTGGGAACAACTTGGAGGCAACGACTAACTATAAGCCGGAATTCAGGGAGTTTATGCGGTAGCTTTTCCGTTAGATTGCGTTCTGCTTCAACAATTACTTGCTGGGAAGTCAAAGCGTCTATCAGAGTGATTTCGGCAAGACGCAAAGTAACCAAGCTAGCACCATTCTCGCTTGGAGAAGCTACACCCGCGAAAAGCGCATCGGCGTCTACGAAGACTCTGGGTTTACGATAACTCGTCATCAGTCCCATAGTTTTCGTGATAATAACGCTCACGTTGCTCGCGCAAAGAAGATAATAAATCTTCAGTAGTCAAACCGGCTTCCATGCGTGCTCTCTCGATTTCACGCGCTAGTTCTGGAACCATGGGAGTAAGAGGGGTAAGTACAAATAATCCATCCAAATCTAGCAATTGGAAAGTATCCCCTTCCTGAATGTCATACTTCTCCCGCAGACCAATAGGTAAAGTCACCACTCCACGTTTGCGTACTTGAACATTTGTGTTCATAAAAACCTCACTCGGTATTTCAGCTTATGCAGAATATCTGTATAAACAGTATATCACACAAAACTAGAGAATCGGTAAATTGGGATGTGAACAAAAAAAACACCTCGGAGATTGTTGTCTCCGAGGTGTGCTGATTCTACAGTGCATTGCGCCAGAGTCTAATGCAAAAACTACAAAGTCTCAAAGAGTGCAAATTCTTCGAGAGAATTCTTTGTGAACTTAGTGCCTTTGTGGTGAAATTGATCTTTTTGTAGTGAAATCACCTTAGCTTCTTTATCTTTTTTATTTCTCTGATTTCTAGTCACTAGCCCTCTATCACCTTACCCTCAACCCAGCCGCGCACACTATCCAAAGCCTCTTTCAACTTACTGGGGTCTTTCCCGCCCGCTTGCGCCAGGGTGGGACGTCCTCCCCCGCCGCCGCCAACTTGACGAGCTACAAATTGCACCAGGTCTCCGGCTTTAATGCCGCGCTTAACCAGGTCTTCGGTCACAACGGCAATCAACAAAGGGGAGCCATCTATCACGGTGGCTAAAACGGCGATTCCCTTTTCGGGGTATTTTTGGCGGAAACGATCAGCCATTTGGCGAAGGGCGTTCATGTCTGCACCGTCTAAGGTAGCAGTTAACACGTTAACATCGCCAACAACCAGAGTCTTATCTAGAGCCTGCACGAGTTCCGCGGCGGCAACTTTTTGGCGCAGGTTTTCGATTTCTTTCTGAGCCGCAGAGAGATGCTCCACGGTTAAAGCCGCTTTCTCTGCGATTTGATCTAGGTTGGCAGATAGGGCTTGAGCGGTTTCCTTGATAAGCCGCGAACGCTCTTGAATGAGCTTGTAAGCCTCACGCCCGGTAACTGCCACAATGCGCCTAATCCCGGCTGCCGCGCTGCCCTCGCTGATAATCAAAAACGTGCCCACATCACCCGTTGTTTTGCAGTGCGTTCCCCCGCACAACTCGTAAGAAAAATCACCGGTTTTGATGGTACGCACAATATCGCCGTATTTCTCGCCGAACAATGCTCGCGCGCCCTCATTTATGGCCTCTTGGATAGGTTTGACCTTGATTTCTAGGGGGTGATTCTCCAAAATGCGGCGATTTACCTCAGCCTCAACTTCTTCTAGTTCCCGGGGGGTGAGTGCTTGGGGGTGGGTGAAATCAAACCGCAGGTGAGATGGAGCTACGAGTGAGCCAGCCTGACGGGCATGGTCGCCCACAATCTTGTCTAGGGCGGCGTGGAGGAGGTGCGTCCCAGTGTGGTTGCGGATGATGTCCATGCGGCGTTGGGCGTCTACCTGAACGGTGGCGCTATCTCCCACTTGGGGGGAGCCTTTGGTCACTGTACCGGCGTGGACTATTATCCCCGCGGCGGGTTGGTAGATGTCTCCTATTTGAATCTCCCAGCCCTCGCCGGTAATTGTTCCCGTGTCGGAGACTTGCCCGCCGGACTCGATGTAGAAAGGCGTTTGGGGGAGGATGACGCTCACGCTCTCTCCCTCGGTGGCAACATCCACGGGACGGGAATCACGCACCAGGGATAGAACCTCTCCCGCTAGAGAGAGTTCCCCGTAGGGATTGTGTTCCACCCCAGCGACTCCCACCTTGCCCTCCTCCTGCAAATTAGCCAGGATTGTGCTGTAGACCTCCACCTCTTCTCCGCCCACTTCTCCCATGCTTTGCCCAGCCCCTGAGGCTATGCGGTGCTCATCCATAGCTTTGTGGAAACCCTCTTCGTCTACCTTGAGACCGCGTTCATGAGCGATGTCGCGGGCAATTTCGAGGGGCATGCCGTAGGTGGTGTAGAGGTCGGCTGCCTGCTCGCCGGAGAGGGTGGTTTTTACATTGTTGAGGAGAGTTTCAAGGTGAGCGGTGCCTTTGTTGAGGGTGCGCTGGAACTGCTCTTCTTCGCGGGTGATGGTGTCGAGAATGATGTCGCGAGTGCGTGCCAGTTCGGGGTAAGCCTCGGCGTAGTTTTTGATGACGACTTGGGCAATAGTGGCTAGGAATGGTTCGTGCAAGCCGATGTGCCCACCAAATCGATAGGCACGCCGAATTATCATGCGGCAAACGTAGTTGCGTCCCAGGTTGCCGGGGATGACGCCATCGGCGATGAGAAATGTGGCAGCGCGAGCGTGGTCGGCGATGACGCGGTAGGGGGTGAGGTTGGCTTCGCGCTCTTGGTCGGTGTGTCCGGCAAGTTTTTGGGTGGCGGTGAGGAGAGGGGAGAGGAGGTCGGTGCGATAGTTGGAGGTGGTGCCCTGGAGCACGGCGACTATGCGCTCTAGCCCCAAGCCGGTGTCTACGTGGGTGGCGGGGAGGGGGTCTAATTGCGTCTCACTTTTGCGGTTGTATTGGATGAAGACCAGGTTCCAGAGTTCGATGAAACGGTCAGTGTCGAGGATGGCTTTGTCGGTGAAGGGTCCGTCTTCGGGACGCAGGTCAATGTGGATTTCGGAGCAGGGTCCGCAGGGACCGGTGTCTCCCATCTCCCAGAAGTTGTCTTTGCGCCCCAGGTAAAAGAGATGGCTTTTATTGAATCCGGGCTGCTGGAGCCAGTGTTCGGCGGCTTCTTCATCGGTGGGGATTTCGCCTTGTTCGTCTTTGAAGACAGTGGCGTAGAGGTTTTCGCGCGGGAGTTCCCAGATTTCAGTGAGGAGCTCCCAAGCCCATTCGATGGCTTCTTTTTTGTAGTAGTCACCAAATGACCAGTTGCCGAGCATTTCGAAAAATGTGTGGTGGGTGTCGTCTCGTCCTACGTCTTCGAGGTCGTTGTGCTTTCCGGCTACGCGCAGGCATTTTTGGGAGTTGACTGCCCGAACGTAGTCGCGCACGTCTGTTCCGAGGAAGACGTCTTTGAATTGCACCATCCCGGCGTTGGTGAAGAGGAGGGTAGAGTCTCCGCCGGGCACGAGAGGCGAGGAGCGGACGAATTTGTGGTCTTTGGATTTGAAGAAGTTAATATATGATTGGCGGATTTGGTTTCCTGTTAGTTTTTTCATGGGTATACCTTTAGATTTGGGTTATCGAGGGTTGATAGAACGCGGATGACACGGATTGGACGAATTCACGCGGATTTTAAAAACAATGTTTTTATCTGCGT
>QMOK01000089.1 GCA_003648195.1 Chloroflexota bacterium | reverse complement strand
TGCCAGCGTTTTTGTTATTGCTGCTGTCAGGGTCGTTTTTCCGTGATCAATGTGCCCTATTGTTCCTACATTTAAGTGCGGTTTCGTTCGTTCAAATTTTTCCTTGGCCATTATTGTTCTCCTTACAAATCAAACTCACCTAACTTTTTCTAAGCCATTTTACGTAGAGCCCCCGATGGGAATTGAACCCATGACCTCATTCTTACCAAGAATGCGCTCTACCCCTGAGCTACGGGGGCTGGCTTTTTACAAACTACACGCCGACAAGAAAGGTATCTCGCCAGCGAGTAATAAGGTGGGCGGGGACGGATTCGAACCGCCGTAGGCGTATGCCAGCTGATTTACAGTCAGCCCCGTTTGGCCACTTCGGTACCCGCCCGAGTTGTTATTTTGTAAAACGACTAAATAAATACAGTTCGCAAGCCGATGACGGGAGTCGAACCCGTTACCTGTCGCTTACAAGGCGACTGCTCTACCAAATGAGCTACATCGGCGTAAGCTACCAAACATTTCTCGTTAAAGCGCAGGCATTATAACAGAAGCCCTAGTGAACCGCAAGACTAAAGTCGCCAACGAAACAAGAGTTTATCAGGTTTGGCAGTAATCGTCAATACAGTCTCGCTGTCGATTTAAGGCAGCAGATGGGTAATACACATTGGCTTTTTTACGCTTTTTAGAACTCTGCTTGACGAAGACTTGTCACTCCTAATGCGGAGTATTTTGCTCTCAAAAAAAAGCATCAATAAGGAAAGGCTTAACTCCAATTAGTCACCTATCAAACCCAATTTCTCTTTTCAGTTTTAATTTCGTCCAAGATAATTCCGGGCTTCCCAAGCTAGAAACAAAGCCACCGAACCCGCTACAGCAGCATTGAGGGAATCGATTTGTCCCCGCATGGGTAGTTCCATTAAGAAATCACACGAAGAACGAACTAACTTTCGCATCCCTTGCCCTTCGCTGCCTACAACGACTACTATTGGGCCAGAGAGATCAATTTGGCTTGGGGATTGGGAATCCTCTCCAGTTTCTAGACCTACCACCCAAGCTCCTTCTTCTTTTAAGAGCGTGATAGTTTGCGCTATATTAGCTTGGATCATGAAAAGATGTTCGCTCGCGCCCGATGAAGCACTCACAACTGCTGGAGTAATGGTGGCGGTTTGTCGATAAGGAAGTACGATACCATGAACGCCAATGGCTTCAGCGGTTCTGATTAGTGTTCCTACGTTCTGTGGGTCTTCTAGGACGTCTAGTACCAAGACTAGTAAAGGTTCTCCTTTTTTTTCAGCCAACCCTAAAATGTCTGTTATTTCCGCGTAGGGGTAAGCACTAGTTTTCAGAGCTACTCCTTGATGATTAGTGCCTAAGCCATGTAATTGATCTCGGGGGACTCTTTTCACAGGCACATTGGAGCGAGACGCCAATTTAAAAATGTCGCCAAGATGACCTTTTTTATTAACTTCACGAGCGACTAAAAGTTGGTGAATGCTTCTTCTTTTAGCTCGCAAAACTTCATAAACGGGGTTACGACCAACAATCCATTCGCTCATAAAAAATCAACGACCTATTTCCAGTGCCAAGTAGTGCCAGCAGTACCATCTTCTAGGACGATATCTAGCTTTAAAAGTTGGTCTCGTATTTTGTCAGAAAGTGCCCAAAGTTTTTGATCTCGCAGTTCGTTTCTGGTTTCTATGAGAACGTTTACGAATGGAGCAATATCGCCATCACTTTTCTCTGGGAGTTCAAGGTTTAGGCCTAGTACGCCGGTTAGCTCTCGCAGGAGGAGTTGCCCTTCGCTTAGGGTTTCAGCATCTGCGCCTTGGTCACGGGATTGGTTTATAGTACGGACCAAGTCAAAAAGATGTCCCAACGCTCCGGCGGTGTTAAAGTCGTCATCCATGGCTTCTATAAATTTCTGCTGGGTAATCTCTGTTTGCTCACGCAATTTTTTGTATTCTAAAGCATTTTCTTGAGGACGCGCCGGGCGCAAGGCTGAACGCAGCCGCTGCAAAGCGCTTTGGGCATGCTGGATTGTTTCATCGTTGTAGATTAATGGGCTTCGATAGCTGGAGTTAAGGATCATCATCCGCAAGGTATCGGGGCCATATTGCTCTAGAAAATCATCTACAGTGACTAAGTTGCCTAGCGATTTAGACATTTTCGTGCCTGAGAGTTGCATCATGCCATGATGAACCCAATATTTTGCGAATTGCTTGCCGTTTAGGGCTTCGCTTTGAGCGATTTCGTTTTCGTGGTGAGGAAATATAAGATCGTTCCCTCCGCCATGGATGTCAATCTGTTCTCCGAGGTGAACAAGGCTCATTACGGAGCACTCAATGTGCCATCCCGGGCGGCCTTTTCCCCAGGGGCTGGCCCAAAAAGGCTCGCCAGGTTTCGCCGCTTTCCAGAGAGCAAAGTCCATTGGCTGCTCTTTGCGGGCATCCACTGCAATTCGGGTGCCGGCTTCCATGTCATCAACGTTCCGTCCCGAAAGTTTGCCGTATTCGTTAAATTTTCTTACCCTATAGTAGACATCTCCTTCAACAGGGTATGCGTATCCTTTCTCTATCAATTTTTCAATAGCTTTAATGATATGGCTTATTTCTTCTGTAGCCAAAGGGTAGATATTGGCCGGCAAGATGTTAAGGTCTTTTAGATGCTGCTCAAATTCTTGAATGTATCGTTTGGATATTTCTGAATATTCAACTTCTTCTATTGCGGCGCGTTGGATGATCTTGTCATCAATATCGGTATAGTTTGAGACATGTTTTATTTTGTATCCTTGATATTCTAGGTAACGGCGAATAATATCAAAGACTAACACTGACATAGCGTGCCCAACGTGGGCTTTATCGTATACAGTCGGTCCGCAGACATACATCAAAACTTTGCCGGGTTCTAATGGTTCAAAAGGTTCTTTTTTTCGAGTAAGCGTATTGTATATTTTTACAGACATGCTATTTCTCCCAACAACTTCTTAACAAACTGCTAAAGGTTCTTTGGGCGAGCGAAAATCATCCGCCCAGCAGCTGTTTGCAAAACTTTGGTAACGAGAACTACTATCTCTTTGTTGAGGTAATTTTGCCCGCCTTCAACGACTACCATAGTTCCGTCCGAAAGATAACCAACTCCCTGTCCACGCTCTTTTCCTTCTTGGATAATTTCCACATCCACAGACTCCCCTGGTAAAAGCACTGCCTTAACCGCGTTTGCTAATTCATTAATGTTCAAGACGGGTACCCCTTGCAATTCAGCTATTCGATTCAGGTTGTAGTCGTTTGTTAAAATGGGACAACTCATTTGGCGTGCCAGAATAACTAATTTACTATCGACTTCTTTTGTGCCCTCAACATCAATATCGCTAATTCGAACAGGGATTGTTTGAGATTCTTGCAATCCTGATAAAATTTCCATTCCACGCCGTCCTCGCTGCCGCCGTAAGCCATCGGCTGAATCGGCTACATACTGCAACTCATCAAGCACAAACCGAGGAATGAGCAATTCTCCTACCAAAAATCCTGTCTCGGCAATATCAGCAATCCGGCCATCAATGATCACGCTTGTATCGATCAAAATAGTCCGTTCGCTTCCTTTGCTTAGCTTATTGCTGTCTTCTGATGATTTAAATACCTTGCCACGGAAAACCGAGAACAAATCATTCCTGCGCATGACAAAAATAGCAATTCCAAAATAAGAAAAAAGAAGTGCGCCAATAAAGGGTAAAATTTCTCCGAATGGGGCGGGCAACAAAGAAAGCGGAAAGGCCAGTAAGGCCGCAATTACCAAACCGGCTGACAAACCTATCAACCCTGACCCCAGAGTTTTCGTCTCTAGCCGGGAAAATAACGCCTGCAATGCTTTTAATGGGCGCGTTGTCAAAAATGGCGTCAGTATTAATCCTATCAATGCCCCCACCAAGGAAAAGATAGCCGCGTTCTCTTGAGGGGAAGTTGCGCTAAAAGTGCTTAAATTGACCCCTAAATACCCTCCGCTAACCCCTAAAATTATCATGCCAATAATTCGAATAATAAATTCCAAGCTCACTGTGCCACTCCTTTAAACATAAAAACGAGTAGGCTTTACCCACACTCGTCAAGTTAATAAAAGGATATTTTATTAATTAAATTTAATTTATCCAGCCAGCAGGTTTATAGATTCCTGTAATAGAAAGAGTGAAGTTGTACAGTAAAGAATGGCAGATAAAACGATAATAAAATAAAAATGATAATCCCTTAAAACTTGCAAGGTAAAGCAAATAAATAATTATGCTAGCATAATAGCATGAGCCATTGAGCGCGTCAACTTAAGTTTCGCAAAGGTATGCGAAGGCCGAAACGTCTTACTCATAAATTATGAACTTTTGAGACACGCAAAACCGCTGTCAGAGTTTACGTAATAACCGTTCACGTCCCTCTAATCAAAAACTCAGATGTGTCACTCTCTCCGCTGGCAAGAATGCCTCGCCTGAACGGTTACTTTGCATCTATTCTTGCCCGCTAGCTGGTCGCAGAACAGGTTGAGGTTTAGCTAAGGTGTCGGTGAAAAAGCCCTCTGGGAGAGGAATTGGTTCATAGCTCGCCCCAGTGCCTATGGAAGCGTAGTGAATGTAATACAATTGAGGCATAGCACCGGCCTCAAAAGGCTGATAGGCAAATATCAAATAACGTCCGTCCGGGCTAAAGGCCGGATCACGGTAACAGCACCCACCGCCAATAGGGTCAACTTCCAGATTTGCTCTATGTAAATCAGCATTATAAAAATAGAGGTATCCATAACCATCATTGCGGGTATAACTAGTGAGAGCGTACAAATAAGCCCCATCGTAAGCAAAATTCTGCAAATACGGAGAAGCCTCATATTGCGCAACAGGGAAACGGGTTCCGGGGAATTCGTCAAGCCGATTTGGCTGATAGTTACAATCATCAACACCTAGTATCATAATGATATCCCCTTGAATATTTCCTTGTGCGCTCAACATCAACACAGAAATGCTTTTCATATCTTGAGCCCAACGAACTTCTTCAACCGCTCTCGCCTTGCCTTCTATAGTTAACCAAGGAGAAAAAGCCGCACATTCTGACATTTCTTTTAAATCCGTATGATAACGCGCTTCTCGTAAACGCTCTTTATCGAAAGGAACAATGAACAATTCCCGATTAAGACTAATGGCAACTTGCTCTCCATCTGGAGAGATCACAAAAGCTTCTAAGAAACGCGCCGTCTCAAAGCAAGCGACATAATCTAAGCGACCACTTTCCAACTCCAAGCTCCAAATACATTTACCTAAAATATAATAAAGTATCTCTCCATTAGGCCCCCAGCTCAGATCATGCTTTTCGGAGCCATCTTCAGTTAACTGCTGCAAATCGCTGCCATCAATGTTCACGACCCAAATATCATTATTATTAAAGAATGCTATTTTGTCCGCGCCGCCCATGGTAAGTACTTCTGGGACACTGGTGGCGGTAGGCACCAATGTCTCTGTTGGAGCTAATGTCTCTGTAGGTTCTACGAGAGCCATTGTTGCCACAACAAGTGATTGCTGTGTAGCTGTAGGAGAAATTGAAATAGAAGCAACCGTGGCAACGGGCGCCAACTCCGTATTCGCGGGTTCTAATATGCTTTCAGTGGGAGAAGCTGGCGATAGCATAGCCAAAGGACCTTTTCCCAGGAAACCAAAAATGCCAAGCGTGATCACAGCCAGACCTATCACAACAAAAGCTCCCAAACGAAAATACTTACCCTTGCTTTGTTTAGATTCTGTTACCACGGTAAGCGGCTGCTGACGTACTGTCGCGCCATTTGATTTGTCGCCAACTTTCTTAGAAGATATCTTCAAAGTGTGATGCTCGTGTCCTTGCACAGCGTCTTTGAGCGCGTCAAGCATATCCAAAGCATTAGCAAAACGATCTTCTGGATCCTTAGCCATCGCTTTTTCAAGCCATACCTCAAGCATATCTGGCAAATCCAACCCTGTATCCAAGAAGCTTGGCACAGGATCAAGCACCTGCATCATCATCACCTTAGCTGGTGTAGTAGCTTGGAATGGAACACTACCGACCAACATTTGATAAAAAATGATTCCCAACGCATAAAGGTCACAACGCCCATCTAAATCTTTGTCACCGTGTACCTGCTCAGGGCTCATATAAGAGGGAGTACCCAGAACATTCTCCCCGGTAAGTGTCTGAGCAGCCTGAGTCACGCGAGCTATGCCAAAATCAGACAAGTAAGCATCTCCATACCTGTCAAAAAGAATATTGGCCGGCTTCATATCCCTGTGAATAATACCTCGTTTATGAGCCACATCCAAAGCTGGAGCCAATTGAGAAACAACTTTTACGGCTTCTTCAAGAGACAATGGACCTTTGTCAAGTTTGTCAGCCAGCGATCCGCCGGACATCAGACGCATAACAATGTAAGGTTGCCCGTCTTCTTCTCCGAAATCATAAACCGGCACAATAGCACTATGCTCAAGCGTGGCAATTGTTTTAGCCTCACGCGTAAAACGTGCCCGAAAGAGTTCATCATGCAAAAAAGCGGTCGGAAGCACCTTAACAGCAACATCACGTTCAAAACGCGGATCTTTGGCTCGGAAAACCGTAGCCATCCCGCCTTTGCCCACTTCTTCTTCTATCTGATAGCGACCAATTTTTTCAAATTCCATAAGATTTTCAATTATAGCTAATAAAGGGAATGTTTTATAACGTACCAATGATTATAACAGATTTTAAACCAGATAACCAAATCCTAAATTGTTCAATTTTGCAAAAATGTCTGGTCGCAAAACACCCTTACTAGAGTGAAAAACGGAACGCGGACATGGCCGGAACATTCACCCACAAAATATTGTGGCTCATCTGTAAAAAATGTGCAAAGATGACATAAATGTCGCCCTACGTTCCGTAACGCAAGATTCATCTTGCCCTTTTGCACAAATACTACACAAGAGCCAATATTGTTAGCAACTATGGGAATCAACATTACAACAACTTTTTAGCACACCCATCAAAACTTCACTTCCCTCAACTCCTATTTCTATAATATAATGAGGTTCCAAAACAACTTTTTGCCTTTGGAGGCTAACATGAACTTAAAAACTCAGCGCCGTTCCATCAATGCTTGGGCCATGTACGATTGGGCCAACTCCGCCTTTGCCACCACAGTAATGGCCGGATTCTTCCCACTTTTCTTCAAAGAATATTGGGCCAACCCCAACAACCCTACAGAAAGCACCTTTTACCTTGGAATGGCAAACTCTATTGCCTCCATAATTATTGCTATCTTAGCCCCCTTCCTGGGGGCCGTGGCAGACAGAGGAAGCGCCAAGAAAAAATTCCTCTTCACTTTTGCCCTTTTAGGAATAGTAGCAACCGGTGGACTCTGGTTCGTCTCTCAGGGATATTGGCAATTGGCCGTCATGCTTTACGTAGCTGCTACAGTCGGCTTCTCTGGCGGCAACATCTTCTACGACTCCCTCCTCCCCAGCGTAGCCTCTGGAAAAAAGGTCGATTACGCCTCCTCACTGGGTTTCGCGCTCGGATACATTGGCGGCGGATTGCTCTTCTTAGTAAACGTCATCATGTTCCAAAAACCAGCGTTATTCGGCATCCCAGACGGCGGAACAGCAATCCGCATCTCATTTATCTCGGTTGCTGTATGGTGGGCCATATTCTCCATCCCAACCGCGCTATGGGTAAAAGAACCAAAAATCCACGAACCCGTAAAACTCGGTGCCGCCTTCGCCCTAGGCTGGAAACAATTGATAAGCACCCTTCAAGACATCCGACACCTAAAAGTAATTGGACTTTTCCTCTTAGCCTACTGGCTCTATATTGACGGAGTCGACACCATCGTCCGCATGGCAGTCGACTACGGCATGACCCTAGGCTTCCCCAGCAGCGCCCTCATCATAGCCCTGCTCATGGTACAATTCATCGCCTTCCCCGCCGCTCTACTCTATAATTGGTTCGCTTCCAAAATTGGCCTCAAAAAAGCCATTTTCATCGCCATTTCAGGGTACGGAGTAATTACATTCCTGGGCTTCCTAATGATGAAAGAATGGCACTTCTACGCCCTAGCGGCCATGATAGGCTTATTCCAAGGCGGCATTCAAGCCCTCAGCCGCAGCTTCTACACCCGCCTCATACCAAAAGCCAAATCCGCTGAATTCTTTGGCTTTTACAACATGCTCGGAAAATTCGCCGCCGTCATTGGCCCAGCTCTCATGGGAAGCATAACAGTCATCACCGGCAACGCCAGATACGGTATCCTCTCCCTCCTAAGCCTCTTCATCCTCGGCGCGTTCTTCCTTGCCAAAGTCAATATAGAAGAAGGCCAAAAAATGGCCCAAACATACCTCTCTTAAAAACTAGTGGAAACAAAAACAGCACCTAATAACAAACAACCTGGCGCGGTTCGGGATATGTTCACCCGCATCGCGCCTAATTATGATTTTATGAATCGGGTGATAACGGGCGGACAAGACGCCCGCTGGCGCCGAATTGTAATTCAACGTGCCGAACTCCCCCCCAACGCCCTTATCCTAGACCTTGGCGCAGGAACCGGTGATTTAGCGTGGAGTGCCACTCTTCAACGCCCAAACAGCCACACCATAGCCACAGACTTCACCATCCCCATGATGCACATAGGCCGGCAAAAGTACCCCACCCCGCACATCGCCTGGAACGCGGCAGACGCCCTTCACCTCCCCTTCCCCAACAACACATTCAACACCGTAATCTCTGGCTTCCTGCTGCGAAATGTCGCCAACCTCCCCCAAAGCCTCACCGAACAATACCGTGTCCTCAAACCCGAAGGTAAATTCGTCTCCCTAGACACCACCCAGCCAACCCCAAACCTATTCTCACCCCTCATTAAATTTTACATGCGCAAAATCATCCCCGCACTAGGACATGCGCTCACCGGACACAAAAAAGATTACACCTACTTACCCGCCTCCTCCGAAAACTTCCTACAAGCCGAAAAACTCGCCGCTTATTTAGCGGCCACCGGATTCCGAAAAGTGGCCTATCAACGCTACATGTTCGGAACCATAGCCATTCACTGGGGAGAAAAATGAACCAACAAACCCAAGCCAACGACAAAGCCGCCCTCTGCGGCGAACCATCTTACGTTTGGCGGGATGGGCAACAACGCCGCCTAGAAATGACACTAAAAGCCGCCGGGGAGCGCGTTAAAGGCCGCATCCTAGAAAACGGGTGCGGCGTAGGAATGTACATCAAACATCTTGCGCCCTTAGCTGGCACTGTCTTCGGGCTAGAGTACGACTACCCCCGCGCGGTAGAAGCCCGCCAGCACGCCCCACACATCCTCAACGCGGCAGGCGAACACCTCCCATTCCCCGAAAACACCTTTGACCTCATCCTCAGCCACGAAGTCATTGAACACGTCCAAGACGACCGCGCCGCCATCGCCGAAATAGTGCGGGCACTGCGCCCCGGCGGACGCTTGGTTTTATTCTGCCCCAACCGAGGCTATCCCTTTGAAACCCATGGCATATACTGGAAAGGGGAATATATGTTCGGCAACATTCCTCTTGTTAATTACCTTCCCCGTTCACAACGAGATAAACTTGCCCCCCATGTTGAAATTTATACCTGGGGCGGTCTGAACAAACTATTCGCGGGGTTGCCGGTCAAGTTCATCTCTCGCACCGTGATTTTTGGTGCTTACGATAATATTATTGCCAAACGCCCCCGCCTGGGACAAGCCCTACGCGCTATTTTGCAACTCCTAGAGCGCACACCTCTAAAAATATTTGGGCTTTCTCATTTTTGGGTCGTGGAGAAGGTGTAGAAAACCAAAGGAAACAAATGACGCAAAAATCCCTTGAAGAACTAATTGGAAAATTGCTCCGCGAGCGAGGCTGGCTATTGGCCGTGGCTGAATCTTGCACGGGAGGACTAATTGGTCACCGCATCACCAACATTCCCGGCTCATCTACCTATTATTTGGGCAGTATCACGGCCTATGCTTATAGCGCTAAAGTGCGTTTATTAGGCGTCTCGTGGGATACACTAGAAAAATATGGCGCGGTAAGCGAGAATACCGTTCGTGAGATGGCAGATGGCGTGCGCCACGCCTTAGCCGCGGATGTAGGCCTAAGCGTGAGCGGGATTGCCGGCCCTAGCGGGGGAACCCCCGAAAAGCCTGTCGGGTTCACTTGCTTTGGGCTTAGCACTCCGCACGGAACCTGGACGAAGTGCCACACCGCAGGGGGGGATCGTCTCGCCAATAAACAGGAATCCGCCCAAGTTGCACTCCAATTCCTTTACGATTATTTAACTGGTCAATATCCATGAAAAAAATAGAGGTCACCGCCCAATTTACCGCATCAGGTAAAATTATCCCCCACAGTTTTTGCATTGGCAAAAATTCGCACCGCGTTCACAGTTTTGGACGTCAATGGGCAGACGAAGTTGGGAAACATTTTCTGGTCATGGACATTAATGCGCAGACGTATCACTTAGTTTTTAGCCCCCAGGAATGTACCTGGCATATTGCAGCTGGTTCTCAAGCACCTGCTGTGTCTGTATGAAGTGGAGTAAATATAATGAATGAAGAAACCCCCAATCAAGTTATAGATGGCCTTGTTGTCAGCCTAGATTACGCTCTGATCATTGAAGATGAAGTTTTGGAAAGCACCGCTGAAACCAAACCAATTCAATTTATTCAGGGTCGGGGACAAATTCTACCCGCTCTTGAGGAGGCCTTGTACGGCATGTCGATCGGAGAGAGCAAAACCATTCCTCTCGCTGCCGCTGACGCTTACGGAGAGGTAGACCCGGCTTCTATACACAAAGCTAATCAGGACGAGTTTGCTATTGATATTCCTTTAAAGGTGGGAACGTTTTTGGATTTGCGCGATGAAAAAGATAATGTTTTCAGTGCCCAAATTATCGCCAAGGATGAAGATACAATCACGCTAGACTTCAACCATCCCTTA
>QMOK01000088.1 GCA_003648195.1 Chloroflexota bacterium | reverse complement strand
GGGTGTGGCAATCTCCCCGACCGTAGTGTACTTGTGCTAACTGGGAGGCTGCCACGTCGCAAAATACACTTCTCTCAGCGACATATTGATTTGGAAAGTGTCTGCTTATTTGTGAACCGTCCCTTTTAAATCCGCGAAAACCCGCTAAATCCGCGAGGCCGCAGGCCCATCCGCGTTCCATTGTAGTTCATTTAGCTATAGCCTGAACAGTTACGACGATTGTTCTAGCCAGCCAGCAGCAAGTAGACCGCGCCTCCCAGTATTGCCGCGATGTCTACCATGAGGAAGAGCAACAGGCCAGTTTTCGAGAAGAGCGCCAGGTCACGCCAACGCTGGGAGGGGATGAGTTCCACGTCAAAAGTGGCGTCAATCTGATTGAGCATGCGTCCCAACATTTGCCCGTCAATTAGTTCTATATTCCAATGGGTTCGCCGGGCGGCTTGCTTCGCTCCAGATGTGTAATGGCTGGTGGTCACAAAATACCCTTTTTCTAGCCGCGCCCCCTCTAATGCTCCCACAAATTCTCGAATTACCGAAGGCCCAATGGAGCCTTTGTAGTGCTTGCACTGGATGCCTATTTTTTCCCCATTTTTTGATAGAAGTACGTCTATGCCTAAGTCGCCGGATTTTCCTGTCACTTTGGCCTTGTAGCCTCTTTGCCGGAAGATTTCTGCTGTTATTTCTTCGAATTCGGCTGGGCTGTAATCTTTATAGAGCGAAGACCGAGCTATTAGCCCCGCTTTTTTCATGCGGGCATGTCGTTTGACAAGTAATAATCCCCCAAAAAGCAGACTCCCCGTTAGGCCGCTGACCACGCTAATTAGCAGCCGATAGCGGGCAAGGAAACCTGGCAAATAGTAGGCCGCTAGAATGATTGCTGTGAGAGTTAACGCTCCTCCGCCTAATTTCAGGAGTGAATTCTTCATGTTTTTGCCTTTGCCAACTATCAAACTAGGAAACTAAAAAACTATGGCTCTTTCGGAATTCACGGGGTAGATGTCATTGCGAACCCCCGTTTTCTGGGGGTGCGGCACGCTCTGCGCCCCCTCGCGGGGCTCTCCTAGATAGTTGGGGAGGCTGCCACGTCACAAAAGACGTTCCTCGCAGCGACATAGTTGGGTTACTTTGTTAAGTGCAACCCCGCTATTTCCTGAAGAACCAAAACTATCCAACTACCAAACTACGCTGCCAACTCAATTGCCTTTTGATAGGTTTTATAGTCTTCGTCATTAATCCTTTTGAATCTTTCTATCGTTTCGGGGGTGATGCCCAGGTCTTCATATTTTGGCTTTTGACCTATGTAGTTCATTTGGGTTGCGTGAAAGTCTTTCTCGTCGGATTTGCCGATGATGCGGGCCACGAAGTTGTTTAGGCGGGGGGTGATACCCACAAGATCAAAATCTTCCAATTTCATTGAGCCTAACGCTCGGGTTTGAAAATTGGTGAATTCGTCTCGGAAAGCATATTCCTCAAAAGTCATTTTGGGATTGTAGGGTACTTCTACGCGAAATCCCATATTACCCCCGGCCCTGCGCCAGTGCAGGTATTGGGAAATGATTCGTTCCAAGGGGTCTCGGAGTACGACGCTAACGAATGAGGTGGGAAGAAGTTTCGCGAAACGGTCGGGCGTGAAATGCCCTTGAATGGCGTCAACATTATCTGGGACGTCTTCAGGGTCGTGCCAGGGCAAAACGTCATCACTTTTCTTTAAAAAAGATGCGTAAAGCTGATAAATAAAAGCGATAATTTTCGTGTGTTCTAAGAAAGCCTTTATTTTAGTTAAAGACTCATTGGCAGGGGAAATAATGATGTGGTTCATTCGTATGATCTTATCTCTATCTGCGGAGTAAACCATGATTCTGTCTATGCCGTAGAATTTTTGAAGCTCCGCGAGTAATGATGTGCCGCCGGTTCTTTCTATGTGAATGCTTAGGTGCATGAAGCGATCTCCTTCCTTGGAGGTTATGATGTATATAGAGTGATTATTATAATTTATAATTGGTTGTGTGGGCAGATATTGGGAGCTGAAAGATGATGCAATTCTCCTCAATCAGTTGCACCATTACTCCCAAGGAGCAGCCATGCCGCAATCACCCCCGACCTACACCTATGACGTTTTTTCTTTCGCATAGTCATAAACGAAGACTGGGTGACACGCACACTCTTAAAGCAAGAGCGAGGTGGTTTAGGCCACCTCGCTTTATTTTTTAAGGCAAGCTTATGAAAAACACAAGCTATGACTATGTAGGTTGATAGCTACATAGTCATAGCTTTCAACCATCGGGTAATTTCCTTCTGAGTCAGTTTTTTGTTTCATCTAGCAAAGTTTTTAATGTCTTTACCTCTTCATCCGAGAGAGTAATACCCTTCCCCATTTTCTCATGATCTGGAGACCACGCGCGGATATCATATTTAGGCGCATTCCCATTCCAGCTGATTAGATTTAATTCTTTCGTCCAGCCACTTTTAGATGTGGACAGCACGCCGATTTGCTTCGTGATTTCATAATTGATTTTTGCCATTTTTCCTCACATCCTCAAATCATCTAAAAACTCGGCGACTGGCTCTGCGCTTGTCACCAATAATTGATCAAGTCCCTTACGTGCGATGGACACATATTGCCGCAGTTTTAGACCATCCTACTGGTTTTACGAAACGTGGATAGGTATATTTTCCTTTCCTTGGCTTGCCATGACGTTTACATCGTATAAGAGACATTTTTCCTCCTTTCGTTGCTGTTCTATTCCATCATTAACTGCTCATGAGTTTTTCCGCTTATGCTTTCCAATTCTAGTCCTAATTTTCGGGCAATGAGATACACCGCAATAGCTTCATCTAAATCAAAATAATGCTCTGGTGGATCCGGTTCCAGCTCAAAATTATAAGCATGTTTAGCATAATTGTGTACTCGTTGAGAAAGCCATTCTAATTCATTAGCAATGTCTACTGGAACATATTTTTTTACTTTACGAACAAGTACCCCTAAAGGTAATTTGTTATTAGTGTCGCGTAATTTGTCAAATATATTCAAACGTACCATACGCTTTATCAATTCTTCAAGATATACTCCTGAGCTGTAAATGATACGCCGACTATCATGCTGGGGAGCATTACTATATTTTAAGGGTAATAACACATAAAACAAAGAACGATAAACTCCTAATTGTCGTTTTTCTTCAAACCAATGTAAGCTAACGCCACCTAATTTAGCATCATATGCTTGGAGGAGTTTCAAGCTTTCTTCACGCTCACCATCTATAGCATGCTGAGCAACTTGCTTTGCAATTTGAACACCTTCAACACCCAAGAGATTGTTCAAGTGATCAAATATTTTAGTACGTGGTGCACGAGAATTAGCATCAGATTGGCTCATAAATTTCCAGGAAGTTCTTATTACACTTTTTCTGGGGTATGGTTTTGCTTCTTCAATTTGCTTTGTTTCCTCGACCGCTTCCAGAAAATGCTATTTTATAGGCGATGGAGCGTTGAGGTGTTGTTGGCGATATTTTTTCATCCGCAGCAGTTATTAAGTATTCCTTAATAACTGAGTTTTCTACACGAACTATCAAGATTTCCTTGACAGTTGATTCTAACAACTCAATACTGTTTCATCTTCAAGGCTGACTTCCAGCTTTGTTTGCCCATCTTCTGTTTGGTAGAGAATGATTTCACCGGTGGGTTTGTTTAATTCACTCATTGGTTGCGCCCTCCACTATGGCGATTTCGCCGGGCGACAAATCGTGTGTTATTAGATATCTATTTCCACAAGGAGCTTCCCCGCCAATTCTCAGGGAATCCCATCTCCCTTAAGGGTATATCATGATATTCATCCAGTAGGCTAAATAAGCGATCATTCCAATCTGTTTGGGGTGAGATGTGGGAAAGCAAGTATTTCAACACAGTCAACACGACAAACACGCGTCGATTACTTATCTTGACTGGCTTGTGCCACTCAGGACTATGACGTGCTATAGGCAATTTGGGACGAATGGGAATTGCGCGATTCCACAGGCGGCTATGATGGGCACAAACATTACGGATGAAAAGTAAGGTATGCAACCAGGATTCTAGCACTGGTAAATGTACGTTTAACATCTGAGCAATTTGTTTTTTCTCTACATTATGCAAGAAGCGAAAAAACGTGAATAATTGTCCAAAAGTCATCACTTCAGCCGTCATCCAGAGCGGCAAGTGTGGTTCGCTGGTATATTTGCGTTGAAACCGTTGTACAAATTCTTCTTTGCTTCGCTCTACGGCATTATCTGTTTCCTGCATAAGGCGAACATGATCAAATTTAGGATGGAAGTTCCCTGGATCACAATATCCAAATGGGCCATGCAACAACGTAAACTGCTCTACTATGCGGGTGCGCAAAATCGTTATTTCAACATGCTCAATAGCGTCCATCACTAATAAGCGCAAATGGTGGTCAAAAGTATACCGCCGCCAGATTGTCTCAAATGTTGTGTCGGGAGCGAAACATTCATTCCCTGTGCTGTCAATACGCTTGTAAGGATACCAATATGCACTTAAACGATAATAATTCACCATGCTTAGATGCTGAATCAAAGCTTCTTTATTGGGTGCAATCAATCCTCGGTCAAGTAAACGCTGTGCTTGTTGTTCAAATGAAATGGCGGGTTTAGTGTATTTCATGCAACCTCTTGATGTATAAAAAAACCCGCCATATTTGAGCGTGCCCAAAAGGGTAGAGGCTTGGCGGGTATACTGCTTAAAGTATATCCAAATAATTCAAGGTGTCAATGGTGAATTTGCTGTGCGTTTTGGAAAAAACATTCCCCTGTACGCTGGATAAGGCGAGCGTGGATGACGGCTATCTCTGAGGCTGTTAGGTATTTCATGCTTTGTCATCAGCCAAATCATCTAAGGCGGGGCGACAGCGGTCAATAAATTGATCGATTTCTTCTAATAGAGCGGGGGTTATCTTTTCCGGCATTGTATTTATTGGCTGAATGATTATATGGCCTTGTTGAACATCAGCCACAACGTTTACTTCATCACCAACACCTAGTCCTATATTCTCTAAAATTCCTGACGGCAATGAAACCACTGTGCTGTTTCCGCTGCGAAAGATTGTGCGGGTCATAGCCACTTCCATTAGTGCTTACTGTGTGCTTACAGGCTAGTATAACATGAGCCTACTACAAAAACTACAAAATCTCAAAAAATGCAAAGTTTTTCTTTGTGTTCTTCGAGAGAATTCTTTGTGAACTTAGTGCCTTTGTGGTGAAATTGATCTTTTTGCAGTGAAGTCTTGGATATAATCACCTTGCAATGTGACTGTAGACCCAACTACGTTGCCGTCTTCGGTGATGATGGTGCTGCCCAACCACTAATTAAATTCCATCTCACTCAACAATGCCTTTAACGCCAATAATGGACTTCGTTGTATTCACACGATGTGCGTTTTAATTAGGATAATCTATTGGGTTTCAAAAGTCTCTACCGGTTTATTTATGATAATCGTATCGTAGTCACTTCGGCTTAAAACTGTGTCGTACAAGCCAATATCTTCGCCTTCATGCTTGTTGATTCCGGTATACACGAGACTGGCATCCTCATATCTTTTGAATTTATACACCGCATCATTCATCAAAGCGCTATTGAATACATTGAGGCTGACCAGTAACTCAAAATCCTTGACATTTAACCCTGTGACTCGTTTGAAAAGTCCAGGTTCGAGTTTGGTAATTACATCCCTTAGTGTATGCTCGCGATAATCTGTGAGATACATAAAGATAGGAATACGGGTGGCAAATTTAATGAGCTTTTCTTGAATCATCTTTCGTTTACTCTTGTATTCTTTTTCGGCTTCGCTTAATTTCTTTTTCTCCTCTCTGTCTAGTTGTCTGTCATTAGCGTCGCGTTTGGCTTTTTTGACGGCTTCAGATTTGTTGATAATGGTCTCGATGTCTTGATTCAGATTGCGGAAACCTTCAATACTCAACAAAGCCTCCATTGCTTTCTCATTCGCCATCAGTCGTGCCAGCGTTTCGTTATCTACATTGACCAATAATGCACTCTCCCAGCGACGAGCCAGCAAAGTCGCGGTAGTGCCGCTCATGGCCATATCTAAAATGCCCGCTGCGTCAATCTGTTTCATTGAACTGCCATCGTATGCTAGAACAGGTAAAAAGCTGATAAACTCGGCAACTTTAGCTTCTGGGCTGGCAGTTTCGTCTACGTTTAAGCGACTAGCATATTCAGTAATTTGGCGTAAAGCGCGGTCGGGGGCGAAATCGAAAATGTAACATTCGTGTTTAATAACCTCTTCCGTGTTTGGATTTTTACCATCGGGATTACTGACCGTCCACGGCGATTGTACGCGGAAAGCGGCCTGAAAATAGGTTTCAGGACTGGATGAATTGCGCAACATAAAGATGCCTGTCCAGGGTTTGACTGTGATACCAGTAGTAAGTTTGCCGCAAGAGAGCGTGATGGTTTTGCTCTCTAGTGGATTGCCCATTGCCCGTTGCACGGGGTAAAGCGCTTCTACACCGATGCCTGCTTCTGCACCAGCTGCGACCTTGATGTTGTAACTGTGATAGAAATTGTTTTGCCGCTCTTCCATCAGGTTTTTCATCGCATGGCAGGCAGCAACACTAGGCAAAAACCAAAAGGTGTGAGAAAGCACGTTGAGCAGCCGCACATCTGAGAAAGGCATAGGCGGCCTGTTACCCTTGCCCAGTTTGAGATTATCCACAGTGGTGGGCAGAAACGCACCGCGAAGCAAATCTAGCCATTTCTGCACTTCATCTTCATATTTGAAGCGGGCAAACATCCCTTTCCCTTCGGCGGCAAAGAAGACGTTCAAGTCAAACTCGTTGTATTCCCCTTTCAGGGCAATCTCGCTGATATCATCAGGTAATTGGTAGGTAAGCAACACCATGCGCGGGAGCATGGCATAAGGGTTATCATCTCCTTGCCAATTTCCTTTGGCTCTTTGTTCGTCTGAATATGTCCAGTTAAAAATCTGTTCTTCGATGAACTCGCCCGATGCGATGGCGCGGAAAGGTGTACCAGATAGGTACAAATAATGATCGGACGTGATGGGCAGAAAGTCTCCAATTTCCTCATCAATCGCTTTCAAAAATTCCGCACCTTCACCTTCCGCAAATTTGATTTCGTCTACCTCTTCCGCCTCAAAGAGGTCTTTGGCTTTTTCGCGCCACGCACCATAGTGATACTCATCCAATATGACCGCATCCCAATTTGTAGTATGTACCCACTCATTCTTAGTTTTGATGCCGCCAGTGCTTCTGTTCTTTCCTAGATAGTCTTGAAAAGAGCCAAAACAGACGATGGGCTTGCTCGTATCAGCTTCTTCGTAGGTGAGACCTCCGGGCTTGATAAATTGCCAGCCTTCAAAATCAACATGGTTTTTTAGGTCGGATTCCCAAGCGCTTTGCACAGCGGGCTTGAATGTCAGCACTAAGACCTTTTTCCAGCGCATCTTTTTTGCAAGTTGATAGGTAGCGAAAGTTTTACCAAAGCGCATTTTGGCATTCCATAAGAAGTGCGGTGTTTTGTTATTTTCTTCTTCTTTGAATTTACGGAAATAAGTAGCTGTTCTTTCAACGGCTTCATGCTGTTCGGGGCGCATGGAAAAATTGAGTGTACGTTGTTCTTCATTCAGTTCCCCACGTTGAACGGCAAGTACAGCAGATCTCACATCCTCCACTGTGCACTGAAACCACTCGCCTTTCGGATTGGGGATGCCTAGCCTGCGCAGGTGACGATGAATATCATGGTCGGAGAAGGTTGTGCCATCATTACACATGGCGGATTCTTCCAGCACAATGTGATATGGCGGCTCACCCGGTCTCAAGGTTGGGTACTGCGCCGTCACCCGTTCCCGCACATCTTTGGTAGTATAGCCCACTTTGAGCAAGCCCGCATATTGCGGATTTGTATCTTCGTAAGCGTAGATTTTTGGAACAGCCGCCGGGCGCGGCGGGAAAAAGTTGTTACCCACTTTCTTCTTCTCCCATTGGGCGAATCTTAGATTCGATGAATTTAAACTCTTCTTTTATAATTCCGTAACGCTCACACAGCATTTCATCCGTCCATTTAACACCCATGTCTAAAATCGGAACGAAAGAGTAAGAATTTTTCGTGATGTGGTGAGAATACATAAATTGGGAAACTAAGAAACGGAAGAACTTGGTTTGCATATAAGCAATCAAATTTTCCGCCTCGGATTTTTTATTGAACGCTCCAATGACAAGATACGTTTCTGTGCAAATAGTCCCCGGGGAGAGTATGTCAATTTTTGACAGCACTCTTCGCTTTCCATCTTTGCCAGGATTTCCGGCGTGGTCATGACCAACATAAGAAGTGATAACTTTCCATTTATCTATCAGTTCAACACCAACCGTAATGTCTTCACTGTTATAAGGGCCTTCGCCTTTTTGCCAACGCAGGATAATATCACCATTTTTCTGAGGTCTTACATATGTGCGCAATCCAAAGGGTTTACTCGCTGAAACCTGCTCATTCATGGTTTTTTCTTGCTTTGCCAACACTTTGCGAATAACAGGAACTGCTTCACTATGCCGTATAAAGATTTTATACTCGTTCAAACTCCGCGTGGAAGCGGTTTGAACTTCGCCGTGAATATTCACAACCTTGCATAGTCCTTTTGAATCTCTCTCCCACAAGAAATAACAGATGCCGCCGGCAATATCTACGCCGGGAAAGACTTCATTTGCGTCTTCAAAATCCACCAGTTTTCGAATACGGGCATCGTTTAGCATCTCTTCCCGAAAACTGTTTACACCCTTTCCGCCTCCAAACCAACGGGCAGGAATAATCATTGTCAAATATCTGGGTTG
Source organism: Chloroflexota bacterium (assembly GCA_003648195.1). Classification (GTDB taxonomy): domain Bacteria; phylum Chloroflexota; class Anaerolineae; order Anaerolineales; family UBA11858; genus B10-G9. The sequence continues at coordinate 2,155 of QMOK01000088.1, read as the reverse complement.
AAGTTTTTTGGCTTGCTCAACAAACTTGTGATAAATCGGGGAAGCGCTCCGCCCATATCCCCCATCACTTAGCTGATAGGGCGGGTTGCCGACAATGACATCGAATTGCATCTTGAAAATCTCCTTCAGGTTCTCGGTGTGAATAAACTGGTAAGCATGGCTTTCCAGCGCTGAGTCACGGTCATATTCGCCCTGACTAGCGCCGCAATACTGGCAACGGCCGTTCTGCCAGGTGTGCTCAATGCGTTCGAAATGGATATTGCCTTGCGAGTCGCCAAAGCCCTCAGCAACAGAGTATTTGCCGTTGGCACTTTTGGAGCAATACACGCTGCGCCGCGAAAGCAGAGCGGTGATGTCGGTGATGGCGATGCCAAAGAGTTGTTTAGTGAAAATATGATTAATGCGTTCCTGATGGTCGGGGATTTCATCTTCCAAGCCCTGCATCAGCCGTTTGGCGATTTCGCGTAAAAATACGCCCGTCTTGGTGGCAGGGTCGAGAAACGTGATATTCTTATCGCGCCAAATTTCCTCCGGCAGCAGGTCAAGCATCTGGTTGACGATGCCCGGCGGGGTAAAGACCTCATCGTTGCTCAGGTTTGCAAGGCAAGAGAGTACATCGGGGTTATAATTTTCAATCATAGGCTTCAACGACCTTCAAAAAATGAACCATTGGATAACTATGTATTTCGGTAGGCACAAAAACTTTTTTGCCTAAATCGGAAAGATGTACATTTTGCGAAAATAAGCCCAATTGTTTTTTGTCGTCATTTGGCATCAACTGAGCAAAGACAAAATCACGCCGTTTGATCTGGCTGTTATGCAGTGGGAAAGACCACTCGGCAAAAATAATTTGATGGGTTTCGGGACCAACCGTCTTCAAATCCAGTGCATCGCCCCAGATGATGTTCTTTTCCAAAATGTAGTTTATTGTGCGGCGACAGGCGTCTTTGGCTTTTGTTTTGAATAGGGCTGTATAGCGCTCGTCTGCCAGGGCAAAGAGCCGTCGGCAACAGACGATGACATTATCTTCCAAAATGTCAATGCCATACAAGGACGATATCGCCAGTACCAGATTGCGTTCAAACTCCAACTGACTGCGGCGGTAATTTTTCTCCACAACATCCAGTTTGCGACGCAAAATTTCAATTAAAAAATTACCTGTGCCACAGGCAGGTTCTAAGAAACGCGAGTCAATCCGCTCGGTTTCTTGCTTCACTAAATCAAGCATCGCATTCACGGTATCAGGGTTGGTGAATACTTCTCCGTAATCTGCAACTCGTTGTCTTGATTTAACTTGTTTATCCATAATTTGAGGGGTGGTAACCGCGAAAAAAACCGCCCACAACTTGCGTGAGCGGCGTTTGTTTGCTATCATTTCCTTGCCGCGCGCTCATATCGCGTTGGCCGTGGCCGGGAGCTTGGAAGAGCTGCCCGGCTTTTTGTTAAGCCAGTAGTAGTATAACATAATTTTTTCGAGGCCATTTAGTAATTCAAAATGAGGTTTATCGGTAATTAATATACAGTATGACGGCATCATAGAATGATAAGTCTATTGTGAAGTAAGTCCATGATCGATTTGCTGTATCATCTCAATATTTTGGGGTGAGGCTAAGACCTCCGAGGTTTTTGTAGTGCAAACCTCGGAGGTCTTGTCCCTGTTTATTGAGAAGATACGATTTGCTTTTCTCAGGGAGAGTATTATGACTGCTGAAATTTTGATTGTTGACGATGAAAAGAATATCCGCGAGTCTCTTCAAGATAGCTTAAAGCTAGAAGGCTGCGGCGTAGGTGCTGTAGATGGTGGCGAAAACGCTCTTGATAAACTCAATGAGGGAGAATATGACCTGATGCTCTTGGGACTCAAAATACCTGGCATCAATGGGGTTGAGGTAATGCGTCAGGCGCACCGGCTCCACCCCCACGGACTACTTGTACACCGGCCAGCGCCTCGAAGCCGAGATAGGATTGGGGATGATGCTCTTGGTTGTGGAGTTACATCTGTGCCAAGTAGCCAAAACGATCTTTTCTTTGGTTGTAACCGTTCACTCCCTCTTAATAAAAAAGCGTTGATGTGTCACTCTGAGAGAACGTGTCTTAGCGAAGCTAAGATTAGTGAACGAAGAGTCTCCCTCTCGTAAACATAGGAGATTCTTCG
>QMOK01000087.1 GCA_003648195.1 Chloroflexota bacterium | reverse complement strand
GGATGAAAACCTCGTAAAACAAACTTTTTTGATGATGCTGTCCCTTTTTGGCATTGTCTTGATCCCCAAAGTGGGGCGTCAGCTTACGATTTTTTCTGGAAACGACCTTTTTGCAGAAGAGTCAGGAATATAAAACTAACAGTATTAGCTCAAAGGGGTGTGCTAAAAAGTTGTTGGTTAAACCTTCCCCCCCTCTAAATCCCCCCAAATGCCAAAGGCAGGAATTTGGGGAGAAGTTGCTCACCTCCCCTAAATTCAACCGTTTTTTGTCGCATTTGGGGGAGGCAGGGTGGGGGCAGAGCTTTCCAACAACCTTTGAGTGCTCCCAACTCAAAAGATAGTACCGCCTACTTCTGGGGTATAGTCTTAGTTAACTACAGTTTGGGCTGAGCAACATCTACTCGTTTAAATTGGTATTGGCGTTCAAAATAAGTGACGAAGAATTGGGCCAAGAATCAATAACAATACTACAACCAGAATTATCGCCCCGAAAATTAATGGTCCACTCCAGGTTATTGTCTTTTCTTTTTGCTGAAGTTCTTCTGGTATTTCTTTTCCACAATAACGACATATTTTTGCATCTGGCTGGATTCTTTCAGCACAATGTGGGCATTTTATTAATTGAGTAGGTGTTATTACGGCCAGAATAATTCCAATTGGCCCAAGTAATACTCCACCAAAAAAACCAATGCCTTGAGAACGCCCGCGCTGTTTATATATGTAACCTGCAACAACACCACAAATTATCCAAATAACAATATAAGGTATTTTTACCATTTTTACCCCTTGTAAAGTCGTCGTATAACAATTATTTGTCTTTTTAGATTTTCTCAACCGTTTTTGCTAGCAGATGAAACAGAATAATGTGAAGCACGTAAGTATTGTATCACTTTCCTGGCATTTGCGATAAAAAGACCATTGGACTTTTACATTTCATCGCGCAACATCCCCTAGGTAAACTCTGCGCCGCCAAAAACCTTGGGGTAGGGATAGAACTTGCTCCTATCCTGTTAGGCGAATGCGAGGGTGTGCCCCTATCTCATTGGGCGGACGCAAGGGTGCGCCCCTACATTTTGTGGATGTGTTCGCCTCATCTTAAATTTATCATTTCATTTGACGCAATTTCCCTAAAGCAAAAAAGGCCATCGGACTTGCATCCAATGGCCTTTCACGTTTTGTATTTCTAATCCAAATTCCTCAGCTTTCTTCAAGCCGCCAGCGCTATCTGAAATGACTGCCCCACTGGATGAAATTCTGTAGTCTCCTGATGCTCAAGTTTCGTTTCAATGGTTTCGAATTGCCGAACCAACTCTGGGGTATACAATCGTTCACCGCATAACAAGCATACTCCAGTTTTCACGCTCAAAATAGCTGTGTTTACTCCTCCATACAACACTTCTGTCACTTCTTTTTCTACAACTGTTCCATTGCAACGGGGGCATTTCTTCACATATTTCATAGTTTTTCCCTTCTTGTCTTCCAATTAATCCACTTATTAGGGTCGGGGCAATAAACCGTAATTAGTATCCCTATTTTACTATCAGCGGCATAAGCCCAAACACTATGCACTGGTTTACCTTCCCGCGTTTCACCATTTACCAAGCAACTATGATAGGGTTTATCCTCTTTGTAATCTTCAATGATTTCACCATGTATAGTTGAAAAGAAAATTTCATCTAAAGTCAAATTATCGTTTCTGGATTCTTGTCGAGCGTGTTGTGTGATATTGACACGTTTGATTTGAATAGCATTAATAATGTCAGCGAGATTCATTCAGATAATCCATTAGTAAAAGGTAGGCGCAAATTTCTACACATATTGTATCATAATCGCCAAGCCAAAAAGGCCATCGGACTTGCATCCAATGGCCTTTTTATCGTTACTTGCTACTCTTTACTCTTCAATCTAACCTTCCTGTGGCAATGGCTTTCTTGACTTCGTTAAGGGCTTTGGTAACTTGGATTTCACGGGGGCAGGCGTCTGTGCAGTTAAAAATGGTGTGGCAGCGATGGGTGCCAAATTGTTCGTTGATGAATTCTAATCGCTCTTTGGCGGCTTGGTCTCGGCTATCGAAGATAAAGCGATGGGCGTTGACAATGGCTGATGGGCCAATGTATTTATCGTTTGCCCAGAATGAGGGGCAAGATGTAGTGCAAGACGCGCACAAGATGCACTTGGTTGTATCATCGAAACGCGCCCGTTCTTCGGGGCTTTGCAAACGCTCTTTGCTCGGAGGCGGATCATTATTAACAAAATAGGGCATTACTGATTTGTAATGATCAAAGAAAGGCTCCATGTCTACCACCAAGTCCTTCTCCACCGCTAAACCCAAGAGAGGCTCCACGGTGATCGTCTTAGACTTCAAATCCTTGACCAAAACCTTGCATGCCAAACGATTGACACCATTGATACGCATCGCGTCCGAGCCGCAAATGCCATGGGCGCAAGAGCGCCGGAAAGTGAGTGTGCCATCCTGATATGCTTTTGCCTGTTCCAGCAAATCCAGCACCCGATCAGTAGGTTCAACCTCTAAAGTAAAAGTGTCAAAATGCTTCTTTTTGTCGTCTTCAGGATTGTAGCGAAAAACCTTAAGTTTTACTTCCATGATTTCCTCTCTTAATAAGATCGCACCTTAGGCTCGTATTTAGTGATGTCAACGGGTTTGTATCCTAACCGTACCCCATCTTTATCTAGCCAAGCCAGTGTGTGCTTGAGCCAGTTCTTATCATCGCGCTCCGTATAATCATCCCGAGAATGGCCGCCGCGGCTTTCTTTGCGAGCTAAAGCTGATGCAGCAGTTATCTCAGCTATATCTAATAAATTAGCCAGTTCCCAGGCGTTGAACACGTCAGTGTTAAACTTCTTGCCATGGTCATCAATCGAGATATGCTTAAAACGCTCTTTCAATTCACGCACTTTGTCAAGAGCTTGCTGCATGCCATCTTCCACTCGGAAGACACCCACATGCTCAAACATCACTTCTTTCATTTCCCGAGCGATATCAACCACCTTCTCAGTACCATTTTCGCGGTTAAATTCTGCAAATTGCTCGCGGGCAAAATCTGTAGCGTCAGCGGGCAAAGAGCCGAAACTGCTGCCTTTAGCGTATTCCGCAGCTTTTAGTCCAGAATGTTTACCAAAGACAATCAAATCCAACAAAGCGTTGGTACCCAATCGATTCGCCCCATGGACAGAAACACAGGCCACTTCGCCAGCGGCGTAAAAGCCGGGCATGACTGTATTCTTATCGTCAATCACCACACGCCCATATATATCCGTTGGGATGCCGCCCATAGCATAATGGGCTGTCGGTTGGACGGGCATAGGTTGTGTAAGCGGGTTCACGCCAATATAGGTTTCACAAAAATCAATAATATCCGGCAGCTTGGCAAAAATGTCCTCGTTTGTCATTCTGTATGGAGAACCATCAGGGTTGGTACGTCCATCCTCTGCGGCGTATTTGTTGACCACATCGGCAGTGACATCCAGATTCAGATAGCGTTTCCCGTTGATACCCCGTCCAGCCTGCATTTCCAGATACATGGCCCGGCTAACCACATCCCGCGAGGCTAAATCTTTGACGGAGGGGGCGTACTTCTCCATGAAGCGCTCACCTTTATCATTAATCAAAACCCCGCCTTCTCCACGCACTCCCTCGGTGATGAGGATGCCCATTTTATAGATGCCTGTAGGATGAAATTGGTAGAATTCCATATCCTCAGCGGGAACGCCGCGCCGCAAGGCTATGGCTATCCCGTCCCCAGTGTAGGCGTAAGCGTTTGAGGTAACCTCCCACACCCGTCCGTGCCCGCCAGTAGCAAAGATAACCGCCTTGGCGTGGAAGATGTGGAACTCTCCCGTTGCTAGTTCAATGGCCACCACGCCCACGGCTCTGCCATCATTTACAATAAGATCCACAACGTGGAACTCATCAAAAAAGTTAACCTTGTTTTTGATACTCTGCTGATACAAAGTCTGGAGGATCATGTGCCCGGTGCGGTCAGCGGCGTAGCAAGCCCGGCGGACCGGTTTACCGGTAATATTGTTGGTGTGTCCTCCAAAGGGACGTTGAGCGATGGTACCATCGAGGTTGCGGTCAAAAGGCAGGCCAAGGTGTTCTAGTTCATAAACCGCTTTAACAGCCTCTTGAGCCATGAACTCAATGGCTGTCTGATCGCCCAAATAGTCGCTACCTTTAACGGTATCAAAGGCGTGCCATTCTGGGCGGTCTTCTTCAGTATTGCCTAAAGCGGCTGCAACCCCACCTTGAGCCGTTCCTGTATGGGAGCGCGTAGGGTAAAGTTTGCTTATTACCGCGGTGCTAACATGTCTAGAAGCGTATAAAGCCGCCATTAGACCTGCGCCCCCGGCTCCGACAACTATTACTTCAAATTGATGTTTTTGCATATTGTTTCTCTCTTTATCTGAGCTAGGAGCTTATAACGACATAAATTGCAGCTAGGAATGAGAAAAGCCACAAAAGGAAAATGATGCCTCGCCAAAATACTTGCCAGAAACCAGGGTTTGTGTAGTCTTCTAGCACAACTCGCAGACCATTGAATCCATGGGTAAGGCCAAAGAAGGCAATCATTAGTTCCATGATCTGCCAGAAGCTGCCGCCCCAGGACATATAGTCGGGGATGTTGCTATTCATGACGTGGCTAACGTTCGGGAAAAAGGTCCATCGCACCAGGGTTCCTAAATCCATTTGCGTGCGGGCACCCATTATTAGAGCTGCCGTAATTCCAATAAGGCCGAACAGTGGAATGGCTAGCCCTGACAGACGAGTGAACATCCACATTGCGTATTCTAGGTTCCAGGCTGGTTGCGGGACAGTACGTGATCTCATATTTTTCTCCTTGGTAGTTCCAATTATTTTTTGGAACGGCCTATTCCCCTGCGAGGAAACGACTAACCATAATGAAAGCTGTCAGGCCATATATGGGGAGCACTATGAACCATTCTAGCCAGGTAGCTTCACGTTGATATTCGACCAATTTTGGCCATATATCTAAAACAATGATACGGAGTCCGTTAACGCCGTGGTAGACAACGAAAAAGACAATGAAGAGTTGGCAGTAGAGAGATTCGTAAATTGTGTTGATAGCAATACCGAAATCGCCTCCAATTAGAGAAGCAATGACGTGTAGGGCAATGAACACTATCATCCCTAAACCCGAAATTCGGTGAAGTAACCAGGCCAGCATAGGCCCGCCCCCTTTGTACCTCAACCCTTCAAATAAACCGACTTTACGCTTAAGAGCCATTCACGCCTCCTTAGATTGGGCTTTGTAACAAAAAGTGTTTATCAGAAAGATAGCTTTAAAAATATAGCATACCAAGGGTTGTTCAGCTCTAAATTCTAAATCGATTCACTTTGCGTGCCCGCCATGGGCGTGCGAAGCATGGCAAAATCGACTCTCATTCACGAAACCTACCTTTGTCAGTTAAAATATAATTCACGAATGTGCATTGATTTTACAAACTTCAAATTTATTCAACTGGATAAATAGAACTGAACTGCCCTGATAGCATACCAATGTAGTTAGTAATTATTGCCTGGCAAAGAAAGTTTAGATAGTGACGAAACTCACGGTTCATTGAGCTAAGACATCATCAGCCCCAAAAAGTCTTCTCATCTATAATGACAATCTAAAGCATAGAGAAGAAACTGTTCAAGTTAGAATTTTGACATAGTTGCTAGTTCCGCTTTTAGCTTGACTAGCCGCTCGATAATAGTCAAAACCCCAAGTATCTGTTTAAAACATTTTACCAGGAGAGAATTATGAGTCAAAACCCCAGTTCCTCCACAATTGATCGCCAGGGCTTCGTGAAGATTGTCATGACGTTCCTGGGAACAATTATGGGGGCAGTCATTGGATTGCCATTCATCAACTATTTTATTTCCCCCTCTCTAAAGGGTGAAGCGAATGAAGATTGGATTGCTCTGGGAGCTTTAGAAAATTACCCGATTGGCGAACCGACCTTGTTCAATTTCACCAAAACAAAAGTAAATGGATGGGAGAAAACCAGCCATAGCTACGGAGTTTTCGTTTTACGAGAAGCCGGTGGCAAAGTAACCGCGTACTCTAACGTTTGCACCCACCTAAGCTGCCGCGTGAATTGGCAAGAAGAACACAAACAATACCACTGCCCTTGCCATGACGCCGCTTTTGACATCCACGGGAATGTACTCAGCGGGCCTCCACCCCGTCCCCTTGATGAGTATCAAACCAAAATAGAAGAAGGAAATCTCTATATCCATTTACTGGAGGGATAACAACCTATGGAAAATGTATTCGACTGGTTCAATGAGCGACTAGGCTTAACCGAAATCTATGAAACTGTTTTGGATCGTAAAGTTCCTAAAGTCAATTGGTGGTTCACTCTGGGAAGCGCAAGCCTCTTTTTAGCCATTATGCAAGGCGTCACCGGAATCATGCTCTCCGTTTACTACGTTCCTTCCCCAGACCACGCCTACGACAGCGTTAACTACATCATGACAGGCGTCCAATTTGGATGGCTGGTTAGAGGAATCCACCATTGGGGCGCCAGCCTGCTAGTCGTGGCGGTTTTCATTCACATGCTGCGAGTGTTTTTCTACGGCGCGTACAAATATCCCCGAGAATTCACGTGGGTCACTGGCTCTATTTTATTAGTGCTCACGTTGGGAATGGGTTTTACGGGGTATCTTCTACCATGGAACCAGCGTTCTTTCTGGGCAACAATGGTGGGAACCGAAATTGTGGGAACCGCACCCGGAGTTGGTGGTTTTATCATGCGCATCTTGCGTGGGGGAACCGATTTGAGCGCGGTCACCCTGGCCCGCTTCTTCTCCATGCACATCTGGATTCTCCCCGCCGTTGCCATGCTTGTTGTAGGCACGCATCTTTACATGGTCATCCGCTTGGGCATTTCTCATATCCCCCAAGAAGACGAATAAACAATTCCAGACCTCAGGTTTTAAAAACCTCCAAGGTCTCACCAGTCCCTGATTGGATTTGAGGAGAACTCTCGTGAACGAAGAACAAAAAATAACCTATAAACAAAGATATACTCAGGCCAAACAAAAAGGTGTAAGTTTTTGGCCAGATATTATTTATAAAGATTTATTAATGACCTTTGGAATTTTCCTATTCCTTGTTGGACTAGCTGCTTTTGTGGGCGTTCCCCTGGACCCCAAAGCGGACCCCAGCGACTCCAACTACATTCCCCGCCCAGAGTGGTATTTTCTATTTCTCTTTGAATTTCTGAAATATGTTCCTGGAAAACTAGAATGGGTAGGAACAATTGTTATCCCCGGCATAGCCGTAGCCGCTTTATTCCTGCTTCCCTTTTACGACAAATCTCCCATACGGTATTGGAAAAAACGCAAAGTTGGCCTTTCTATTATGGGCGTGATTGTGCTAGCTATGATTGGCCTCACCGTTCGGGCCGTGGCCACCACCCCTGAACAAGCAGAAGTGACCGTAGCTAACTCAATTAGAGAACAAGTTATTTTAGGGCAAGACAATTATTCTGTGCAATGCGTGGAATGTCATGGCCCAGACGGTGAAGGCGGGGAAATTCTGGGCGTTGAGGGCTTAGAAGGCGTCACGGTAAAATCAATCAGCAGCCGAGACGAGATGTATACCCGCTCTGACCAAACCCTGTTCGCTATCGTGAATTACGGACAACAAGACCTAGGCATGCCCCCTTACGGGCTGGCTTACGGCGGGCCGCTCTCAAAAGCCGAAATTGAAGCCATTGTTGCCTTCATGCGCTACACCTGGGATGATAGAGCAGAGCTTCCCGCAGAAGCCGCTATCGCCGCCCCTCCCACCTGGGAAGAGGGCATGATTCCCTCTTACGAGATAGAAATATCCAAAATAGTGATGCGCAACTGTGTTTCTTGCCATCGTCCCGGAAAAGAGAATAATAATTATCTTATGCAAAGTTATCAAGAAATGCTCACTACCGGTGATAACGTTGACAAAAACCTGATCGCTGGCGACCTGAACAGTTACCTCTACCAAACCATCGCCGGAAATGCCATCCTTGACGCCAATGGCGAGGTACTCATTCATCAAATGCCCCTTACAAAAATAATGAAAGAAGAATATATCAAAATGTTCGAGGCTTGGATATTGAACGGTATGCCAGAAACAGCGGAAGAAGCCGAGGCACTGTCTGCCACACCCGAACCTGAACCATAAAAACAAAACCCCGCGCAATGGTAGTTAAACTGCAACGCACTTGGAAAAGTGCAATGCAGTTCGGGTCTCGCGGAGCAACGCAGCCAAAAGCAAACGCAATGCGCCACTAACATTTTTAGCAATTACAAAATAAAAGCCTCCCAAATGGGAGGCTTTTTATTGCGAACTATCTTCCGGATCATCTTGGTTACGGATTAGCGAAAAGCGTATTCTCCAAAGAAATCAACTTAGAAGAGAGCATTTTTAAATCATTTTCTACGGCAGTAGTATCCTCATCAAGTTCGCCCACTACCAAAGCAAGTCGCTGCTCCATGTTCTCGACCACGCCTTTTTGGTCGGCGTTGAGCATAGACTTAAGCGTCTTGAACGTTTCTTCCACTTTGCCAAGCTCTAATTTCACCTCGGCAAGATCTCCGGCCTGAAGAGCCAGCAAAGCGTCTGTCACAGCTACCCGCGCGCTCAAAATGTTAACATGGATATTAACTTCTCCCATCGCGGCTTGCAAACTTTCGTTGTCTGCCTCTAAGGATGATAAATTTTCTATTTCACCCTCAATAGAAGCAACTTTCGCCTCAGCCGCAATCAACTCAGCTCTAACTTGTTCTAGCTCTGCTTCCGCGGGTCTAGCAACTGTGATATGAGATGTTGCGAAGCCCGCCAAAAAGATGATAAGAAACGCCAATATCCAAATAGTTGCCACCCGAATGAATTTTGCGGTTTTCGTGTTCCTTCGCTCAATCCTTTTCTGTTTCTTGGCCGCTTTCGTTGCCTTGGTTTCTTGCTTCTCTCGAGCTTTCTTTTCTTTTTTGGTTTCTGCTTCTACCTCTACCTCCGCAGGAATTTCCCAAGGTACTTCATCGGCCACAACCTCAGTTTCAGGAACATCCACATTCGCTTCTTCAAATTTGTTTTCTTCCATCATCTTCTCCTTTGATACATTATCAAACCATTCTGCTTCATTTCTCTAAACAAATTATACCCTACCTCAAAGATTTTAGACCGCAAACTCTTGAAGTTCAATTCATCTCTTTCTGGGCAACCAATATCAAATACAGGCTTTCAGGCGTATACGGCGCATTCTCAAAATCCCCATACCGCGCCAACACACGCAAACCAGCCTCCTGAAATTCACGCGTGTAGACCCCAACGGGCGTATAATAATGCTTGGTGGACATCGTCAAACGCTCTACTTTGCCATCGGGCAAAAGATGGTCGTAATGCCACTTCCAAACGACACCATCACCGGTACATTCTTGAATGCTGCTCGCCTGAACAGGGTTCCCCGTTTGCGGATGCGTGAAGACGGCTTCTTCAGTGGGTTCAGTTTCCGTTTGATCTTTGAACCGCGCCAAAAGGGTGGGATTCGGCAAACTAATAGCGAAAACGCCCCGTGGGAGCAGATGCGCGGTTACCCCTTCTAAAACGGATTTGCGCTCCTTTGGAATCAATCCGCTAAACGTGTTAGGGCAAAATGGCCGCTCCAAACCGCACGTCCAAAGAGAAATTGGTCATGTCTGCTCGGATGAAAGACACGCGCTCTCGCGTGGGGGCAGGCTCCACCGCTAAATTGGCGCGTGCCACCCCCAACGCGGATTCGTCCCAATCTAGCCCCCACACCAAGTACCCAGCCCGTGCCAAGGGAATAGAAACGCGCCCGGTTCCGCATCCTAACTCTAAAACGGTCTCGGCGCCATTTATTATTTGCTCCCAAAAAGGGATGTCTTCTTGATAATGCGCGTGATGGGCATGGTATAACTTTGCCAACATAATTTCCTCCTGAGATTACGCACGGGGGCGTGTACCCACCTTGACTTTGGGTTTAATTAGCATTATACTGCTTTGCGCGTAAAAACATACCGGGGTGTAGCGCAGATGGCAGCGCGCCGCGTTTGGGACGCGGAGGTCGGCGGTTCAAGTCCGCCCACCCCGACTTTTTATTAGAGCGTGACGTAAAGTCCGCTCTTTTTTATGGGGGAAGTTCATAGAATGTTTCTTGATACAAAATTGTCATCAAAAATGCGGTACAATTATCGCTAAACTTTACACCCTAAAAAATAACCTTGTGAGGAAAAATGACTATAAAAACTGTACTTTTTGACTTTGGCGGGGTTTTAATACAATTAGCAAACCCTCAACCTCGAGAAGCATTAGCCGCTCGCTATAACATGACCAGCGATGAGCTAACGACCATTGTTTATCTTCAAGAAAGCGCTCAATTGGCTACTTTAGGAAAAATAACCGCCCAGGAGCATTGGGAAAAAGTAGGCGAGAAATTTAACCTCACTTCCCAAGAGCTAGATAATTTCAAGAATGACTTCTGGCGCGGGGATAAGCTAGACATGGACTTAGTTAGATTCGTCCGTGAGCTGCGCCCTCAATACACTACCGGCCTCTTGAGCAACGCTTGGGGAGACCTCCGCAAATCGCTCACCGATGAAATGGGCATAATTGATGCCTTTCAACACGTTTTCATCTCTGCCGAGTTGGGCATAGCCAAACCCGACCAGAAAATTTACCAATATGTAATTGAGCACCTAGACTGCGAGCCGCATGAAATAGTCTTTCTAGACGACATGCTCAAAAACGTAGAAGCCGCACGCCAAGCGGGACTGAACGCCATCCACTTCCGCAACCGCGAGCAAGCCTTAGGCGAACTACGGGAGCTGCTGGATAATGAGCTTTAAATGGAACGCGTATTTAAACCATTTTTGTAATTATTCACTCCCCTCCCGCAAATATTCAATGACGTGTCATTCTGAGGGCGTTTTTCCCGAAGAATCTCCTATGTTTACGAGAGGGAGACTCTTCGTTCACTAATCTTAGCTCCGCTAAGACACGTTCTCTCAGAGTGACACATCAACGCTTTTTTATTAGG
>QMOK01000086.1 GCA_003648195.1 Chloroflexota bacterium | reverse complement strand
TGGACAATGGATTGTGTTTGAATCACATGCAGTAGACGTAGAAAATGATGGTATAGTAACAAAATATAAGATTGATGGAACTTCAGGATACATTGACCTGACGCCTTCTGGTGATAATTGTAAACAACCAAACTGGTCACCCACAGAAGACCGAATACTTTATCAAAAACAAGATAATGGGAAATGGGATATTTGGGTCATGAATATTGATGGTTCAAATAAGGCGATGATTACAAGCGGCGAGGGAAATAAAACAGATGCCGTTTTCTCTTATGATGGAGTCTGGATAATCTACAGTTCAGAAAATGACGAAGTAGAATTAGCAAACATCTATAAAATTCCAGTTAGCGGTGGTACACCAATTCGCATGACATACTACGATGGGTATGATGGAGCACCTTCAATATCTCCGGATGGAAGGCAAATAGTTTTTGAGTCTTCTCCTGATGTTTCGTCAAGAACTACTATTTGGATACTAGATGTTATAGACAACTAAAAGATAATGAACCCAACTCGCCTTCGGCTCCGGTAAGCGGTGTGAAAAAGGGTGAAAAATTTGCTATAATGGCTCAACGGAGTCTCGCTAAGTCGGCGGGCAGTTTACGCCATCGTTGGGTTGCTGAATGGTATCACGAAATTGAAAATTATTAGGGCATGAAACACTTATAAAATGATATTTATTATATGTATTTTTAGGCAGAGTGAAATGTAATGGCACAGGTATTTGGCGACAGTGGGGCATGGACATTTATTTACGATGAAATGAAACAAATAGGTTTCCAGCCAGAAGAGTTATCCGATATAGAGAACTTTCTCAATAAAGAGAAGGCGAAATTGACATCTGAAGATGAATTGGAGGTGCAACTATTACAAAAAGAATCTTTAAGATTTTCAAAGCAGATGGCTCGTTTAGATAAAAAGTATCAGAGTGCTATCTCCGTATCAAAAGAAAAATTTAGCTCACAAATAGAAATGAGCGATTTGAAAATTAAGCGGCTTCAAGAACCAACTACTTTTTTCAAGAAGATTCTGAGGAAGTGGCAAATTGCAAAGGAAAAGAGAAATAGAAAGGGGATACACAAGAGAAGTATAGTTTTTTTTAAACAACTTGAGCAGAAAAAAAACTCTTTACAAGTCAAGTTAGAACGAGTTCATCAGAAAAATCAGTTTCAGATAAAAAGCAAGGTTAAAAACACAAAGCGCAATATTGAATTTTTAGAGAAAGTGCAAACATCTCCCGAATATTTTGGCGCAATGGCTGAAAGAAAACTGATAAAAAATCTATCGTCACTCCCTGATGAATTTTATGTTTTCAACGATATTCATCTTGCCTTGAAAAAAGCGATGCGTTTTGACGAAAAATGGAGAAGATCTGCCCAGATCGATACATTGGTTATTTCTCCTGCTGGAATATTTGTTGTTGAAGTTAAAAATTGGAGCAAAACGTTCACTGCTGCGAATGATTATCATAATCCATACGATCAAGTGAAGTGGGCTGCGTATCTGTGTTACAAGCAGACACAAACCAAAACGCGTGAAATTATTGCTCATACAGGGCATATTCCCCAAAAACCACAAAAGAGTCGTGCTAAGGTACTTCATTTGAACGAAGTAAAGAATTATATTTTGTGGTTCAAAGATAGATTGCTTACCAAAGATCAAATAGAAGCCTTGGCAATAGAGATAAACACACTATCCGATCGGTCTCCTTTCTTAAATTGGTAAGGAGAAAAGGTAATTGTAACGGAGCAATAGAAAGCAGCCCGCCTATGAATTGCAGCATCATTCCCCAAGAGGGTGACGCGCAAAGGGGAATTGGAAAAAGTCATCGTAGTAGCAGTAGAGCCTGTGGGAAAGTGGGCAGCTTGTTTGTAGTTAACCACTTTTCCACAGGCTTTTTGGTTGCTTCTGCACTGATTTTCAATTGCAAAGGTAAGAATGAGTGTAGGCCAGGGGGTGAACTAATTTGGCAGCTTCGTTGTGCGTGCCTTGGCAATTTCTGGTCTGAGAGCCAAAACCTCCTCTGCGGGAGCAACACGCCTGGGAACGGCCGTTGCGCTTGATGCTCCCCGTTTCCAGGCGCACGACAGGCAGAAAGCGGTAGAGCGGCTGGCGTATGGGGGCGAGTTTGCAAAGTTGTTGGGTGGTCGGTTCAAAAGGATATGAGATAGCAGTTTATAATTGTTTTAATGATTCGTGTTCTTAAAATTGCGTTTTTTGAAATATGGCTTGTTTTTTTGTTAGATTCAATAACAATTTGGAGGTTAAAAATGAATAAACGGATTTATATCTCAAGTATATTAGGAATCGTTCTTTCAATTACGCTTTTTGGAGCAATGAATGTTGGCGAGAATCCTATTCAAGCATTTGCTATACAACAAACGACGCCTTATTTAGAAACGGCTTCGGATATTGCGAATATTGAGGTGTCGTCTTCTACAACACGGGCTAAATACTTATCTAATACTGCTCCACAGTTAACAGAGGACATGCCCGGTTTAACTATTGTTCCTCCTGCTGGTTGGTATGAAGCAATTGCTTCCGTTACTCCACCTGAGAATGCTAATGGTATCAGTGGAGCGGAGGTGGTCCGGTTTGTTTATCCTGACGAGATGTACTTTATGGATGTGATAGTAAATTGGTTTTCAGATCCTCCACCCGAGGCCACGTTTGGCAATTTTGAGATGACGATAGACGCTCGTTATCAAGAGAGTACCCTCCAATTGCCTACTGGCGAACTTGTGCAAGTGATGCAAGCTACGGCTACAATGAACGGAAGCATTTTTCCGGTTATTCGCGCTGCATTTCGTTATAAGTGGGGGAGTTATTCTCTTGCTATATATGGACAAGCTCTCAATGAAGAAATTCAGGAAATATTTTTACAGACATTGAATAGCATGGCTCCAAATGATGAAACACTGCCAGAAGTAATGGTGCATACTAGAAAGAGATTACCTGGCCCTATAGGTATACCTGAACCTCCCAACCCGCCGTCTTTGTTATCCATAGACCCTTCGCCTAATCAAGCAGTGGCTTTTGATCGTGATGCTGCAGTACGATATGCAAATACTTACGTTAATGTTTTTGACAATTCAGATGATTGTTACCTTTGGTATAACAGGAGCATTTTAATTTGCTCAACGATAGAAAGAGACGGATATTGGGGCGTAGATGGGGCACATTTTGTCAATCGAGCTATGGAAGCAGGCGGTTTGCCTATTCCTGGGCTTCCAGACTCTGTTGCCAAATCTAGTGAACCATTGCGTGACTGGCTATTAAATCATGGTGGTCAAGAAATTAGCGATCCGAATGATCTTGAACCTGGAGATGTCATTTTCTTTGGCACAAATGGTTGCTGGGGATGGGAGGGTGTTGTAGTTGATCAGAATGGGCCTGGCCCCCGGGTACATTTGCATTCTAGAATTAGTGGTGGAATCACGATTGATTGGCCTTATGCACACTATCGGCAAGTCACAAAAAATCGTTGTGGCCTAACCAACCGATATTCTTTTGTTCACATTGAAAGCAGTCAAGAGCAGCCTGGTCCTCTGGTTACGCAATCCCTTAAACGTATACCTGCGGTGCCATTTGCTGGTCAGGAAGTGCAAGCCACATTTCGTATATGCAATTTTGGTCAGCAATCCTTTGACACAGACCAACTTTATGTGCAAACTACAGCGCCTGGTATTAATTTTCCCACTGTTGATCCTCCCGCGCTCGCGCCTGGCGGTAATGATTGCTATGATTATAGCCAGACAACGGCTGCCTTTCCATCTGGAGGTGAGTATTACATTCGCGCCGGTTATATGAGTAATGGTACATTTCAAACGCTGGGAACGGTTACAGATGCTATTAATGAGCAAAAAGTCTATATAGTTTCTCCCGATATGATTCAACTTCAAGGAGAGATGAATGTAACGCCTGATGTTATTTATCAAGGTGAAACTGCAACAATTGATTTCACGGTGAAGAACACTAGTGCTGTATCTGTTACTGATCGGTTCCGTGTAGTTATTTACAATGAAGATTTAAGCTCAGAAATAGTCATATTTCCCGAATCAGGCGATATAGCCTTGGGGTCAGGTGATACTTGGACGTATAACGCCAATCAGGTCATGGATACCCCAGGTATCTACTGGATGGTTGGCGAACACTATATAGGTGATAGTTGGCAACCAGTTTATGGTGAAAGTCAGAAGGCAGTTCGTGTGATGTATCCTATGCCTTCTAAACCCACATTAGCGAAGGGGATGCCCCCGTACATTAATTTACTTGGCGAGCCAGTAAATCCTCGCACAGGCAACTTTGTTCATGAACATACAGATCGCGTTTATCCACTTCCTGGCATTTCTTTTGACATAACTCGCTATTTCAATAGCCTGGATGCTGATGAAGCCATTGGACAGTTTGGCAATGGTTACACTTGGTCGTGGGGTTGGCATGTTGAGTGGCGTGCCGATAAAACAGCAGTATTAACCTATCCAGATGGGCGAGCAACGTATCTGGTTGGCGAACTGGACATGGATGATCCTTTCGATTTGTCTGGTGAATACGTGGGAGAATTTGCTGAAACACAAACTTTGGTGTTGGCGGAAGATGGTACAGCAGTTCTAGAAGGTAATGACCAGTTACGTTACGAATTTGACGTAGAAGGTCGCCTTGCGCATGTGCGTGATGGTTCAGAGAATGGACTGGATATTATTTGGGACACTTCTGGGCATATTGAGAAAGTCGTACATACCTCAGGTGCGGTCTTTCTCTTTGACTACACTGGCGATTACATCACCGCGGTTCACTTCCCTGACGGGGAGCAGTTGACTTACACTTATTCTGCTGATGGTGATTTGTTGACCGCAACTAATGCAGCAGATGAGACGATGTCCTATACCTATAATGACCAAAACCGGATGCTCACAATCGAGAATGCTAAAGGCCAACGCATTTTACTTAATAAATATGATGACGAAAATCGCGTTGTGGAACAAACTGATGTTGATGGAGTGGTTTCTTATTTTGAATATATTGAGGAAGAGACAACCGAATTCTATGATCAAAGCGGTGTTAAGCATACCTATGATGATGAATTCCGCTTGATCCGTGTTGAGAATGCACGTGGAGCGGTGATAACCTACGATTATGATGAAGATTTCAACCGTATTGAAAAAGTCGATGCTGAAGGAGGTGTTTGGCACTGGGATTATGATGATCATGCGCGGGTGATTTCGGCCACGAATCCAGTAAACGCAACATGGCTTTACACCTATGACGAACACGGAAATTTGACCGAAGAAAAGGATCCATTAGGACGGATTACAAAGTATTTCTACGATGAACATAATAACCTTATTCGTAAAATTGACCCCAAAGGTGGTGAAACTGTACGCGAATATAATGCTCAAGGTTTAGTTACTCGTAAAATTGATTCTGTTGGTGCGGTAACAACTTACACTTACAACACAATGGGTTTAGCAACTTCTATCACAGACATTGCGGGTATCTCAACGATGGAATATGACGAAGATGGCAATCGCATTCGATTCACTGATGCTGAAGGCCGTACTACGACATCAACATTTGATACCGAAGGACGAACCCTTACCACAACTGGGCCATTAGGTAATGTGATAACGTTTACTTATGACGACAATGGCAATTTGCTTTCTGAAACGGATGGGGCTGGTAACACACGTACATTTACCTACAGTGATGCTGATTGGCTTATTTCTTATACTGATTGGGATAGCAATGTCTGGACATCAGAATATGATGTATTAGGGCAATTGGTACGTGAAGAAAATCCTCTAGGAGATGCAACTCTTTACACTTACGACGAGGTTGGCAATGTTGTTGCCAAACGTGATCAACGTGGTAGCCTCTGGCGTTATGAATATGATTTGAATAACCGCCTAACTACTGCGACTGACCCACTAGGTAATGAAACTCGATATAGCTATGATGCTGCTGGGCAGCGTATTGCTATTAATCGCCCTTGTCAAAGTTGTAATGGTGGTCGTGCAGCTGAAACCTTTACCTACGATTTGGCTGGGCAAAAAATTGCCTACACTGATGGGCGCGGGTTTGCCACGCAATATAAATACGACCAAGCAGGACGGTTAGTTAAATTTGTAGATGCTCTCGGTAACAGTACCTATTTTGCATATAATGCCCGCGGCGATAAAATTGAAGAAATTGATGTTTATGGAAATAGTATTCTTTTTGAGTACAATGCGGTAGGTTGGTTGGTAGCTAAAACTGACCGTTTGGGTAACCAAACTACCTACACTTATGACAAAGTTGGGAATTTGAAAACAGTTACTAATCCACGCGGTTTTACAATTACCAATACTTACAATGTTGCTGACCGACTTGTCCAGATAGAAAACGCATTGGGCAATGTCACAAATTTTGAATATGATTCGCGTGGTAATCTGACCAAAGTGATTGATGTTTTGGGACGCGAAACTACCTATACGTATGACGCGAATAACAACCTTTTAAGTTTTACCAATCCCCGAAGTTATACCACACAATATGAATATGATGTCCTTAACCGGGAGATCAAACGTACCAACGCTTTAGGTGGCATTCAACTGATTACCTATGATCCCATGGGGGCGGTTTTATCTCAGACAGATGAGGCTGGATATACTCAAACATTTACCTACGATTTGATGGGATGGGTATTGACTGCGACAGATAGCAATGGACATACAACAACCTTTGAATTGGACGCATACGGTAACATCACCAAGATGATTGACGCAAGTGGCGCTGTTACTGCTAGCACTTATGATGCCAATGGGAACTTGCTCACGTTGACGAACGCCTTGGGACATACCACTACCTATGAGTACGATGCTCTCAATCGCGAAGTAAAAGTTATAGATGCTTTGGACGGTATTTCTGCATTAGGGTACGATGCTTTGGGCCGCGTTGTAACTGAAACTGACGCTAATGGCAATACCACCACACATGAATACAATGCGGAAGGCTGGCGTATTGCAACAACTGATGCTTTAGGACAGATGGCACGCTTTGAGTACGATCAAAACGGTAACTTGATTCGGCGGATTGACCGGAACGGAAATGTAACCTTATCTGAATATGACGCTCTAGACCGACCTGTAAAATTGACCAATGGCCTGGGCGATGTGTCTACCACCAGCTACGACGCAGTTGGCAACCGAGTAGAAATCGTCAACTTCAGAGGATACGGGACTCGTTACGAGTATGATGCCAATAATAATTTAGTCAAGGTGATTGACGCTTTGAATGGCGAAACCATCAACGTCTATGATGAACTGGATCGCTCGGTGGCGGTTACCAATGCTAATGGGCATACAACTACCACTACTTATGATGCGGTTAGCAATATCTTGGCCGTCACTTTGCCAGAGGGACAAACAACCACAGCTACTTACGATGGCGAGCATAACCAATTAACGTTTGCCAATGCCAAGGGATATGTAACTCAATACACATACGATGAATTAAACCGACTAATGACTGAAACAAATCCTCTTGATTATGTCACGGTCAATGAATATGATGTTATTGGCCAGGTGATTGGAGAAATAGACGCGGAAGGCAATGTGAATAGTTTGGTTTATGATCCATTAGGACGGTTGATACGAGTTACGGATGCGCTTGGTTATGTAACTAGTTATTCTTATGATCCGGTGGGGAACTTGCTTAGAGAGGTGGATGCTAATGGTCATGTTACAAATTATCAATACGATGCTCTTAACCGGCTGACGCGCGAGATGAATCCTTTGGACGCGAATTGGCTCTATTTTTATGACCATGAAGGCAATATGGTGCAACAAACTGATGCCAATGGACTGGATACCTTGTACGTTTTTGATGCCGAAGATCAGATTGTGGAGATTGATTACTCTGATGACACGGGGGATGTTAGTATGGTGTATGATCCCAACGGGAATCTGGTACAAATGGATGACGGTTTGGGCACTACTAAGATGACTTACGATTCCCTGGATCGTTTGATTATCAAAACTGATTTGTATGGTCGCATAGTGAACAATGAATACGATGCGGTAGGCAACCGCGTTAGTCTAACTTATCCCAGTGGCAACAGTGTTACGTTTGTTTACAACGCTAACAATTGGATGACCAGCATGACTGATCCTAAAGGAGGTGCCGCATCTTATCAATATGATGCCGATGGCTTACCCACTAAAACCATTTTCTCCAATGACACTTGGATGGAACAAGAATACGACATTGCTGGTCGTTTAGTGAAATTACATAACGGTACCACGTATTTTCAGAACGGCATAATCACATCTTATGCCTACACTTTGGACAAAGTTGGCAACCGGTTGCAAGTAGTGGAACAATATACTCAAGGCCAAGTGCGTACTAATATCAAAAATTATGCGTACAATGCTCGCTATGAGTTATTAAGCGCGGCAGAGCAATATGAAGGTCCACCTTCTTATTCGGTGACTACCACTTATACTTATGATCCAGTGGGAAATCGCTTGAGTACGAGTACGGACCGCGATGAAATGTCGTTCAATAGAAGGATTTACGTATACGATTCAGTGATTAAGCGTTTTATTAACAGAAGCCATGCGGCGGTATTGAGCAATAAACTTTATACATACGATGAAGCTAACCACATGCTTACTGCCGGGGATATAGTCTACACCTATGATGCCAATGGTAATCGCATCAGTAAGCTCACACCTGGAAAAAACGCTTCACAAACTGAGATAGAAACCTACCAATACGATGCCGAGAACCGGCTAACGCTTTATGAACGCGCCCGCACGCAGAGCGGTCAGGTTGAGCAGCGTGTTTACAGCGAGTACGATGGCCTGGGCCACCGTTCAAGCAAAGGCAATCAGAATGCTTCTGGTGTGGTTAAATGGGTGCAATACACTCTGGATGGCTTGGGCTTTGACCAGTTAGTAGAATACCCTCAAACGGGACATCCGATTGTTACTGAGTTATATCGTGGAATGAATAATGCTTTGGTGAGTATGGATGAGATTCAAGGCGGAGGACAAGGGAGCCAGTACTGGTTCGCGACTGATGGCTTGAACAGCGTAGCTGCCACCACCAAACAAAATGGACAGAGCACACACGAAGTTTTCTATGATCCCTACGGCCAAGTCATTGATGAAAATGGGCACTGGGAAGATTCTAGCTCCTGGACGAACCCCCACTTGCACTACCTGCTCAGCGGCAAAGAGTGGGACGAAGAGAGCCGCCTGTATTACTTTGGCGCACGCTACTATGATGCTGATGCAGGCGTTTGGATTACCCAAGACCCCTACCGAGGCAATATCAATACCCCAATGACGCGCCACCGTAGTTTGTATGTACGCAATAACCCTATCAATCGCATTGACCCGCTGGGTTACTTCGACTTCAGCACCGGCGCGGTGGAATGGGGCGACACCTGGCAGAGCATTGCTGCTCAATGGGGGACTAGCGTGGACGAACTCAAGCGTCTCAATTCCTATATCAATGAACCCAGAGTGGGTGATTACCTGCGCCTGCCGGAATGCCGCAGCGCGGAGTGCCAATTACAATTGGGCATTACCCAGGTGCGCATTGGAGGATTGAGCGGCACGGAATGCGGTCAGCGAATTGTTCAGCAACAGCAGGAATATGTTGATTGGCTGGAAGATCAAGAACGATTGAAAAAAATAGAACAACAATCGGATAAAACTGATGACTCAAGCATAAGCTCTAATGACAACGACAAAGCCAACGATAATTCCTTTGATTTTCTAGATTATTTGGGATTTGGAGTAACTGTTACCAAAGAACTATTGGAGAGGGCGTCTGATATTTTGAAAAGTGTAGCAGGTTTTGACTTAAGGTACACGACAAAATATATTCTTCCTATTGATATGCAAAAAAGTGTGGTTCGTTCTGCAAGATTGCTTGACATGGGTAAACTTGATGGATTTGTTAAAGGTCTAGATACAGTGGATAAAGTTTTTGATGTTTTTGATGTGCTACAAAATGGAAAAGATTCGATAAAGCGAATTGATGAAATTAACGACATGATGGCTAGTGGAAGCTATGGTAACGAATATTATTATGGCGAAGTTTTTGCGTTTCTCGGAAACACCTATAGAGATCTAACAATTGACCCTGTTTTGTTTGCTGGGGAGCTTATATATGGTGAAGATAGCGTATTTGCCCAAGTAGGCGAAGATGTTACGGGAGTCCAAGTAGTTGAAAACATTGAAGCATTTAGAGATGAGGGGTTTGGTGCTGTGTTAGGTTGTACATGGAAGATTATTACGCAAGGGCAAGATGTTCTTTGTGGAGACAGAGTAGGTGGTGGCGGAGGATGGTAAATATATAGCCCCAAACTGCTCTAGATAAAGGGTTTGGGCCCATGTGGTAAGCAAATTTGATGGACTAATTCAAATCCCCATCGTCCCGACAGAAGTAAGAAAGGCACATAACAAAAAGTTTTGTGCCTTTTGTTTTTAATAAAATTATGGCAGAAAGCAATTGCCTACGACTTGGTGTATAACCCCTCATAGACTGTTTTCGTTCGTTAGGCGCAAGCCGCCAGCCTTTCAGCGCGGACGGGTTTAAGATGCGCGTTGAGCAGTGGCCCTGGCTTTTGAGTTGTGGACTGGCGAATGCGGAATGCCGCTAATTTTCTCCGCGAAAGCCCATAAAGGAATTTGATTCTCTTTTCCCCCTTTAAAAGCAAATACCCCCACTGCGACTCGAACGCAGGTCTTCGCCTCCAGCGGACGACACTCTATCCGCCAAACTACCCAAACCACCAAGCCGAATGCTTTTTCGGCCAACTACCCCTAAACATTGAACCTAAAATAAATTACGTCCCCGTCCTGCACCACGTACTCTTTCCCCTCCAGACGCATCTTCCCGGCAGCTTTGACAGCCGCGCTGCTCCCATACTCGGCGAAAGTGGGGAAAGGCGTAATCTCGGCGCGGATGAAGCCGCGTTGAAAGTCGGTGTGGATAGCCCCAGCTGCTTCGGGCGCGGTTGACCCTTGGGGAATGTTCCACGCCCTGGCTTCCTTTTTGTTGAACGTGAAAAAACTAATTAGGTTGAG
>QMOK01000085.1 GCA_003648195.1 Chloroflexota bacterium | reverse complement strand
CGCCCCGGACTCCAACAACCCCACCACCTGCGCGCCGGGATTGCTCTCTCCGTGCGTTACATCGCGGTTGATGTCTTTGCCGTCCAGGTGGCGATTCCACGGGTAAGTCAGCAAAAAAAGCGGCATGACCGTTCCATCGGCTGATGCAGAGGACAACAATCCTTTAGGAGACCATGCTAGGCTAAAAACCGCCCACACTTGCATGAGCGGTTGTTTATTGCTATTATCACCTTGCCGCACGCTCACATCGCGTTGCCATGGCCGGGAGTATGGGTTACTTATCATAACCCATCATTGCCCGGTTTTTTCGTCTCCATTAGTATAGATGAAGTATTACAATTTTTCAATAGGATAATAAGTGGGTAAAGTCATCACTCAGATCAAGCGCAGCGACGTTCCCAGGCGTGTCGCCCCCGCAGGGGAAGTTTTACGCGGGACGCGCAGTTATCGGGCAACGGGCCAGGTCATTACCCGATTGCGGCCAGTCCGCTTGGCAGCATACAAAGCCTGGTCTGCTTTATCGAGTAGCGCGTCTATGCCTATATCGTCTTCGCCGCTCCTGCATGACACACCTAAGCTTATGCTCACGGAAATTTCTAATTCGTTGATACTAAAAGGTTCTTCTGTTTTTTCTCGCAATCGCTCGGCTGTTTGTTTGGCCTGGATTGCGCTGGATTCGGGAAGCAGAATGACAAATTCTTCCCCACCGTAGCGGGCAAATATATCTGTGCTTCGCAACAAATCTTCAATTCGCCTGGCAATTGCGATCAACACTTGGTCACCCACACTGTGCCCATAAGTATCATTAACTTGCTTGAAATGATCAATATCTACCATGATAATCGAAAGATGATGTTTGTAGCGCACAACTCTGGCTAATTCTCTTTCGGCCAACGAAAAGAAATGACGGCGGTTGAAACAGCCTACAAGTGGGTCTGTGATTGCTAACTTCTGTAAAGCTGCCTCTGCCTGCTTGAGCTTGGTTGTATCGGTATAGACACCCACTACGCCATGTAACTCACCTCCCATCATGATAGAAGATGCGGCTAAGAGGACATTTACAGGGGAGGCATCCTTGCGATAGCGGATGGTCTCTGTGGGAGACACGCTTCCTCCGCTTATGACTATTTGTGTAAACCCAGCTGCTTCCTCGCGTATGCTGGGCACGGTGATCAGATCGTCAAGGTCTTGGCCGATGGCTTCTTCTTGTGTGTATTGGAACAACCTCTCTGCTGCTGAGTTCCATTCCATGACTCGATGGTTAGCATTCATGGTAACGATAGCGTCTGGAACCGCCTCCAACAAAGTCTCGAGATACAGCTTTCGTTCTTTGAGTTCGCGTTCTGCTCGTTTGCGGTCGGTGATATCAATCATTGAAATAATTACTTTGGACAAATCGCGTTCGTAGCCGGGTACCACTGACCAGCTTATACTTACTTCTATAAGTTTGCCGCTCAGTGTCCGATTGACCAACTCCAATTTGAATTCAGTCCGCTCTTCTGCTATTTTTACGAGTTCATCTTGAAAAGCCGTACATGACTCATCATCTAAGACGAATGCCAGGTTATTAAGCATATCTTCTTTAGTCTTGGCCTCGAACAATACCAACGTGGCTTTGTTTACATCTAAAATTTTGACTTGTGCAGCACACTCGGCAACCACATTCGGGTGAGATTCTAGATAAGACTGGAAATCTGTAACACCCTCTTGCCGCAAAGATTCTAGGATATGTTTTACTCCGGAAAAATCTTCCTCCCAGAGTGAAATAGGGGAATCTTCAAATAGAGCGCGATACCGTTCATTATTTTTGTGTAATGCCTCTTCCGTCCGTTTGCGCTCAATGGCAAGCGCTGCCTGTGCAGAGATGAATTCAAACAGGTATAAATTCTCCTGGTTAAAACGAATTTCCTCTGAGTAGCTCTGCGCTGCTATGACTCCGATGATTTTACCGTCTACTCTCAGGGGAACTCCCAACCAGTCTACAGATTTCGTTCCCGTCAACTCCACTTCGCCTTGTTGGACGAGTTCCGCAAAAATCTCTGGAGTGGCTAGCAGCGGATGTCCAGTTCGGAGCACATAATCTGTTAGACCTCGTCCAGGTTTCACCGGTGAAGGCTGTTCATCATATTGGTCTCTATAGTATGGGAAACTAATCAGGTCGCTGGCGGGGTCATATAATGCAATGTAAAAATTTTCTACTGAGATCAATTCTCCAAGGATGTTGTGAATAGAATGATAGAGTTCGTTGAAGTTATTGCTAGAAATCGCCGCTTGAGAAATTCTGTAAATTACACGCTGTACCTTCTCTGCTCGTTGGTGCTCAGTTATCTCCCTTTCCAGACCTCTTAGTGTTTGCCTTAATTGCGTGGTCATTTTATTAAATGTTTTTGCCAACACGCCCAACTCATCCCCACTGCGTACAGGCACGGTTTCGTCAAGGTGTCCCTGCGCAACACGTTCAGCACCGCGCATCAGGTCATTGATCGGTGAGGTCAGGTAAAGCGCCAGCCACCACCCCAGCAACAACGAAAGTGGCACCGTGGACAGGAATGCCATAAATATTGTCCGGCGGGCTTGATCTTCGCTGGCAATGACGGTGGTTGCGTCAATGTCTATTCCCAATACGCCGTCCAGGTCGCGAAACTGATCATAAATTGGCGCATATCCGCTTAGATAAGTGCCCGATGAATCCTTGTAGAGGCTATCTTCGACTACAGGCCCGGGGATAGAAGTTAGGCCTTTTTCGAGCAAAGGGCTGACACGCAGGTATTCCTGTCCCATGTTGGCATGCGTGACCGGATCAACATCTACCACGAATATGATGCGTCCATCTTCCTGTTGACGCAAGGTGTAAATTCGTTTGATTATGTCGCTAGTGTCTTGGATCGATTTGAGGCGC
Source organism: Chloroflexota bacterium (assembly GCA_003648195.1). Taxonomy (GTDB): domain Bacteria; phylum Chloroflexota; class Anaerolineae; order Anaerolineales; family UBA11858; genus B10-G9. The sequence continues at coordinate 8,192 of QMOK01000085.1, read as the reverse complement.
AAAGAAACGACACGATAAAACGAGCCGGCCTCATCCTCGGGCGAACGGATCAAGGAGTGGAAATCGCCATCCACAAGCGGAGCAGCAAAGCTCACGATATCGTGCAGTCGCTCTCGTAAAGCCTGATGTTGGGCAGCACGCAATTGCCAATATAAACCAATCGCCATTGTCCCAGACACAAGTAATACCATGATCGAATATGTCAATATCCACTTGGTGCGCAGTTTCCAATTATTACTTATTTTATTCATACTCCCTCCAAGAGACAAGCGTTACCTCTCTCTGCTGGGCACATCGATTTTAGCGGTCAGTGCTAAGCTCTAACCAATTTTCATGCAGCCGATCAAAGACACCATCCTGGCGCATTTCACTCAAAACGGTGTTGATCATATCCAATAGCTCTCGGTCGCCCTGGTGAACGGCAATTCCCAGGCCGACTTGCGACAGGAAGTTAATCTCGCCGGCGTCATTGGTGATGATCTCAAGGTTAGACTGCGAAGCCTTTATGTAGGCCAATGTGTTGAGGTAATCGTTGAAGACCACATCTACGCGCCCAACTTCTAAATCTAAGAACGAGTCAAATGTATCCTTGTATTCTATGCTCTCTAGAGCAATACCATTCGCGATTAGATATTGAGCCAATTCAGCGCCAGTGGCGCCAATTTTGACCCCCACTCTCAAAGCGGCCAAGTCTTGAACCGTTTTGACCTGTGCCTGCAATTCGGGGTGGGCCACCATCACCAGACCGGTATTTAGGTACGGTTCGGAAAAATCCACCAATTTTTCCCGCTCAGGTTTGATATATATGGCGGCAATGATCATATCTACTTTGCGGTCTTGCAAAGAGGGGATCAGGTTTGCAAAGGGCATTTCAATCCATTCAAGCTCGACCCCCAGTTTATCAGCGATATATTCAGCAGTATCAATATCGAAGCCAATTAGTTCGCCAGTATCTGGATCGTGATGTTCAAATGGTTCGGTGATGGCTGTGCCCACGCTCAATACGCCTCTGGCCTGGATTTGAGCCAGTCTTGATTGGGAATTTTCTATCGAGGTTGCTGCCGTTGGCGACACATTGGCAGTAGTTGAGTCAGATCTGCCCAGCGTTGTGCACCCAATTAGCACATAGGCCAGGAGGCAAATTACCACAAACCTCCTGAGGGTAAACTTTCCTGGTATTCGGAACATAGTAGTTTTGTTTTTTAGCGATTCTAATTTCATGGCATATTTTTTCTTTAGTAGCTAAGTAATGATGGTACTGTCATTACGAGGCGTTTTTGCCGATAGCGAGGCATACTCTTGAGTAAGCAGTCTCCCTTGTGGTACGGGAGACTGCCACGCTCCGTAAACTCCGCTCGCAGTGACAAGCGCGTCACTTATTTAAGAGCCACCACCTTTTCTTTTAGGTGATTTAACCCTAACTTGGAATTGCCTAATCTAGCATATCGAAAAAGGCATCGGTAACTTTAGGATCAAAGTGTTTTCCAGATTGCTCGCGGATGTAGGCCAACACTTTTTCTTCTGGCCAGGCCTTCCGGTAAGGGCGGTCTGAGTTCAGCGCATCCCACACATCCACAATGGCAAATATGCGTGCCGCCAGAGGAATTTCTATCCCGCGCAATCCATCTGGGTAGCCACTACCATCCCATCTCTCATGATGACTGTAAGGAATTTCCAGGGCGGGACGCAGATATTCAATTGATAGCAACATGTCACGGGCATAAGTTGTATGTTTACGCATGATAATCTGCTCTTCGTCTGTAAGCGGGCCAGGCTTGAGCAGGATATTGTCGGGAACACCCATCTTGCCAATATCGTGCAATAATGCGCCTCGGTATATGTGTACAAGTGCCTCTTTGCCCACTCCCATGGCTTTTGCCAAGCGTATTGTCATCTTAGTGACACGCCGTGAATGTCCTTCGGTTTCCATGTCGCGCAGTTCCAAGGCATGCGCCCAGCCCTCTAGGGTGGAGTCATAGGCCATACTAAGTTCAAGATTGGAATGCTGTAAATCGGTGAACATGCTGGCGTTGTCGATAGCAATGGCGGCTTGCCCAGCTAACGCGTTCAAATACATCAGCCATTCATCATTCGTTGAAAGCAGGGAACGATGGAAGATTTCCAACACTCCTTTAAGTACACCTTTAGCAACCAATGGAACGCCGTAATAGGAGACAAATTCTTCCCCAGACAACTTAGAGGCTAACAGGAAAACTTCATCCTCTTCCTGCAGGTTAGGAACATATTTTATCTTTCGTTGTAACGCGGCCTGCCCTGCTAAACCCTGTCCTATATGCAGGTTAGTATGTAATAAGGCAGAAGTTCTGAATCCTCTTCTGTCAATACATTCCAGGGTTTTTGAGAACGGATCAAAAATGAGAATGCTGGCCGCATCTACTTCCAATTGAGTCAGCACTTGTCCCAAGAACACACTCAAAGTTAGGTTAATATCGAGACTGGATGAGATGACCTTGTCAATAGCGTGCAAAGCGCTCAGGCGTTTCAGCCGCTGATTGGCCTGATTGAACAGGCGGGCTTTTTCCAAGGCCTGAGCAGTAAGCTGTGCCAAAGTTTGCGCGATTTGCACATCTGCTTCGTCAAAGAAATCAGGTTGGTCGCTGTCTACCATCAGCGTGCCGATCATCCTGCCGCGTACCACCAAGGGGATACCCAACCAGGACTGCACGTGTTCCGCGCCGGGCACAAAGATCCATCCCTCCAGTTTTCGCACATTGGCACTGACAACCGGCTGGAGATCACGTGCCATCTGCTGCAAAATAGGGCTAAGGCCTAGCAAAGAACTGGCATTCCGGCTAGTAAGTGCCTCATCCTTATAGCCGCTGCCGATCACCAGTTCTGGTGTATTATCTTCGCGCAGAATGAGTACCGAGGCAGTGGTGTAAACCAATGCGCGTTTCAATTGAGTTAGAATCAGACGTAAAATCTCCTCAATTTGCAGGCTGCTGCTCACTGCTCGGGCCGCATCGTGCAACAGCTCAGCCTCCAACCGGCGGTGCTGTTCCGTCTGGTACAGGTGGGCGTTTTCAATTGCCTGAGCAGCCTGAGCAGCGAAGGTCTGGGCAAGATAGGCTTGTTCGGACGAATAAGTATCAGAGTGAAAGCTATCCAGGGTTAGAAAGCCAATCAGAGTATCACGGGCGATCAGTGGAACGCCCATCCAGCTTGCCAGATTCTCGGATTTGCCCCAATTCTGAAAACGGGTATCCTCTTTGACATTGTTCACTATAAGCGGTTTGCTTGTTTTTCGTATCTCTTTGAAAAGTTCGTTTTCGATGGGGAAAATAAGACCTTTGACCGAAGGCGTGATGCCGCGGGACAGCGCCACGCGTACCCCGTCTTTTTCGCGCAAGAAAACGGCTCCGCTATCAAAGGGGATCACTTTTCCGACCTGATAGAGGATAATATTCAGTACATCGTCCAACGCGAGGGATGAAGATAGCGCCATGGTGACAGCATTGAGTGTTTCCAATTGGTTAGCATATTTTTTTAGGGCTCGTCTGGCTTCTCTGCGCTCGGTGATGTCGGAGGCAATCATTCCAAGCCCGTCACCCATTCTAAAAACTTTCCATGTCAGGTATATATCTTTTCCCGATTCGAGATGAGTAACCGTGTCATCTATGGAGAGGGGTACTCCTGTCGCAAGTACTTTCATATACGCATCATACCTGTTAGATTTCTTGATATTGGGCAACAGATCCAGCATGTTCTTTCCTAAAACATCTTTCTTATCAGCTACCAATAATTTCAACCCTGCAGGGTTGATTTCTATCAGGTTGAGTTCAGCATCCCAAAGTATAAAGGAGTCGGTTGCTGACTCCATGAACCCATTCAATCTTTCTTCGCTTTCCCGCAACTTCTTGGTACGCTCCACCACAAGTTGCTCCAGGTTTTTCTGATACAGCTGGTTTTCTTCTGCTAAACGGAGGCGTTCGTCATTCGAAAATTTAAGTTTCGCCGCGTTGGAAACTGTCCTGACGAGTTCCTCCTTGCTGATGGGTTTGGTCAGGTAGTCAAAGGCATCGGCACGCACAGCTTTCGAGGCCGTGCTAACAGTGGGTTCTCCCGTCATTAAAATTACTTGCACGTCTGGCGATATCTCTTTAATGGCTTCAAGTAATTTCACCCCCGTGATGCGCGGCATCACTATGTCTGTCACCACCACGTCAAAATCTTCAGCCCCGAGCATGTTCAACGCCTGGTCGGCGTCTTCAGCTGTCTTAACTTCATAATTCTCACCTCTGAGAAATTCGCTCAAGGTAACGCGAATGCTAAGTTCATCGTCAACAAGTAGTATGTGTGCCATATTTTGACTCCTCTTTCGGTTGTCAGTTTTCGATGTTCCGCAGCAGCCACTGATTACATTATCCCACATCCCATCCGTTATCCACCGGCAGGTCGAGATGGAAACGTGTGGGCTGCCCTTCTTCGCTCTCAAGGGTCAGTTGGCCGTGATGATCTTGGACAATGCCCAGGCTGATTGAAAGCCCCAGGCCGGTGCCGATGGCGCGGTCTTTGGTGGTGAAGAATGGGTCAAAGATGCGCTCTCTCACTTCTTCAGGGACGCCCACGCCGTGATCTTCGACTGTGGTGCGCAGCCAGCGGCGGCCATCTTTTTCTAAGAGACGAGTCATCACGCTGACGATTTTGTCCGGGTCGTACTCAGGGTAGCGTTGGTTGAGGGCGTCACGGGCGTTGGTGAGCAGGTTCATTAGCACTTGCTGAATTTGTTGGCTGCGGCACTTGATCGTGGGCAGGTCGTCGGGGATGTCCACTTCCAGGGTGATTTGATCCTTTTTAATGATCGTACGAATTAACGTGAGCGTGTCTTCCACAATGTCAATCATTCGGGCAGGGCTGTGGGCATATTTTTCTTGTCGTGAAAAGGTGAGCAGATTGTGCACAATTTTGGCCACGCGCTTGGTTTCATGGATAATTCCAGCGGAAAACTCGCGCAGCCGGCCCTCTGCCGGGTCGATGCGGTCATGGATCAGCTGAGCGTAGTTCATGATGCCCATGATGGGATTATTGATCTCGTGAGCCACACCACTTGCCAATGTGCCAATAGACTCAAGTTTCTGCGCCTGGCGCAGACGGGCTTCCATCTGGCGTTTTTCCTCTTCCGCCTTTACCCGATCGGTGATGTCGCGGGCAATCGCTAATACATATTTTTGAGTTTCACCTTCTCTAATTGGCGAAAGCACCAAATCCACGGCGATTAGTTGACCATCTTTGTGGCGCAGAGATATTTCTTGTGCGCCTCCCGCTGCCAACATACGTGAGTACGTATCAGAAGGCAGTATTTCAGTTGGTGCTAGCAGGTCATCTCCCCCCATCTGTTGAAGTTCATTCAATGAGTAGCCGACCATTTTCATGGCAGCCGGATTTGCATCCTTAAACTTACCGTTCCGATTACTCATAAAGATGGCATCTTGAGAAGCATCAAACAGATCACGGTAATGTGATTCGCTTATTGCGGCTGCGGCGCTATATTTTTGAGCAAAATAGACAGCTATTAGAGTTATTAAAGAAAATAGCAGGCTAAAGAAGAGCGTTCTTTTTGCAGCTATAATTCCGGAATCAAGGAGTTCACCGGTAGGCGCAAAAGTTAAATTCAGAACGGTTGTGTTCTCAAAAGTTATTGTTTTGCTGACAACAAACCCTTCTTGAGGTTCTTTCCAATTAGCGCTTGTGAAAATTACTATCCCTTCGTCTGAAAGTTGGAGCATGTAGTCATCATTTATCTCACTCAGTACAGGCGAAATAAATATATCAATAGCGATTGTCCCAAGGATATAGCCCTTAAATTCTTCACCGTCATAGACTGGAACCCACAAATTAACATCTGATGGATTCCCGTCAAATGCGCTGGCACTTTGATTCATATAGGGTAGATTATCTTGAAGCGGCACAATCTGCCGAATGTGATAGGTTTCATCAACCCAGGCAATACTTTTTATACCTGTAAAGGTGTCAATATAATATATTGCATCTTTTGCCCATTCAGCAGTGTCTGATTCACCACGAGATGCGCTTCGTGATGCCAAGTGACCAAGCGACTTATAGATGTTGTTATATCTGATTTCTGTTTCACTGGCATAATGTCTCGCTTTAGATTCTGTGCTTGAAATTATTTGAGCCAGGTTTCTGGTTTCTTGCGTTTTCCACAAGAAAATAGAGATAGCGACCAAACAAAAACCAAGTAGAATCAGAAATGCGCGTGTAGAGAAGAATTTAACACTTGATTTAATAAACTTGCTTTTGATATTTGCCATTAATGATTCTCCTCTTGGCGGCTTTATTTTTTGGTATGGTTAGATTGTAAGTGATGCTACGCTCTAGCCGCAGTCCTTCGCAGAACATACTCACCGAAGTACGGCGGCGGGGACGCCGCTATGAGCGCGTTTTTATCACTTATTTTGTTACCACTACCTATTATTTTTGCTCTTCCCAGGCGGCATTCCAGATTTCTTCCAGGGTTTTATACCCTTTTTGCTCTAATTTCAATAAATAATCATCCCAATCTTCATCAATACTGAGTTCACCTGTAATAAATGATTGACCTGCTTCAGATGCATAAGGGGCGATTTTTTCGTCAAGAATGCGGATGGCTTCAATGGCATTAGAGTCTAATGCAAGCTGCGGGGACATCTTCGCAGTCTCGCCAGCCTCTAGAGATCTGTCCAGAAAGGCTACTATTTCAGGTGGTTTTTTGTAATCTTCAAACTCTTCGTTTTCATTGAGGTTAAAGAGCGTATTGAGACCATATTCCGCTGTTATATCAAGCGTTCCTTCTGGATTTTTTGGTGTTTTAATATTGGGAAGATAAACTTTTCCATTGGGGGTGTTTTCGAAAGTTGTGCCCTCAACGCCCCAGGTGGTTAAGGTCATTCCTTCCTCAGAATAGACTGCCCAATCTAAAAATTTGAGCAGGTCTTCAAAATAGGGTTCGTTAATCACCCGAGCAGGCACAACTAATCCTTTTCTGAATGGATTCACCGCAGGCAATGCCCTTATGCCAATGGTGCTTTCGGGCACAGGGAGGGCGGCCCACTCTCCATCAGGGAAACCATTTTCTTCTAGTTTTGCATTCCAATTATCAAAACCCGATGTGATCCACGTGACCGTAACTAAGGCTCTGCCATCTTGAATTTTATTATAATAATCTTCATCGCCTTGTGTGAAAATCTCTGGATCCAGAATTTCTGCCTGATAACAACGGTTTAGAAAACGATAAAGCTCTTTGTAGTTTTCAGTTGCAGGAGCAAATTGCCAACGACTTTCTGCCTCATTATAGGATCTGGTGCCAGCCCAACCGGCGGGGATGCCGTAACCTGACCCCATCATGGCGAATAAATGTGCACCACCCCACGAAGCGGTGATGGGCGTTGTGTCAGGATAAATTTCTTTCAAACGTACTAGTGCATCAAATAGCTCATCATAAGTATTTGGGATTTCTAGACCATTACTCTCAAAAATATCTCGTCTGTAAATCCATTGTTGGACCTGGATTTCTCTTTGATAGCCGGGAAGAATATAATACTTTCCATTGTCCAGTCTCAATTTATCTAATTCGCTTTCTAGATTATGCTCCTTTATGTAGTCCATAAAATTTGGCATAAGGTTTTCATAATCGCTGAAAGGCAATAAAACGCCACTTGCGGCATAGCTTTCAATGGTATCCGGCCAAACTTTCAAAACAATATCTGGAATATTTCCCGACTCAAAGGTTTGGGCAATGACTGTTCCATAGTCGGCGTCATCCCCCAGACGAACGTCCAAGATAACATTCTGCCGTTTTTTGTATTCTTCGAGAATCAGCCAATCCTCTTGAAAAGGAGCATCTTCCTTTTCATTATACAAAACGGATAAAACAATTGGTTCTGCTGGCTCTTCCGTGGGGCTGCATCCCACGATGCCTGTTAACAGGAATATCCCCAGAGTAACGACAATAACTATTATTTTCTTCATGGTACTCCTCCTTAACATGAAAGTAGTAAATTGAATATTTTCGCTGCTTCTTTGTTCATTCATCTTTCATTTCTACCTCCCATCCGTTATCCACCGGCAGGTCAAGATGGAAACGTGTGGGCTGCCCTTCTTCGCTCTCAAGGGTCAGCTCGCCGTGATGATCTTGGACAATGCCCAAGCTGATTGAAAGCCCCAGGCCGGTG
>QMOK01000084.1 GCA_003648195.1 Chloroflexota bacterium | reverse complement strand
CCACTTTTGTTTCCCTGTTTGCTTATTCTCAAGTCTCGTTGGGAGTAGCTAGCGCCAAACGTATCTTAGAGCTTATCAACCGCGAAACCGAGTTAGACCAAAACACAGGCGGATACTCCCAACCCATGCGCGGCACGCTTGAATTTCAGCGGGTTAATTACACTTACCCAGACAGCGCCCTTAGCTTAGAAAACATCACGTTCAATGTTCAGTCTGGGCAAACTATTGCCATAGTTGGGCAAACAGGTTCGGGAAAGACCACCCTGGCAAAACTGGTCAACCGCACCTTTGATACTTCTCAGGGAATAGTAAAAATAGACGGGGTTGACGTTCGAGAATGGAATCTAGAAACCCTCCGGCGTCAAATTTCAATCATTGAGCAAGATATTTTCCTTTTTTCTAGCACCATAGAAGAAAACATTGCCTTCGGGAAACCAAACGCAACTCACGAAGAAGTTGAATCCGCCGCCAGAGCCGCCCAGGCACATGAATTTATTACTTCATTCAAAGACGGCTATCAAACAGAACTCGGTGAGCGGGGCGTGACCTTATCGGGAGGGCAGCGTCAACGACTGGCACTCGCGCGGGCGTTCCTAACAGACCCCCGCATCCTCATTCTGGATGATTCCACCAGCGCCATTGACAGCGCCACGGAAGATGAAATCCAAAAAGCCATCTACGCCGCCGCAAAAGGCCGAACGACAATGATTATCACCCACCGTCTCTCCCAAATTCGCTGGGCAGACTTAATCCTTGTCTTACGCCAAGGCCGCATTGCCGCCATCGGCAACCACGCCTACCTAATGCAGACATCCCCAGCTTATAGACGTATTTTTAGTTAAACCACATAACGACCTAATTTCTAACTCAAAACTCCTATGGGCTTTTTTTCTAACCTAAACCCCGAAGATTACGACCGAGAATACACCGACCGCGAACTTGCGGCGCGGATATTCCATTACTTAAGTCCCCACCGCAAACGATTAATTGGCGTTGCCATCCTACTTACCCTGGTAGCCTTTGCAGGAGCGGCCATACCTGTACTAGTCTCTAGCAGCGTAGATCAGTTAGCGGCCAACCCCCAAGATAGGCGCGTTGCCATTCTGATGGGATTCGTCCTCGCCAGCGGAATCCTCACCTGGGGTGGGAACTGGTTCCAGCGCAGATTGAACGTGCGGGTTTTATCTGACGTGGTAATGACCATGCGCACAGACGCGTTCCGCTCCGCCACGCACCATGATTTATCTTTCTACGATAAATTTTCATCGGGACGGGTAGTTTCGCGCATCACGTCCGACACCCGCGAACTGGGACAAATGGTCGTCATGGTGACTGATTTAGCATCCCAAATAACGCAAGCGATTATCTTAGGTATATTTTTAGCCCGCATTGAAGTGCGTTTATTCTTGTATGTGTTAGGGTTCTTACCTCTCGTTTTCCTCTTGGCAATGGGGTTTCGTAAATTAGCCCGCAAGGTAACGCGCGATGGCATGAGAGCCATGGCCAAGGTCAACGCTACCATCAAAGAAACCGTCAGCGGCATGAGCGTAGCCAAAAACTTTCGTCAAGAATCCGCCGTTTTTGAGGATTTCACAAAAGCCAACCAGCAATCTTTTCAAGTAAATGTTAAGCGTGGATTGGTACTTTCGATGGTATTTCCTGTCTTGAACACCTTGGGCGGAGCAGGGACAGCTATACTGGTTTACGTGGGGGGGATGAACGCCGCCCAGGGCGTGGTCACCGTGGGGTCTTGGTACTTATTCCTTCTTAGCCTGGATCGCTTCTTTTTCCCTGTTTTGAATTTATCCGCCTTTTGGGCACAGATTCAAGCTGGGCTTTCCGCCGCAGAGCGCGTTTTCGCCCTCATTGACGCTGAACCGGCTGTCGTTCAGCGCGGCAATAGCCCAGTTTCCCGTCTGAAGGGAGAAATCCGCATTGAAGATTTGCGCTTCCGCTACGAAAATGACAAATGGATTTTCCGCGACTTTAATTTACATGTCCAGCCCGGCGAGAGCGTAGCCTTGGTTGGTCACACGGGAGCGGGAAAATCTTCTATTGCCAAGCTCATTGCTCGTTTTTACGAATTTCAATCGGGGCAAATATTTGTGGATGATTATAATATTCGCAAAGTGGATTTGGTGTCTTACCGGCAGCAGTTGGGCATTATTTCCCAAATGCCATTCCTCTTTTCGGGGACGGTGGCCGAGAACATTCGTTACGCCCGCCCCAACCTGAAAGACGCCGAAATGCGAGAGATGGCAACCCAAATTGGGGATGGGCACTGGCTAGATACTTTGCCCCAGGGGTTGCAAACTCAGGTGGGGGAAAGAGGCGGGCAGCTTTCCATGGGACAGCGGCAATTGGTGGCTCTTTTGCGCGTTTTAGTGCAGCATCCAGCCATTTTCATCCTTGACGAGGCCACAGCCAGCATTGACCCCTTTACCGAATGGCAGATTCAGCAAGCCCTTGATATGGTTCTCGCCGATAGCACCAGCATACTCATTGCCCATCGTCTTTCCACCGTCAAAGCCGCCGACCGCATCATTGTCCTGAAAGAAGGCCGCATCATTGAAGAGGGCGACCACGAGAGCCTTTTGTCTCAAGCAGGACACTACGCAACTTTGTATAACACCTATTTTCGGCATCAGAGTTTGGATTATATTGAGAATGCGAAGGAGCAAGCGATAGGGTAATGAGATAGTGAATATGCGGTCTTCCCCAAAAACTTTTCTTTGTGTACCTCTGAATTTTGTTCTTAAAATATGGCAGGGCAAACGCATTTGAACGCCCAAAGTGATTTTGAATCAATTCAAAATCTGCCAAAAGAAGTCAACTTGCCAATGGCACGCAAAGCGAAGTTGACTTAACCTGCATGAGCAGGTTTTTTTTGCAGCAGACATGGAATCAATTCCATGTCTATAGGCGATTGCCTTGAAAATATGGGGGATTGGGTTCTATCAAAGCTCAAAATATGGTAGACTAAGCAGTTGCGAAACAAAGTACAAATATATAATGGCATAATTAATATTGGGAGGTGATTCCCACCTCCAAGTAATTTTGCCAGTAACAAATTACCTTTTGAGGAGGTTTTTTTTATGTCAGAACGTAAATGGGTTTATACTTTTCACGAAGTAGAAGAAGCTGAAAAGCACGTTGGCGGCGAATGGAATAAAGTGCGAGCTTTGCTCGGTGGGAAAGGCGCCAATCTCGCAGATATGACACGCATTGGTATCCCCGTCCCCCCCGGCTTCACAGTTACAACTGAGGCTTGCAACGCTTACCTAGCCGCTGGCGATAAGTTTCCAGAAGACATGTGGGAGCAGGAATTAGCGGCTTTGAAAGTAACTGAAAAAGAAGCTGGGAAAAAATTTGGTGATCCCAAGAATCCTTTGTTACTGTCTTGCCGCTCTGGCGCCGTGCAATCCATGCCTGGGATGATGGATACTGTTCTCAATATTGGCCTTAATGATGAGACCGTGGAAGGTCTGGCTGAATTAACACAAAACAAACGTTTTGCTTACGACTCTTATCGGCGATTAGTGCAAATGTTTGGCGGTGTGGTACTCGGCATTCCCGATGAGGCTTTTGAAGAAGCCCTAGATGCATACAAAGAAAAAAAAGGCGTAACCCTTGATACCGACCTAAGCGCGGAAGATTTGAAAAAACTCGCTGAAGAATTTAAAGCTATTGTTAAAGAACATAAAGGTTTCGATTTTCCCGATGACCCTTATGAGCAACTACGCATGGCTACAGACGCCGTTTTCGGTTCTTGGAACGTAAAACGCGCCATTGACTACCGCAACGCAGCAGGCATTCCCCATAATTTGGGCACCGCCGTAAACGTAATGACCATGGTCTTCGGAAACATGGGGCAAACATCTGGCACCGGCGTAGCATTCACCCGCAACCCCTCCACGGGCGAGAAAAAGCTCTGGGGCGAATATCTGCTCAACGCTCAGGGCGAAGACGTTGTCGCTGGCATCCGTAACGCGGAAGAGATTCAACATCTGGCCGGAGATATACCAGAAGCTTATGAAGAGTTTTTGAAAATCACCCAAGGTCTTGAGAAACACTACCGAGAAATGCAAGACGTAGAATTCACCATTGAGCGCGGAAAACTCTGGATGTTGCAAACCCGAAACGGGAAACGAACCGCGAAAGCAGCCGTAAAAATAGCTGTGGATTTGGCAAACGAAGGCCTTATTTCTCGCGAAGAAGCTGTTTCACGGGTAGAACCTAGCCAGGTTGATACTCTCTTGCATCCCCAGTTTATACTTGAAGCCAAGCAACAGGCCCAAAAGGCTGGCAAACGGTTTGCTACTGGCGTGAACGCCTCCCCTGGCGCAGCCGTTGGGCGGGTGTATTTTGACGCCGACACCGCCGAAGCTAAAGCCAAGGAAGAGGGTCAAGATGTTATTATGGTGCGCCCCTTTACCAAACCCGATGACGTCAACGGTATGCTCGCAGCAAAAGGTGTTCTCACCAGTGAGGGTGGAGCCACCTCCCACGCCGCCGTGGTGGCGCGTCAGTTCGGTATCCCCTGCGTTGTAGGCGCGTCCGAGCTAAAAATTGATCTCGAAAATCTTCAACTTACAGCTGGCGAAACCATTATCAAAGAAGGTGACTATATTTCTGTAGATGGCACCAGCGGTGAAGCATTTGTGGGCGAAATCGAATCGGTTGCCCCCACCCTTGAAGAGCAAACTGAGTTACTAGAACTACTGGGATGGGCTGACGAGATCGCTGCTACCAAAGGTATTCGCAAAGCCCCCGAGGGCTGGCCAACCCGCGGCCTTATGGTCTGGGCTAACGCCGATTACCCAGAAGACGCGCGGCGTGCCCGCTCTTACGGAGCACAAGGAATTGGCCTCTGCCGCACCGAGCACATGTTCTTCGAAGCCGAGCGTCTGCCCATTGTGCAAGAAATGATCCTCGCCGAGACTTCTGAAGCACGCACTGTTGCTTTAGACAAACTACTACCTTACCAGCGAGAAGATTTTGATGGTTTGTTTGAGGCCATGACCGGCTTGCCTGTCATCATTCGCCTCATTGACCCCCCTCTACATGAGTTTATGCCCGATGAACATGCATTGCTCGAAACCGTCATTGAGAATCGCATCAAAGGTACTGTAGACAAAGATAAGGAAGACCTCCTCGCTAGCATTCAGGCTATGCACGAAAGCAATCCTATGATGGGGCTGCGCGGTGTGCGTCTGAGCGTAGTTATGCCAGAGATTGTAAGCATGCAGGTACGGGCTATTTTTGAAGCCGCCGCCGATGTTAAATTGCGTGGTTTTGACCCCCACCCAGAGGTAATGATTCCCCTTACCGGACACGTCAACGAGCTGCACTTCATCCAGCCCAAGCTGGAAAAAATTGCCGCCGAGGTGATGGAAGCGAAAGGCGTTGAGTTTACGTACAAATTCGGCACCATGATTGAAATCCCCCGCGCCGGCCTCACCGCCGACCAAATTGCCGAAACAGCTGAGTTCTTCTCTTTTGGCACCAACGACCTAACCCAATTCACCTTTGGCTACAGTCGTGACGATGCCGAGCGGAACTTCTTGGTTCAGTACGTAGAAGACGGCATTTTGCCCAAGAATCCATTCCAAACCATTGACCGTGATGGTGTTGGTCATCTGATGGATATTACTGTTAAGAAAGGCCGTGCTACTCGCGTGGAGCTAGAAGTTGGTATCTGCGGCGAACACGGTGGAGATCCCAATTCTATTGAGTGGTGCCACCTGGTAGGCCTTAACTACGTGAGTTGTTCTCCCTTCCGCGTGCCCATCGCTCGTTTGGCAGCTGCGCAGGCGGCTATGAAACACCAAGAACAGTAAGATACGAATAGTAGTTGAATAATAATGTAGAAGAGGCGTCCCAATGAGGGGCGTCTCTTTTTTTATGAGGTACTGAGTAATGCGTAAAACGTGAGAGTACTCTTTATTTCACGTTTTCGCATACACACCTTAGCAAAAGGGAGCACTCAAAGGTTGTTGGAAAGTTCTACCCCCACACCCTGCCTTTGGCAATTGCCCTTTGCAGGATGCTTCGCTAGGAGGATTGAGAGGGGGGCTAAGATTTAACCAACAACTTTTTAGCACTCCCCAGCAAAATTTATTTAACTCAATCTATAAAACTGTGGTACGATTAAATGGTATCAAGTTCACTTAGCGGTATATATTTTATCTTGTGTCTAGTTTCTCATATTTATTATAAGGAGGAAGAAATGGATTTTGGAAAAGCTTTTTCATTTGTTTTTGAAGACGAAGACTGGTTGAAGAAAATAGGGATAACAGGTTTGATTATGTTAATTCCTATCCTAGGGCAATTAGCTGTGGTTGGATGGACTATAGAAGTAACACGGCGAGTAATAGGTAATGACCCAAAGCCGTTGCCTGATTGGGATGACTTCATGGGCTATTTGGTGAGTGGCTTACAAGTTCTTGTGATTGGGTTCATATATATGTTACCAGTGATTGTCATTCAGGGATGCACTGCGGGGCTTATCCCCTTATTGGGGCAAAGCGGCGGAAATGACGACACTCTTATGACAGTTTTTAGCATCCTTACAGCCTGTCTAGGATGTATAACACTCCTTTACGCCATTGTGGTTGGGCTTATCATGCCCGCAGCAATCGGTAACTTTGCCGCCAAAAATGAACTAAAAGCAGCTTTCAGTTTTGGGGAAGTGTTTGGCATGGTGAGGAATAACATTGGCGCTTACTTCATGGTCTTTCTTGGCAGTATAGTGGCTAGTTTTGTTGGTTCTTTGGGTACAATAGCTTGTGTTATTGGCGTAATCTTTACCTATGCTTATGCTTACGCCATCATTGGTCATTTGACAGGACAGGCCTATAATATGGCCGTCCCCGGCGCTGGTTCTGATTCTGGTGCTGTTGTTGGAATTGTAGAACCTGATCTCTCTGCTGATTTCTAAATTCGCCTAACTTTGAAATTGCTCAGATAACAAAAAGAGTGTCGCTCAATTGAGCGACACTCTTTTTATTTTAAAATTTACTTACTTGTTCTGTAACTACTCAGGCATGTCATTGCGAAGCGGTGTTTTCCCGCTGAAGCAATCTCCTAGAGCATCTGGGAGACTGCTTTGGGGCAAAAAATGCCCCTCGCAGTGACATTTCAAAGGTGAGCTGAGTAGTTACCTTGTTCTTAACTCACAAGCCTTAGCCTAGCAACTCTTCGGCAAAAGCATAACCTCTATCCATGGCTTCAAAGTTTATTGGTAGTGTTTTGCGATGTCGTTCAGGAATATGCTCGTTCAATCCAGCTTTCACCATTTCTAGCGTCAAAATAGGTCTTAGTTTTGTCAATGCTCCGACCATAATCATATTGGCTAGCCGTGACATGCCAATTTCTTCGGCGATGTTGTTGGCAGGGATAAGAATAGAGGTAATATCCTCGCGTTCAATTTCCCGATTTACCAGGGATGAGTTCGCTATGAGCGTGCCGCCCGTGGGCATAATATCTTCATACTTGTCCACTGAGGGAAGGTTAAGGGCCAGGACAATATCTGGATTGTCTACCAAAGGAGAGCCTATGCGTTCTTCTGAGACAATCACTGTGCAATGGGCCGTCCCTCCCCGCATCTCCGGCCCGTAAGAAGGAATCCAGGTTACTTCTAGGCCGTTATCCATAGCTGTATAAGCTAACACTTGGCCCGCAAATAACGTTCCTTGACCGCCAAAACCCGAAATGATAATACTAGTTTCTTTCATTTGTTATCTCCATAAAGTATCTTCTCAAAAAAACAGGAAGATTCTAGAAGTCTGAATCTCAAGGTATTGGGAGATACTCCATAAGTCTAAAAATGCTATAAATGTCCTTTATACCTTGAGTGTCTCTAATTCCGCATTGACTTTATAATCCCCCAAGGGGAAAACGGGAACCATGCGTTCTTCAACAAACTCTAAGGCTTTTTGAGGAGTAAGACCCCAGTTGGTAGGGCAAGAGGATAGCAATTCCACCATCGAGAAGCCTAACCCGCGCTCTTGAGTCTCGAAAGCGAGCCGAATGGCTTTTTTAGCCTGGCGGATATGCTTGGCATCGTGCAGACTGCGCCGGACTACATAGCCAGAGCCTTCCATGACAGACAGTATTTCCGCCATTTTGATAGGATACCCCGCCAGCTCCACATCACGCCCATAGGGGGAGGATGTGGTTTTCATTCCCGGCAGAGTGGTTGGGGCCATCTGCCCTCCTGTCATTCCGTAAATAGCGTTATTAATGAAAACAACGGTGATATTTTCACCACGGGCTGCGGCGTGCATAATTTCTGCCATGCCGATGGAGGCTAAATCCCCATCGCCCTGGTAGGTGAAGACGGTATTTTGGGGCAAAACACGTTTGATGCCGGTAGCCATGGCTGGGGCACGTCCGTGTGCCGCTTCTACAAAATCCATATTGAAGTAATTATAAGCAAAAACCGAGCACCCTACAGGAGCAACCCCAATGACTTTTTCTCTAATCCCCATCTCATCAATCACTTCTGCTACCAGCCTGTGAGCTACACCGTGGGTGCATCCCGGACAATAGGTAGTGTGCAGATCGGTGAGCGATTCGGGACGTTTATAAATGACTTGTATTTCTGCGTTTGACATTATTTTCCTCCCAGGATGCTTTTTTCTAAACGGGCCATCCATTCGTTGCGGGGATCGCCTTCTACTTCATCCTCATTTTGGGCTACCCGGCGGATTTCGTCTAATATCTCGCCTGGCAAGGGGGTGATACCTCCCATTCGCCCGTAGAATTCTATGGGAACACGCCCTTGGACAACTCTTTGTACGTCATCGAGCATCATCCCAGAGTTCATTTCAATCACTAAGATGCGCTCTACTTGTTCGGCGATTTCAGCCAGCCGTTTTTGCGGGTAGGGAGCTAGGGTGATGGGGCGGAACAAGCCGACCTTGATGCCCTCTTCTCGCGCGTCATGTATAGCAGAAGAGGTTACTCTGGCCGAAGTGCCAAAGGCTACTATGGCAATCTCAGCATCCTCCATCTCGTACTCTTCGTAGCGAACCTCGTTTTTTTCGACTTCTTTCCAACGTTTAAGCAAGCGCAGGTCGGTGACTTCCTCGTCTACGGGATCAATATAGATTGAGGTAAGAATGTTGGGATCGCGGCCCTTAGCGCCTGTGACGGCCCAGGGGGGGGATTCTGTGGGGATTTCACGCATGGGTGGCAATTCGGCGGGTTCCATCATTTGGCCCATATTGCCATCTGCAATCACGTGCACGACTGAGCGGTATTTTTCTGCCAGATCAAAGGCCAAAGCTATATTGTCAATAGCTTCTTGCACGCTAGCTGGTGCCAGGACGATGGGAAAATAATCCCCGTGCCCGCCGCCTTTGACCATCTGGTAGTAGTCTCCCTGGGAGGGGGAGATGTTGCCCAATCCCGGGCCGCCCCGCATCACGTTGATGACCACCACTGGGACCTCAGTCCCCGCGATATAAGAAATTCCTTCCATCATCAGGCTAAGGCCTGGGCTGGAGGAAGCGGTCATAACCCGCTTTCCCGTACACGCAGCGCCGTAGACCATGTTAATTGCGGCAACTTCGCTTTCTGCCTGAACAAAAGCTCGCCCAAGTTCCGGCATCCGTTTTGCCATATGTTCTAGAAACTCAGTTGAAGGGGTAATAGGATATCCAAAAAAGCCCTCTACTCCAGCTCTAATAGCGGCCTCTGCAAAAGCTTCATTTCCTTTAATTAGTTCTTTTGCCATTTTACTTGCCTCCTATCTCTTTCTTGGCTCGGCGTTGAGGTTTCTCTCTATAGACAGTTATCGCGGCGTCTGGACATACCACAGCGCAGATACCACAGCCAGAACAGCTTTCTTCTATCATCTGGGCTGGGTGATAACCTTTAGGTGTGAGCTGTTCCATGTTCAATTGAAGAACATTTTGGGGACAGGCCTCCACACAAAGACCACATCCTTTGCAATGAAGATCATTAACTTCAATCCATCCTTTTATGGGCATACAAGTAACTCCTTTCGAATGAAATTTGCTTACTTTATCACATTTGTATCTGTAAAATCTGTTCGGGGTAAATAACCCGTATACTAGCGAAAATTATAATGCTGTTTGAACAAACGGATAGTGACAAGTTTCAGGTATGCTTCAAATTATATTCAGTTCAATCAAGTGCCGTTCAATATAATATGGTATTGGCGCGCAAAAGTGTTATTGCAATATCAACAGGATGGTGGTTCACAAAGTCTTTGCAACCGAAACCTCGGAGATATCAAAGACCTCCGAGGTTTCAGTTTCCAAAAGCAATCGATATTTTCTTAGCGCACACAAGATGACACTATCATTTCACGCTATTCAATCTCTAAAATTATACTCCTCAATAATTTGCTCAATAATGGCGATATCTTCTTCGTCCAAATCAAGCAACTGAAACCCAGTATTATAAAAATTAGGGTCAATGTCAGATTTGCACCAAATACTTTTAGCTTCAAAATTAAGTGCCAGCTTCGGATATATGTCTTCGGGAAGGCTCATACCAAGAGAATAAACCTCATCCAATCTCAAAGGAGACTCGCTAATAATCATAGCCCCTTCTGGAGTGATATTCTCCAAATACCCCAAAAATCTCCCTGTTTTGCGGTTAAACACCCGAGAATAAAACATAATATGACGTCTTTGGAGTTTTCTATGCTCTCCCATTAATACATCTCCCAACAGTCATTACATAATACATCGGCTCATCTGTAAAAA
This sequence comes from Chloroflexota bacterium, assembly GCA_003648195.1. Classification (GTDB taxonomy): domain Bacteria; phylum Chloroflexota; class Anaerolineae; order Anaerolineales; family UBA11858; genus B10-G9. Next base: position 408 of record QMOK01000084.1, on the reverse strand, counting down.
ATGTGCAAGTGCGACATAAATGTCGCACTACGTTCCGTAACGCAAGATTTATCTTGCCCTTTTGCACAAATACTACACAAGAGACAATACGTCTAGATAAGCTACTTTAAGTATACCCGAAAAAACTTTGAAGATAAGCTTAAAAAACCAAAGAACCAACAAGACAAAAGGAACCATTCGCCAGTCTACCAATATATCGGCCATCAGCTATAATAGTGTCATTAATTTTCATACAATAGGAGAATAATAACCATGGAATACAAGTTTTTGGGCAATACCGGCGTCAGCGTTTCGGAATTATGTTTTGGGACAATGTCATTCGGTGGAATCGCGGACGAAGAGACCTCAGCAAAGATGTTCCATCATTGCCGTGAAGCGGGCATCAACTTTTTCGATTGCGCCAACGTT
>QMOK01000083.1 GCA_003648195.1 Chloroflexota bacterium | reverse complement strand
TGATGCTAGCCGAAAATCCCCTGGTTGAGATAGTGGCGATAGCGCACGATGGAAAAGAGGCTATTGAATTAGCACAAAAACACCGCCCAGATATTGCGCTTTTGGATATTAACATGCCAGAAATAGATGGCTTTTCCGCTTTCGAAGCGATGCGGGAGTTAAATCCGGATATTGTTTGTATTATCATCTCGGCAGAAAGGAATAGACTATCTTTTCGAACCGCTATGAGCATAGGCGCAAGCGAATACCTTATTAAGCCTTTTACGTTCTACGAACTAGACAACGCAATTAAAAAATTAAGCCAGATAATTAAGAGAAAACGTGACCAAAGTGCCAGTGTAATAAATTTGCGCGAACAGCGAGAGGCCTATTTACAACATCTGGCGCACGAGTACGCCAAATCGCGGCGGACGGACGACCAGGCTATTGAAGTGTTTGAGGAATTAGCCAAAGACCCCAATTGTAAACTTCGCTGGTTACGCACTTTGGCTATGGTTTACATTATCCGCGAGGACTGGAAAAGACTTCTGCCGTTGGCCATCCGGCTGGCAAGATTACCAGACTAATAATTTTTGAGGAACAATCATGAAAATTGCTATTATTGGAGCGGGAATAGCCGGATTATCGGCGGCATATGATTTAACGAAAGCCGGACACAAAGTAACTATTTACGAGGCCAAGGAGCAGGTTGGCGGTCTGGCTTCGGGTTTCAAAGAAGAAAATTGGGATTGGTCCGCGGAGCATTTTTACCACCATTGGTTCGCTTCGGATGAACACATCTTAGGGCTGATGGAGGAGTTGGGGCTGCGCGACAAAGCCCTCTTTCCGCGCCCTTATACGGTTTTGCTGCACAACGGAAAATGGTATCCCTTTGATTCTATTCTTCAGGCACTCAAATTTCCTGGTTTGGGATGGGGCATAAACAAGATTCGGTTTGGGTTGGTGGGGCTTTATTTACGACTGACCAAAAATTGGCAGCCTTTAGAAAAAACAACCGTGGACGCCTGGATGCGGAAATGGGCCGGGAATAATGTCTACGAGACCATGTGGGAACCGATGTTAAAGGGGAAGTTTGGCCCGCATTATAAAAAGGTTAATATGGCTTGGATGTGGGCTAGATTCCACGCCCGCACCTCGCGTTTGGGAACATACCAGGGCGGATTCCAGGCCTTTGCGGATGACTTTGCCGCGCGTTTGCAGGAATTGGGCGTGGAGATCCGGCTCTCGACCCCGGCGACGTGCATCACGGAAGGGTTGACTGTGCAAACGCAAGAAGAGGAGCAGACCTACGACCGGGTTCTGGCGACCACCTCTCCCCAGAGTTTGATCCATCTGGCTCCGGCCTTGTCCGAAAAATATCAATCCGCCTTAAAAAAACTAAAAAGCATGGGGAGTGTAGTGTTGGTCTTGTCGCTCAAGCACCAGCTTTCCGAAGAGGGTTACTACTGGTATAACCTCCCCGAAGGTGCCGGCTTTCCCTACCTGGCCTTGGTAGAGCACACTAATTACCTTTCACCTGAGTACTTTGGGGGCGAGCACATTGTTTACTGCGGCGACTACCGTGACCCTGACCACGAGTATTTCGCGCTCACTAACGAGGATTTGCTGGAGCGTTTTTTGCCCTCTTTAAAGCAAATCAACGCCAAATTTAGCGCAGATTGGGTTAAAAAGTTTTGGGTGTTCAAAACTGAATATGCTCAACCTGTCCCTGAAGTGGATCATTCCCAGAACATTCCCAATCTTGAGACATCTATTTCTGGGTTGTATTTCGCCAGCATGAGCCAGGTTTATCCCTGGGATAGAGGGACTAATTTTGCTGTGGAAATTGGCCGAAGAGCGGCTAGGAAAATGGTGGCGCGTTAGGCTCGTTTTGGGGGAATTTCTTTAAATCCGCACCGCTAGAGTGATAAACTTCTCCAATTTTAGGAAGATACCCACTAAAAAGAGACCCTTTTTGTTAGTAAAGTTAAAGACAATGTAATGGGGCAAGACAATTTTTTATACTCTATGGTGCATCAACAAGGAAAAAATGTCTGAAGAATTTTTGGAATACTTATCTTTAACTGATATATTGAGCGAAGAAGAAATGCGTATTTTGCGCCCGCTTATTGAGCAAGTTCCATGCGCAGCCAAAAAAGTGGTTTTCGAGCAAGGCGAGGAAGCAGAATATTTATATTTGGTAATCACCGGAGAGGTGATCATTCGCTTCAGCCCCAAAGATGGAGCTTCGCTTACTGTCTCTAAGGTGCGCAAAGGAGACGTGTTTGGATGGTCTTCTATATGGGGAAGCCACACCTATACTTCTGGCGCGGTATGCAGCAAGAGCGGAAAACTACTACGCATAAAAGGGCTTGATTTGAAAAATCTCTGTGAAGAACATCCAAAAACGGGTATACTTATTTTAGAGCGTTTAGCAGGTGTAATTGCCAACCGCTTACAAGGTACTCAAAACCAAGTGGTGGCATTATTGCACCAAGGATTGCAAAACAAAAAATCATAGGAGATTGAACAGTGGTTGAAGAACATTCAAAACAGGAACACATGCAAAACTTAATTGCTCAAATTAGTGCTTATATTGAGCAATATCATGGCGGCTCTGCTGAACTGGTGGCTTTTGAGAACGACATTGCCACCATTAAATTAGGAGGTGCGTGCCTGGGATGCCCTCTCTCGGCTTCCACCTTGAAAGGCTGGGTGCAAGGGACGGTCCATCAATTCTTCCCTGAAGTTGAAGTGGTTGCGGCAGAGAATGAAATTAATTAGGTAACTATTGGCAGGCGTCCATTCCGCTCGAGTAATCGCGTTCCTTGGGCGGAAGTTATTTGTGGATAATATTTTAGAAAAAGGAGAAAAAATGTTTAATTTAAGAGAAATTTTGGCCTTATTAGGAGCGTTTGGACAGGTAATTGGTCTGATTGTTTTTGGCGTTGCGGCTGGCTGGTTCACTTTATACGCTTTTCGACAGCCTGAGCGACACTGGGGATTGCAAAGCGTGGTATTTGGCGTGTTTTTCCTGTTTGTTGCCTTGTTAGCGCGGTTTTCGTCCCCCGGCGCGTTTGGCGGATTTTTACTGGGAGCTGCAGGAGCGTTTCTTTATTGGGGAATATTCAAAAAAGAAGCTTCAGAAAGTGAAGAGGAAGAATAAATTGGTATATTAGTGACTGGTAGATTGGTCAAAACCAATCTACCAGTTTACCAATCTGCTAACATTCTGTTCACGCAATACCCAACGTCTTATCCATCATCTGTGCCACGGCCTTATAAACGGGGGAATCATCTCCTAGCTCAACAAGCGGCTTACCGCTGAACTCAAAATCCATCAACTTCTCATCCATCGGAACTACCCCCAAGAACGGAATCCCCATTTTATTAATGCGTTCCTGAAGCGGCGCTGGCATTTCACCCGGCAACCGGTTGAGGATAAAGTAAACATTCTCAATATCTATTTCCAATTCCTCTCTCAATTTAACAATGCGCTCGGCAGCCACAATTCCCCGCTGCGTAGGCCCGCTCACAACAAAAAGATGCTGCACATTTCGTGTTGTGCGGCGGCTAAGATGCTCCATCCCCGCCTCATTATCAATGACCACATAACGGTAATGCTTAGAAATATTATCTACAATCTCCCGCAAATTATGATTGACAGCACAATAACACCCCTGCCCCTCCGACCGTCCCATAGCAATCAAATCAAAACGATCCCCTTCTGAAAGCGCGGAATGAACCTCATAATCCAAATAATCCTGTTTAGTCATGCCGCCGGCAATCGTTCCCCGGGCTGCACCGCCATACTTGAGTGATTTTTGTATCTCTTTGAGGAGATTCTCTCGAACATCGCCCACCGTCCAATCGAGTTCCAACCCCAGAACCATGTTTAGGTTCGCGCTAGGATCAGCGTCTATGCCCAAAATAGCCCCAGACTGTTTTTGAGTCAAATATTTGATAATCATCCCGGCCACAGTAGTTTTGCCTGTGCCCCCCTTCCCTGCCAAAGCAATTGTAGTAGTCATATGTGAGATTTACTCCTTTTATTTTTATTTCTCTGTGGAAATGTTTTCTACGAGCGTTTTCGCCATCGTCTGGGCCGCGCCCCTGAGGGCGGGGGAGTGGTCGTAAACCGGTATCCCCAAGCGGTCTGCCTCCTGAACGGCGAGATCAACAGGCAGCACGCCCAAAAGCGGCACCCCCGGAGATTCATTGAAGAGGAAGTTTTTTTCCTCTTCGTTGCCAACTTTATTCCCCACCAGCCAGAGACGGGTAAGGCCAATATCATGAGCTAATTTCTTAATCTGTTTCGCGGTTCCCAGACTGCGGCGGGTGGGTTCAACAACTATCACCATCGCGTCTACAAAATCTACAGTAGCACGCCCTAAGTGCTCTACTCCGGCGTACATGTCTAAGAGGAGCACCTCGTCATTTCGGAAAAGTAAATGGGTAAAGAGAGTTTTTAACATCGCGCTTTCGGGGCAAATGCACCCCGACCCGCCCAAGTCTACACTGCCCATTTCCAGCAGACGCACTCCCCGGTGGCTAACGCTAAATCGCTCTGGGATGTCATCCACGCGCGGGTTAATGGTGAAAAATCCGCCCGAAGAGCCTGGTTTTGCCCCTGTACGCTCCTCAATAAGAGCGCTCATCTCTGAAATAGGGCTTAATTTTTCTTGCAGCTTATCAGGAAAGCCCAATGCGCCCGCCAGACAAGGAGACGGATCGCCATCTACTGCCAGAACGTCACGCCCAGCGTCAGCATAAACTTGGGCTAATAAAGCCGAGAGGGTTGTTTTCCCGACCCCTCCCTTGCCACTAATAGCAATTTTCATCTTGTTCTCCTTAATGTGTATCAGTCTTTGAGCAAACGCTTGGTCACTACCTCGCCTAGGATGGCACAAACTTCGGTAGGAAGATGATGGGCAATACCGGAATTGAATAAAATTCGGTAGGAAGGGGGAAATTCTTCATCGCCTTCCCAACAAGCAACCAAAACCGCCACTCTGGGGAATACCTGAATTTTATAAGCCGCCGCCGCGAAAGGAACGGGAACCCCGCCTATTTTTTGAGCCGCTTCTCGAAAATTTTGGTAATCGCTCTCAAAATGGCGCAACAATTCTTTAGAGGTGTATCCTTGAAATGCCGAGTTATAGAATTGTCCGCTGGGAAGCTCTGTGAATGATATCCAACCATCTTCGGGTGGTGAGCCTTTTGGATCATGGAAATAATAAGCCAAAAAGGCTTGCGTGAGAAAATCTAAAGGGGCGTTGGTTTTAAGATCTTTGGCAATATAGTCCTGATCGGAAACAAAAGCTTCTTTTCCCCATATGGTGAGATGTAAGTTAGCTGTACCATCACCATTTGACTTGTAAGTTGCGCCTGTCTGGGTGGCAATTTGTCTGGTGTCGGTCTGTGTTAGCTCAGCGCGAAGTTCTTCAACTCGGTCGGCAAGGGAGGTTTCTTCAGATGGCATGTTGATATCCTTTTTGGCTCTTGTGTAGTATTTGTGAAAAAGGGCAAGATAAATCTTGCGTTGCGGAACGTAGCGTGACAATTATGTCGCCTTTGCACATTTTTTACGGATGAGCCTCCTTTTTTAGTCTTCGCATTAACAAAAACGATACTTACACCCCGCATTATAACGCATTATGCCAGCGTGTAACTCTTGTTTATCGCGCTTGGACTCTGCGCTAACCAGCACGCGAAATTTTGAAGAGTATTTGTGCTTAATGTACCACAAGAAAATTTGCGGAGTGTTAGAAATAACTAAAATCACGGTAGAACTATTCTCTACCGTGATTTTTTAATCCCCATCGTAGAAACGCTTTTAACAGGTTGGCGGCCTGGCAGTCTAAAATGTGCCTTTTGGCGTTGATCAATTTGCCCATCTCTTATCTTCAGTCTATTTCTAAAGAGATGGTCACTGGCCCATCGTTGTGGATTTCTACCAGCATATCAGCCCCGAACTCTCCGCTTTGGGTTGGGATTCCCAGCCAGGTGAGGAATTCGGTGAATTGATCTACCAGGGGGCCGGCCACGCGGGGAGGGGCGGCTCCGGTAAAGGAGGGGCGATTCCCTCGGCTTGTGTCTGCGTAAAGGGTGAATTGCGGCACGACTAGGGCACCGCCTCCCATGTCCAGGAGAGAGAGGTTCATCTTGCCCTCTGCGTCTGGGAATATTCGTAGATTGGCTATTTTTTTGGCTAGCTCTCGGGCCTGGGACTCGCCATCATCCGGGCCGATGCCCAGCAAGATGACCAATCCGCGCTCAATGGCGCCGACTATCTTTCCATCAACAGAGACGCTGCCTTTTTGTACTCGCTGTAAGATTGCTTTCATAGGATTAGGTTATCTCTTGAAATATATTTAAGTACTCTGTACGTCCCGTGTTTAACTCTGAAAGGATTTATACCTTAATGTGTTAGTAACGGGTAATCAATACTTTTTTGAGAAGTTCAGCAATTTTTGGAATGGTTATGGGGTGAATATTTACATGTTTTTTGGGATTGTCAACGGGATGCAGATGCCAATTATGACGATTGTCGAAATCAATCCCCCATATTCGTTGGTTCTTTTCAATTAAGGCGAATGCCATTGTACCTGTGACTTCGTTGAAATAGAAACGCAAAAAAACATCGTCTTTGAGATAAGTATAGCCGCTGACTACAGGGCCTTCAGTTTGTAAAGAGACACTCTCGAAATATTCAATTTCCGCTAAGGCCGTGAGGAACTCATTAGCAAATTCTTTTACGTCCATTGAGATCGCAGATTTGTATAATGCTCAAGAAGTGTCTCGGTTTTTTCCCATTCCCAATAATCACTTTCAACCTCGTAATCGTATGAGTTCTGACTCAAAGTTCCAGTTTTGAACTCTTCTGAAAACTCTGTAAACGTCATACTCCACTTTTCTTCGAATGTCTTAGTGCGCTCTCTAAGAGAGGATATCTTCATAACGAGATAATCTGATAATACTCTCCACAGGGCTGTTTCTAGATCAGGTGTTTCGGTAACTTGTGTGAGAAGAGCTCCTACACGGGGAGATATAGGAAATGTTGAGGTTACAGTACTCATATTTTTACCTTTTGGAAACAGATAATTTTTATCCATAACATCATTTTACCAGAAGACACCATCAAATAAACGGATTGCTGCTACACCTCATACAACCCAATCGCGGCGCGGACTTCTGCCATGGTTTCGGCGGCAATGGCCTGGGCGCGTTTGGCGCCATCGGCCAGCACGTCCCGGACGTAGCCATCTCTGGTATCAAACTTGGCTCTGCGCTCGCGGAATGTTTGCAGGTTGTTGTTTAGGCTTTTGGCAAAGCGGCGTTTACAATCTACGCAGCCGATCTCGGCCTTTCGGCACGCGGCATTAATTTCCTCAACTTCTGTCGTGGAGGAAAAGATTTTATGCAGCGTAAACACGTTGCAAACGTCAGGATCGCCGGGGTCAGAGAGGCGTTGCCGCTGGGGATCGGTGACCATTTGCATGACGCGCTTTTCGGTCTCTTCGGGTGTGGCCGCTAGCTCTATATGATTGTTGAGACTCTTGCTCATCTTGTGTTCCCCATCAGTGCCTAAGACTTTGGGAATTTTTGTGGCTTTGCCCTGCGGCTCTAAGAGGACATCTGTGCTATAACGGAAGTTGAACGAGCGAACTACCTCGCGAGCAAACTCAATGTGAGGAAACTGGTCAACGCCGACCGGAACGGTAGTGGCCTTGTAAAGCACAATATCCGCTGTCATTAGCACAGGGTACCCCACTAATCCGTAATTGACGTTGTTGGGATTTTGGCGTACTTTTTCCTTGAACGTTGGCAGGGCTGTGAGTTTGCCCAAAGGCGTGACCATGGAAAGTATGGTGTGTAACTCCATGACTTCGGGCACGTGCGATTGAACAAAAATGATGCTTTTCTTGGGGTCCAACCCCGCCGCCAGCCAATCCAGAGCCATTTCTCTGGTGTTCAATTTGAGGTCTTTTGTAGCTTCAACCGTGGTTAGAGCATGGATATCAACAATGCAGTAAATGCTCTCATAGTTTTCTTGGAGGGCAACATAATTTTGTATGGCGCCCAGATAATTTCCTAAGTGTTGGCGTCCGGTCGGGCGAGCACCCGAAAAAACGCGGCCATTCTTTTCAGTCATTTCTAATTCTCCTTGGTGCATGTTAAATCTTTAATGGTAGATAGTATATCATATTAGGAAAGTTGGGAAGCTGGGAAATTGGGGAACTGGTATATTGGTTGTGACCCCGACTAATTTGGCAATCTGCCAATCCCCAATCCGCCAACCTATGCTACAATCGAAGTACAAATTCTATAAAGATGTGCATAGCATCTTCTATTGATGCGTTGCACATCTGAATTCTAAGAGATCATCCCATGAGGCTAAAAACATGACTCAACTAACCGACCCTCGCCCCTCCCCTTTAGCCGGACGCTGGTATCCGGGCGATTCCCAAACCTTAGCTCAATCCGTAGATAAATACATCGCGGACGCAGAGATTCCCGAAATTCCAGGGGAAATTCTAGCCGTGGTCGCTCCCCATGCGGGACACACTTACTCTGGCCCCGTGGCGGGGTATGCCTTTGCCGCCCTCCAAGGGTTAACCCCAGACCTGGTCGTAATTGCCTCTCCCATGCACCAGCCGTACCTAGAGCCTGTCCTCACCTCTGCCCATGATGGCTACCACACCCCGCTGGGTGACGTTCCCATCAATCGGGAAATCGTCCAAGAAATCGCCCAAACCTTTCAGGCGAAAACGGGAATTGAAATTGCGGCTGTGAGGAACGATAGAGAACACTCCATCGAAATTGAGCTGCCGTTCTTGCAGCGTGTCTTCTCTCATCCGTTTCAGATCGTTCCCCTCATGATTCGGAGTCAGGAGCCGCAAATTATTCAAGAGCTTGGAGCGGCAATTGCCGAAGCTCTAAAACCGCGCAGTGCCATCCTCATAGCCAGCACAGACCTCTCTCACTTTTACCCTGCCCAAGTCGCCGAAATTTTAGACAAAACCATCATCCAAGCCATCACCGCCCTCAATCCAGAGGAGATTTTCCAAGCCGAAAGAGAAAAGAAAGGCTTTGCCTGTGGAAAAGGAGCTTTAGCCGCCGTCATCTGGGCTGCCAAAGCCTTGGGAGCAACCAGCGCCCACCACTTGCACTACGCCCACTCTGGCGCGGTCACCGGAGACAACCGCGAGGTGGTCGGCTACGCGGCGATGGCTATTATCAAATAGGGATAGGAGCAAGTCCTATCCCTACCTTGGGCGACCACAAGGATACGCCCCTACCCGTACACCCTCATAAACCCAATGCCCCACTTTATTGAAATTGCCGTCAACGTCCCTCGTGTGCAGGGAGTTTACCATTACAGCGTCCCCGCCCGCCTGAGAGCGGAAGTCACGCCCGGGCAACTGGTCACCGCTCCCTTTGGGCGGCAAACCGTCCAGGGGATTGTCCTCCGCGCCATTGATCGCCCCCAAGTCCCCCAAACAAAAGACATCCTAAAAATACTCGACCCCCAACCCGTGGTCACCTCCGCCCAAATTGAACTTGCCCGTCACATCTCCGAAACCACCCTCACGCCGCTGGGCATTTGCGTCCACGCCATGCTCCCCAGCGGATTGAGCAAACAGGCAGATTCACTGTATACTTTCTCTAAGCGTAGTCAAGAACGGTTTGAAGCGGGGGAGGAAATCTATGCAGCGTTAACCCCGGCCCAAGCAAAAATTGTGGATTTGCTGGCGGATCGCGGCCCCTTGCGTGGACGCCAAATTCAACGCGCCCTGCCACATAAACATTGGCAGTCTACCGCCCGCGCCCTAGAGCGTAGAGGCGTAATTGAAAGTAATGCCATTCTTCAAGCCCCATCCGTGCGGCCCAAACAAGTGCGCATCGTGCGGCTTGCCTGCTCCCCAGAAGAGGCACACGCCCAAATGGACGCCCTGGCCCAGGCACACCACCCGCAAGCCTTAGAGCGGCGCCAAGCCGTCATGCGCTTGCTAATAGACAACGCCGAAGCGTTCCCTGTCTCGCAGGTTTACGCGGCCACCGCTAGCAACCTGGCCGACCTCCGCCAACTGGAGAAAAAAGGCCTTATCCGCCTGGAAGAAGAAACCGTCCTCCGCGACCCGCTGAAAGACATCTCGCCCCCGCCGCCCCAGCAACTCGCCCTCACGCAGGCGCAACAAGAGGTGTGGGATGTCATCCGTCTGGCCCTGGATGCGAAAGAGAGCCATAAGCCATTTTTGCTCTACGGTGTTACCGGCTCTGGGAAGACGGAAATTTACCTTCGAGCGGTGAAACATGCCCTCAGCCAGGGGCGGCAAGTCATCATCCTCGTCCCCGAAATTGCCCTCACGCCGCAGACCGTGGGCCGTTTCCTGCGCCGTTTTCCGGGGCAAGTGGGCGTAATCCATTCTCAACTTTCGGCAGGGGAACGCTACGACACCTGGCGCATGGCCCGGGCGGGGGAAATCTCGGTTGTGGTTGGCCCGCGCAGCGCACTTTTTACACCTTTCCCCAAAGTAGGCCTAATCGTGGTGGATGAGTGCCACGATGATTCTTATTATCAGTCGGAAAACCCGCCCTTATATCACGCCCAAGAGGCCGCCGCGGCTTACGCTCACCTCAGCGGCGCGGTGTGCATTTTGGGTTCGGCCACCCCGAACATCACCTCCACGTATAGAGCCGCGCAAGGGGAATGGCATCCCCTCAGCCTCCCAGAACGCATTTTGGCGCATAAGGACGCCATCCACGCTCAGGTAGAGCGAGCCGGCCAAGAGCCGCAATTCGCCCGCTATCTGCCGTTGGATGACGACACGCTGATGACAGAACTTCCCCCCGTGGAGGTGGTGGACATGCGCCGGGAGTTGAAATCCGGCAATCGCTCAATTTTCAGTCAGGCTTTGCAAACGGGCCTGGCCGAAATCTTAGAGCGGGGCCAGCAGGCTATCTTATTCCTCAACCTGCGGGGGACTTCCACGTACGTTTTTTGCAGGGATTGCGGTCAGGCTTTAAAGTGTCCGCGCTGCGATATTTCGCTCACTTATCACCAGTGGGATGCTGCTTTGCGCTGTCATCGCTGCGGCTACCAGCGGAAAATGCCCCAGTATTGCCCAACTTGCAAGAGTAAGAATATCAAGCAATATGGCACGGGAACAGAGCAAGTGGAGCGCACGCTAAAGGCCTTGTTCCCGGACGCGCGTACCTTGCGCTGGGATAGGGACACGACGCGCGGGAAAGGGGCGCGCGCCAAAATAATGGACGCTT
>QMOK01000082.1 GCA_003648195.1 Chloroflexota bacterium | reverse complement strand
TCTTTCAGCGTAACCTCGGTGCGATCGTCCTGCACCTCCTCAACGACTTCTTTCTCGGCGTAAATTGTGACCTGACCAGTCTCCATGTCCATCTTTGCCACTACACGCTGCGCGCTCGATGCTCTAACCGATCGCCGATAAGCAGAAGCCATAGCATCTTCTAATGCTTCTAAAATAATTTCCTCTGGTAAACCTTTAGCATTAATTACTTGTTTAAACGCTAGCGCAAATTCGCTTTTCATTGCTCTTTCTCCAAATTATCTCTTTAATTAAAATGAGCAGTCCAATTTCAGACAAGAAAAAAAGTGGGGGTTACCCACTTTCCGTTGCCGTCAGTATTGCTACCGCCCTCTACTGAGCAATTCTAGCACGGAATCAATCAAGTGACAAGAAGACTGCTCGCCAAAAAATACCAATTCATCTCATACTGTATTCGCATCTTTTGACTCTGCCAAGTTTATGGTAAGCTTAGGCATTGAAATAAGAAAAAGAGTACTCCAAGCTTATGACAAAAAAACATACAAACGTTATCTCAATATCACCTGAAATTCAAGTTGGCGGAAAAGACATCATCTTTATAGCCGGCCCATGTGCCGTAGAAAGCTACGAGCAAATGCAAGCCGCGGCACCGGCTATGCGCAAAGCCGGCCTAAACGTCATGCGCGGGGGAGCATTCAAACCTCGCACTTCGCCACACACGTTCCAAGGGCTGGGAAAAGAAGGCCTGAAAATTATGCGGCAAGTAGCCAATGAGTTCGGATTATTGGTCATCTCTGAAGCCCTAGGCGTGGAGCACGTTCCCCTGCTAGCCGAGTACGCCGACATCATTCAAATTGGCAGCCGGAACATGCAGCATTACCCTCTCTTGTGGGCAGTGGGAGAAACCGAGAAGCCTGTCATGCTCAAACGCGGATTCATGTCCACCGTTGGGGAATGGCTTTTGGCCGCGGAGCATATCACCACGCGGGGTAACGAGAACATCATCCTCTGCGAGCGTGGAATCCGCACCTTTGGCGATTCCATTCAAAACACGCTAGACGTCAACGCTATCGCCTATCTCAAAAAAAACAGCCCGTTCCCCGTCATTGCCGACCCCAGCCACGGGACCGGACGCTCCGAGTTGGTGCTGCCAGTTGCCAAAGCCGCCCTCGCCGCTGGCGCAGATGGTCTAATAATTGAATTCCATCCCCAGCCCGCCGAAGCCCTCTCCGATAAGGAGCAAGCAGTAGCTTTGAGCGAGCTGCCGAGATTTGTGGAAGAAATTAGAGAGTTGGCTGGCTTGTTTGGACGGGGGGTTATTTAAGGGCTTGGAAAATTGGGGGATGAGGCAATGCGGGGAGAAATTGCCTTTTCTGCTCCCATTGGTTCCTTTGCCCTCTTTGGCTTATCACTCTTTCTGCTCGCTCTTTGCACTTCCTAACTCGAATCTCGTCCGTCTGCACAAAATCCACACATCTTCTTCACAAGTTCTTCATATTTGCGGCGTAAACTGTGCCCAGAACAGAACACTATTGTGATTTATTAGTTAAAAGGAGCTAAGTATGAAAAAGAGAAAGAAAAAATCTTCTAAAACTTTATGGGGCATTTTGATATTGCTGCTTTTAGCGGCAGCAGGGAGCGGGTACGGATATTACCAGTATTTTTATTTGCCCGCCCAACAAGTTATAGAAGAAGCTCCTTCTTATCAAACCGCAAAAGCCATTACAGGCAATATTATATTAATTGCCAGCGGAACTGGGACTTTGATTCCATCCACCGAGGTTGAATTGGGCTTTGAGAGCGGGGGAACGCTATCCACGGTCTCGGTAGAAGTTGGAAGTGAGGTTGAAGTTGGAGAGGTTTTGGCTGAGCTAGATGACACTGATCTACAAGAGCAACTTATTCAATCCCAACGCAATTTACGCGAGTTAACTTCACCTATGGTTATCGCTGCTGCCGAACAAGAATTCGCTCAAGCGCAAATTGACTTAATAGAAACAGAAGATGACCTCGAATTTTTGATAAGCCCTGCTGTTTATAAATATGAAAAACGTCTGGTTGAAGCAGAAGAGGCTCTCAAAGAAGCCCAAGAGACCGCCGAAACATCACCCTCTGAGGAAAACGACCAAAAAGTGACTGAAGCTGAGGTGTTCCTAGAGGAAACCAAAGCCAGGCTAGCAGCCAATCTGATATATTATGAAGAAACTTATCTCCCTGACTATTTCACTTATACCTACCGAGACGAAGATACTCGAGTATGGGTAGAAGAAATTGACGCCCCCACAGAGGCAGAGATTGCTCTTGCCCGCGCGGGATTGGCCGCCGCTGAGGCTAATCTGGTTGAAGCTCAAAACCTGCTAACCGCACTGAAAGGGGGAAAAATCCCCGAAGACGCCACTGGCAGCCAATTGTTTCAATTAGAGCAAGCTCAACTTGAGATACAAAACATCCAAGACGCCATAGAGGCCACACAACTCATCACGCCGATCGCGGGAACTGTGACCGCGCTCAATGCTCAGGTTACCGAGACCGTGACTCAAAATTCCATAATCACTATTGCCCAGCTAACTCCTCACACGCTAGAAGTGTATTTTGATGAAAGCGATTGGGGAAAAATCCAGGTCGGCTACGAAGTTGAAGTCATCTTTGACGCCTTGCCGGAGAAAACTTTCATCGGGCAAGTAGTACACGTTGACCCATCTCTATCAACTGAGCAAAACACAACTGTAGTGAGCGGTTTGGTAGAGTTAGACATATCTACCACGGGCTGGAACAATTTACCGCTCAATTCCGCTGCCGCGGTAGATGTCATTGGTGGACGCGCAGAAGGCGTGATTATCATTCCAGTGGAGGCTTTGCGCGAAATTTCAGACGGAGAATACGCGGTCTTTGTACTCGAAAACGGAGAGCCTCGGATGCGCATGGTAGAAGTCGGTCTCCAAGATTTACTCTACGCAGAAATAACGTCTGGCCTTGAGATAGGCGATGTAGTCACAACCGGTCAGGTGGAGACAAAATAATGAACACCCGCACAATTATAGAAACCACTAATCTCAAAAAAATATACGGCATGGGAGAGGTCAGCGTAGCCGCCCTAGACGGGGTCAGCGTCAATGTTCGTGAGGGCGAGTTTCTAGCCATCATGGGACCGTCTGGCTCGGGGAAAAGCACGCTCATGAATATTCTGGGATGCTTGTCGCGCCCCACATCCGGGGAATACGTCCTAGATGGCGAAAACGTGAGCAACTTGAACAAGGTTCAACGAGCCATCATCCGCAATCAAAAATTGGGATACGTTTTTCAATCGTATAATTTGCTTCCCCGTACCACTGCTCTTCAAAATGTTATGCTGCCTTTGTTTTATGACCGCACGAACTACCTTTCCACGGAAGAGCAAGAAGAAAAAGCCTACAAAGTCTTGGAATCAGTTGGCTTAGGCGATCGCATATACCACGAACCTCAAGAGCTATCAGGCGGACAGCAACAACGAGTAGCCATCGCCCGGGCTTTGGTAAACGATCCGGTCTTGGTCATGGCCGATGAGCCAACAGGCAACCTAGACAGCAAATCTGGCGCGGAGATCATGAAACTAATCCGAGATCTTAACGAAAATGGAACCACAATTGTTATGGTCACCCACGACCCAGCCATCGCCGCCTACACCCATAGGACAATTCACTTGCTTGACGGATTGGTCGAGAAGGAAATCCATAACGGCACAGAAAAGAAGGCTAAAAAATGAGACCCTCTAAACTAATTAAAATTGCCTGGGGCGCGCTCTTAAAAAATAAAATACGCTCCCTGCTAACCATGTTGGGTATCATCATTGGCGTGGCCGCGGTGATAATTATGATCGCCATCAGCGCGGGGACAGAGGCTACCATCAAGGATAACATCACCAGTCTAGGCTCTAACCTAATTTTTGTCACCTCAAGTTTTAGCAAAATGGGGCTAAACGGAAAGGGAAGTGACAGCGGTGGATTGGTGTATGACGATGCCTTTGCCATCGAAGAAGAAATAACGGGTGTCAAGGCCATAGTCGTTGAGCAGGGAACCAGCGAAAGCGTGAGAACAAATCAAGCAACGCTAGATGGCGTTTCCATTCTCGGCACCACAGCTGATTTCCCCTCTGTGCGTGACATGAACGTAGAACAGGGACGTTATTTCAACCAATTAGAAGTTGACAGGACAACCAAAATTGCTGTTTTGGGCCACAGTCTGGCCGAAGAACTCTTTGGCAGCCAAGACCCCATTGGACAAACAGTCACAGTAGGAACTACCCGCCTGACGGTGGTTGGCGTCATGGAAGAAAAAGGTCTTGTCGGAGATGTAGATTATGACGCCCGACTCTACACTCCGCTTACCATTGTCTTGGAAAAGATGATGGACAACCGTTTCGCCCGTTTCATGGGAAACAAAGTGCGCATGATCTACGTAGAGGTTGACAGCGAAACCGTAAACGCTGAAAACGGCAAAACTCTTGACGATGTCATCTTCCAAATTCAGCTTTTGCTTGCCAAGCGTCACGAAGTTTCTTTAGAGGAAGCGGATTTTAACGTCACCACCCAGCAAGACATCATCGGCGCTCAAGAATCCACCACAGCGGCATTTCGATCCCTGTTGGCTTGGGTAGCGGGTGTCTCGCTCATTGTGGGCGGGATCGGGATCATGAACATCATGCTCGTCAGCGTCACCGAGCGCACACGGGAGATAGGCATCCGCCAATCGGTGGGAGCGACTCCGAGCGATATCCGCTGGCAATTTCTGGCGGAAGCCCTGTTATTGAGCCTTGTCGGCGGCCTGTTGGGAATGGCAGCGGGCATAGCCGGTTCGTGGATTTTCGGTGAAGCAAGCGGGATGCGGACCGTCATCGTCCCCAGCTCCATCTTCCTGGCCTTTGGCTCTGCGGCAACCATCGGTGCGTTCTTCGGCTTTTATCCAGCTAACAAAGCCGCTAAACTAGACCCCATTGACGCTCTAAGATATGAGTAATATTGCAAGACTTCCGAAGTTTTGAAAACTTCGAAAGTCTCAACAAAAAGGAAAACAAACATGAAAAACAAATTATGGATATTAACCCTAATAATTGTAACTATCGCCCTGGCGGGATGCCAAAGCGAAAGCACCCCAGAACCTGAAACCGCAACGCTGAACCAATCCTACGCGGAGGACGCTCTCCCTATAGAAACCCAACTAATAGTAGGAACAATCAACCTCGAAGAAACTGATTTAGCCATAGATGCCGAGATGGCCGAAAAATTACTTCCTCTTTGGAAGATGTACAAAAGCTTAGTAGAAAGCGATACTACTGCAGAAGCCGAAATAACAGCCCTGATTGGTCAAATCCAAGATACTATGACCACTGAGCAAATTGAAGCCATTGCGGCCATGGAACTTACCAAGGAAAATATGCCCGCCCTTAACCAGAAAATGGGGCGAGGGTCCGAGGAAGCTAACAATGGGAAAAGCGGTTTTGGTGGAGTGCCAGGAGGAATGCCGGGAACTGGCGGCGGCGGGGCAGGCAAAGGCGACATGACCCCAGAGCAAATAGCAACCGCCCAAGCCACACGGGCAGAAATGGGCGGCGGAATGCGCAATATGTTCAACGCTAAATTGGTAGAAGGCCTTATTTCGATTTTGGAAGGGAAAATGGAGTGATTGGGGTCTTGGAAAACTGCTGGTGAGGCGACAAGGCGAAACGGGGAGAAATCGTCTCCTCTGGCTCCTTGGTCTCCCTTAGCTCCTAACTTGCAGCTTCTCCCTCGCCCAGCAACTCGCTCAAAAGTGCTTCTTCTTCCTCTTCTGAAGTCACGGCCCCATCCAGCCAGGCACTGCGCAAGGCGATTAGGATTTGGGCATAGCGCGGGCCGGGAGGCAATCCCCGCTCTTGAAGGTCGTGGCCGGTGGTGCGTGCCGCTACGTGCCGCCATTTAGCGGCATATTCCAAGAGAATGCTTTTACCCCGCGCGTCTTCTACAGTGAGGTAAACGGCATAAACGGCTAGAATTGGCACACGCCAAAGACGAGCGGTGATAACGCTGGGCGGGGATTCTCTCAATTGCGGCAAGTCCCGCTGCAGTTGGCAAGCCGCTTCAATGATAACCGCTAAATTGATGTTCAACTTAAGGGCTTTGATAGCGTCAGAGGGGTCAATCACGCGCATAAGCCACAGGGAATAGATTAACGCCCGCCGGAGCGGCATCCCCTCGAACTCCAGTTTTAAACCCCACGCTGCGGGCGGAGCTGCCTGAGGGATGCCTTCCACCTGGCGGGTAAGGACATCGTCCCACAAAAGAGACGCGCAAATGGCCTCTAACACGCCCAAGCTGTGTAAACGCTCCATCATCTGGGTGGCCTTTTCCTCCTCGAAAATGCGATTAAATTCATGCCGAATGCGGTCACCCGAAACGCGGTCGATGAGCGGACGCGCCTCCAGCAATAATTGTTGGGTGCGGTTGCCAATTGCGAAACCATACCGCTGCTCGTAACGCACGGCACGCAGCATCCGTGTGGGGTCATCTACAAAAGAGAGCGAGTGCAAAACCCGCACAAGGCCTTGTTTAAGGTCATTCAGACCGCCCCAATAATCGTAAAGCTCACCATAATGACGGCCATCTAGGCGCAGAGCAAGGGTGTTAATGGTGAAATCGCGCCTATGAAGGTCAAGTTTGATGCTCCCGCTTTTCACGGTGGGGAGGGCTGTGGGATGGGTATAGAACTCAGTACGGGCGGTGATGAAATCGAGCGTGGCGGGGAGGGTTTTGACCTCCGCCGGGGAAATGTGGAGCGTGTCAAGGTTGGCCTTGTCCAGAAACCATTTCGCCGTCCCGAAGCGTCCATGCGTGGTGACGCGCCCTCTGAACCTCTTTTGAACTATTTTAGCCAAAGCAATGGCGTCCCCTTCAACAACCAGGTCAAAGTCTAAGCTGGGATAATCTAAGAGGAGGTCACGCACAAACCCGCCCACAATGTAAAGGGCATCTTGGCGAGTTTGGGCCAGTTCAGCAATGGTTGTGAGCAGTTTTAGGCGAGCTGGTGGCAGCTTGGCCTCTAGTCGGGGAGCCAAATTTTGGCGTCCGGGCGCTGGGGCGCTGGGGGTGAGGATTTTTAGCAAATCGGTGCGGGTGACAATGCCAATTATGTGCCCATTTTGCGGGTCAACCACCGGGATTTGTCCCCAGCCGGTATCGGTCATCACGTTTTGGATCTTCTCAATAGGGTCTGCGGGATAAACGCTAACATCACCAGCTTCCATCAAACTTTTAGCGGTGAGGTTGAGCTTGTGCGTCCGGGCGCGGTCTACGGCGCGGCGAGTGAGCAAGCCAACGATTTGCCCCTCCTCAACGACAGGGTAGCCTTCGTAGCCATATTGGATCATCAAGCCCTCCGCTTCTTCTACCGAGGTGGAAGGCAAGAGAGTTTGCGGCCCACGCGACATGATTTGCCCGGCGGTGATGGCCGGTTGAACGTGGCTATCAAGAGCTTGGAGCAGCTTTGAATAAATATCTCCTATTTCTTCATCTCTAATAAGGGCAGCGGCGGCGCGGGGGTGTCCCCCGCCGTTGAAGAGTCTGGCAACAGCCGAGACATCAATATGGTCATCGGTAGAGCGGGCAATCAATTGAACGCCTCCCCCGGTAGAAAGCAGCAAAAACAGCGCGTCAGGGTCTAGCAGGTCGCATAATTTGTGCGCCAGGGTAGAGAGTTCCGCTTCAGTCTCACGGGCATCTGCCTGGGCTATGAGAATGCTGTGCCCATGAATAACATGGCTCTCGACCTGGGAGCTTAAAAATTCGTAAATCTCTTGCTGCTCAAGCGAGAGAGGAAGATTAACGTAATCGGCGACTATGGCCATGCTAGCCGCTTGCTCTAGCAAATAACCGGCGGCGTAGATGTCTCGGGGCGTGGTGCGGGTATAGGTCAATGAGCCGGTATCTTCGTAGATTCCCAGAAGCAGCAGTGTGGCCTGAATGGGAGTAAGCGGCAGATCACGTTTTTGGATGGCCTCCACGAAGATGGTGGTGTTGGCTCCTAACTTCTCTAGCGCAATTGACCAATCAGCGGGAACGTCTGAGCGGCGGGAGTGATGGTCAATGACGTTCACTTTTGTCGCGGGCGACATGCCCTTAACGCTGGTCAACGATTGGGTGTCCACGAGACACACAGACTCAACCGGCTCTCCGGTCAAGTCGCGGGGGTCTACAAAAGGCAGCTCCACACCGTAGAGAGTGAGAAAAGCCCGTACATTGCGGTTAACCCGCCGGGGCAAGACCGGAACCAGGTTTTCATCCAGTAAATAAGCTCCCAGCAAGGATGCTATGCCGTCAAAATCGGTTTGTTCGTGAGTGAGAATAATGTTCATGGGAAAAGGGGGGTGAAGGGTATGAGGGGTGTGAGGTGGCAATGAGGAAATAAAGAAAGAAAAGTAACTACCAAACCAAGCAACTACCTAACTAAACTCTCCCCATTGTACCAAGTGACAGCCCAGTTGGGGAAAAACTTGCTATAATGTTCGGCATGGATATACAAGAACTTACACAACGCATGCACAATTTTGTACGCAACAAGGGCTGGTATGAAGAAAATACCCCGCGCCCGCAAACTCCGCGTAATTTGGCTATCTCGCTAAGCTTGGAGGCCGCCGAAGTCCTGGAACACTTTCAATGGACGAATGAGGCAAAAGATCACAGCGCCCTGGCGGGAGAATTGGCAGACGTGACCCTATACCTGATACAATTAGCAAGTCTAACAAACATTGATCTAGAAAAAGCTGTCCTAGAGAAATTGAAGCAAAACCGCCACCGAACTTGGCCAGAGGAGTGAGCAATAAGCAATTGATGTGGCAGATTTACGCTTCACGAAGGAGAATGTAATGAGGAAAGAAATTAAGCGGGTGACCGTCTTTGGCGGATCAAAGCCCCAAGCCGGGTCGCCGGCTTACGCGCAGGCCCAAAAGTTGGGCGAATTGCTGGCCTTGGCGGGGTGCACCGTCCTCACGGGCGGCTACATAGGAGCCATGGAAGCTGTCTCGCGCGGGGCAGCTGAGGCCGGCGGGCACGTGATTGGCGTCACCTGCGATGAAATTGAAAGCTGGCGTCCGGTGAGGCCCAATCGGTGGGTACACGAAGAGATGCGCTATCCCACCATTCGGCAACGGCTTTACGCTTTAGTTGATAATTGTGACGCGGCTCTGGCGCTCCCCGGCGGAATCGGCACCCTGGCCGAAATAGCGGTGACGTGGTCTCAACTTCAAATCCAAGCCTTAGAACCCCGTCCGCTCATCGCCATCGGGACTGGATGGAAAAACACCTTTGCCACATTCCACACCGAGTTGGGAGATTATGTGGCAATCAATGACCGGCGATGGCTGCAATTTGCTCCAGATGTAGAAAACGCTATAACTCAACTTAGGAAAATGGGAGATTGGTAGATTGGTAAACTGGTATATTGGTTATGGCCCTAACTAATTTCCCAATTTACCAACCTGCAGATTCCTGATGTACCAATCCCCTATACCCCAACACTAACTATGCCTGCTATCAATCCCGCTCGTCTGAAAATCCGCTGCACGGAAATTGGCGAATATTTCTCAGACCCCCAACAATTTGTCGCTAAATTACACGATCTGCTGAATTTTTACGCGGACCGCATTAGACGTCCGGGTGAAGCAGGTGCGCCCCCGCCCTTGCTCCCCGCTTACCATGTCCCCGCGCCGGTGTTGCGTCACCTAGAACGAGAAATCACGCCCAGGGCCGCACAATATCCCCAAGCAGCCCTTAGCTTAGTCGATGCTCTCTGGGACGAGAAATGGCTGGAACCCCGCCTCTTGGCGGCGGCAATCCTTGGAAACATCCCCCCAGCCTTGCCCGATCCCATCCTGGAGCGTGTTCAAACGTGGGGCGTGGGCTGCAAAGAAGCTCTCTTGCAAAAAGAGCTTTTCACGCGGGGGGTTTCCCAAATTAGGGAGCATCACCAAGAAGAATTTTTGCGCGTAATCGGCGATCTCATGGCAAATTCCAAAAAAGACGCCCAGCGCGGAGGTTTGTACGCCCTCATTCCTCTTTTAGAAGATGAAAATTTTCAAAATTTGCCAGTTGTGTACCACATGTTAAGTACTATGCTAAAGCGCGAAGAAACAGGGTTGCAAAGTGAGATAGTAGCTATTGTTAGCGCGCTCGCCAAACGCTCCGAGCAGGAGACTGTTTTTTTTCTCCAGGAAACGTTGCTCACAGCCGCAGATCCGCGCATCACCAGGGTGGTACGGCGAAGTTTGTCTTTTTTCTCGGAGGAGAATCAGAAACGGTTAAGGGAAAAACTTAGAAAGAAAAGGTTATAAGCTCTTTAGACAGTTTTGGAGACTCAATAAAAAAGCCACATCAAAAAATGATGTGGCTTTTTCTTTTCTAAGGCGAATTAGTTTCAGGCGGATATGGCTTGGTGTTCCTCTCCTTGCTTCGGAAGCCAGCCGTCAATAGTATGGGCAATCTCGCGCCAGGAGGTAAGGGAACGAATAATAGCCACGACCATCAAGCCCCCACCTACCACGCTGCCAGCCACAAGTAAGGCTTTTTTCATTTTAGCCTTCTTTCGGCGTTGGGCCATTTCTGCTTCAAGTCGCTGACGCAAATCGCTCACGAATGCAGAGCGTATCTTTAACGGTTGAAGCGCCGTTTCAAGTTTCAGCTCAATCTTTTTCAAACCATCATTTAAGTGTCGTTGTTTCTCTTCCATTAGAAAATCTCTCCTAATGCAGGATAAGCTACAAGTCCCAATGTTCCCGGCCCAAGATTGGCCGCAATTCCTGTAGATACTTCTTCTATAAAAATATTTTTACAATCCAAAATCTTCTTAACTTTCTCTGCGAACTCGCTGGCCGCTATAACGTCATGAGCATGCATGACTGCGGCGTTGAGAGGCTGGTGACCTATCCTTTCATGCACTTCTTGGATAACATACTCCAAAGAGGTCTTTCGTGTTCGAACTTTGGCAATAATATCTAGCATACCTTCGTTGAGAGCAATAATGGGTTTTACTCGCAGTAAAGAGGCCGCTATAACTTGCACCTTCCGTACGCGTCCGCTTTTCTGGGCAAACGTCAAAGTATCAAGGGCGAAAATGACTTCATTGTTATCTCGGATTTCCTCTAATCGTTCAATGATTTCTTCTACAGAAGTACCTTGTCGCTCCATGATTCGGGCTTCGCAAGCCATATAACCTTCTACTGCCGCGCCTGTTAAAGAATCAAAAGGGATCACGTCAAAGGGAGCATTTTTCAGCTCTGCAGCGGCCAATAGAGCAGAATTGTATGTGCCTGAAAGCTTGCTGGTAATATGAATGGAAAGCACAACATCGCCTGGTTCTGCAATCTGAC
>QMOK01000081.1 GCA_003648195.1 Chloroflexota bacterium | reverse complement strand
CGCGCTTATCGGTCAGCTTTCCGCTAAATACCGAGTCCGCGATATTGAGGTCCGCCAACAAGAAATCGAATCAATTATCCGCCGCATTTACGAAGAACGTCTGTTAGAATAATAGTAAGTTTTGAGGTAACTACTCAGCCCACCTTTGAAATGTCACTGCGAGGGGCATTTTTTGCCCCGAAACAGTCTCCCAGACACTCTAGGAGATTGCTTCAGCGGGAAAACACCGCTTCGCAATGACATGCCTGAATAGTTACGTTTCGAGAAGATATAAATATAAGGTTGCTAACAATGACTAAAGAAGTGACATCAAAA
Source organism: Chloroflexota bacterium (assembly GCA_003648195.1). GTDB lineage: Bacteria > Chloroflexota > Anaerolineae > Anaerolineales > UBA11858 > B10-G9. The sequence continues at coordinate 11,198 of QMOK01000081.1, read as the reverse complement.
TCAGTTTCGGTTCTTCAAAAGTTTGCAACAATGTTGATGGCGAGCGCATTGGTTGGCGTGATAGCGGTCAGCAATGTTTTTTCGTATGGGGCAACTATTTTCTCTGGCGATCTCTCTGAGCATCTTGCGGCTGGTGTGGGCTTGGTGTTATTTGGCGGTTTTGTAGTTACCACTATTTTGGCCTTAACAAGCTCTATTAAGGGCGCTATTGCTACTCCGAAGGCGGCTGCAATTCCAATTTTGGCTGTGATTGCGGCAGAGATTGCGGCGGAGATGCCCGCTTCGGCCACATCTGATGCGGTGTTTCTAACGATAACAGTTGCTTTCGCTATTAGCACTTTGGCGGTTGGGTTGGTTTTTTTGCTCTTTGGCATTTTCAGGATGGGGAGCTTGATCCGCTTTATGCCGTATCCTATTTTTGGGGGATTTTTGGCCGGTTTGGGGTGGTTGCTTATTAGAGGCGGGCTGGGTATTATGATTGATTTGCCATTAAAAATGGACAGCCTTTCACAATGGATAGAAATCTCTAATCTCGTTTATTGGTTACCTGGTGTTGTCTTTGCGTTCATTTTACTTGTACTGCAAAGGCGATTTAAACATGGGGAAGGCATTATTGTCGCTTTTTTGGGCGGGTTAGCCATTTTTTACTTGGCAGGGTGGATAACAGGCACAAGTCAGATCGAAATGGCGCAAAAGGGTTGGCTATTAGGGCCATTCCCAACTAGCAAGCCACAGCTTCCTTTTTTGCTTACTGCTTTCCAAAATCCAAACAAACTCCAGAACGCAATTCAGAGTGTAAATTGGGAGGTCATATCCCATCAGGCTTCTACTATTTTTACTCTCATTCCCATTGCTTTGCTTAGTCTTATTTTTGCCAATAGCGGTCTTGAGCTGGCCGCGAAAGAAGACGCTAATCTTAATAGGGAATTAAAAAGCGCGGGAATAGCAAACATTTTAGCCAGCCTTGGTGGTGGAGTCATTGGTTGTCAAAACGCCAGTCTTTCTACGCTGCCTTATAGAATGGGGGTGCATAGCCGGCTTACGGGTCTATTTACAGCCGCTTTTTTTGGCATCGGTTTCTTTTATGGCAATGAAGTACTTTCAATACTGCCTAAAGCGATGATTGGCGGATTGATTATTTATTTGGGGCTTTCGTTCTTGGTGCGCTGGGTAATTGAGTCTTATGCAATGCTCCCGAAAACGGAATATTTGATATTGGTTATGATACATGTTGTAATTGCCACTATCGGTTTATTGCAAGGAGTTCTTGTTGGCGCGTTAGCGGCAATTGTTCTATTTGTCATAAATTACAGTCAGACTAACGTGATTCGAAAATCTCTCTCTAGGAAAAATTATCAAAGCAATGTAGAACGGTATCCCTATTACCAAGAATATCTTCAAAAAAACGGCGAGAAAATTTACATACTAAAATTGCAGGGATTCATTTTCTTCGGGACAGCTTATAGTTTGTTTCAGCAGGTACAAGAACGCGCAAGAGATGAAGAACTCCCCTCTTTGGAATTTCTCGTGCTAGATTTTCAGTTAGTACACGGGGTGGACTCATCTGCGTTAGACAGCTTTACGCGCATGCGTCACTTTGCCGCGTCACATAAGTTCGAGATTGTCTTTTCTGATATTTCGCTGGGGATTGAGAAACAGCTTAAGAAAGGAAAAATTCTTAAACCACAGGATGACATTGCGCATCAGTTTGAAGATATTGACCACGCTGTAGAATGGTGCGAAGAAAAACTCTTATACGGTTCAAATGTCACCTCGGTCAATTTGCCATCTATTAAGGCTTATTTAAGCGATAAATTCCCAGCATCTATTAAAATTGACCGCCTATTGAATTATCTTGAAAAACAACTTATAGAAAAAGATGCTTTTCTCATTCGTAAAGGAGACCTTCCACTTGGGATTTACTTCATAGAGCGAGGACAAGTCACAGTTCAATTGACTTTAAAAAACGGCGGAGTAGTTCGTCTGCGCACAATGGGGTCTGGCACAATAATAGGTGAACTAGGTGTTTATCTGAATGAACCCGCGACCGCTACAGTGATTGCCGATATGCCTAGCATTACTTACTTTCTATCGCAAGAATCTTTAGAAAAAATGAAACTAGAAGACCCAGAGCTGGCAATGGCATTCCATAAGTTCATGGCTGCGTTCATTGGTCAGCGGCTGGTGTCAACGCATACTACATTACAAGCGTTAATGGATTAATAGGACTACGAAAACCAGGAAAGGAAACTATGTTAGAACTCAGAGCAGATGATCCTATCATGCAAGAATTGGATTTCAAGCCCTATCGCTATACCACCAAGCGACAGGCGAAACAATTCCGCCCAACGTCTAATCATGCCCAAACGATAGATATTGAAACTCCTTGGGGAGGGGTGCTCACAGGAAAGAGCGGCGATTATTTGGTTAACGAATATGATAACCCCAAGGACCAATGGGTTGTAGACAAAGACATATTTGAAGAAAGTTATCAGGAATTGGAAAATGGCGTTTACTACAAAAAAGCCATCGTTGAGCTAGTGCCGTTAACTCAAATCACTAATAATCCAGACCAGGAAATAATCATTCATTCGCTAGAAGGCCCTCTCACCGTCCGGTCGGGCGACTTCCATCTAGCAAGGGGCGTCACGGGGGAGGTGTGGCCTATACCCAACGAAGGTATTCCCAATAATTTAGAACCGGTGGAATGATGGGGAAGCAAAAAAGGTCGCCGAAAACGGCGACCTTTTTTGCTATTATTCTGGGAGATTGGCGTAAGCGGCTGGGGGGTTGGATAAGGCTGCTTTCCGGCGATATCCCATCCCCCAGGGTTTTGCCCGTTTATGCGCGTCACTGCGCTGGGGGATGGTTTTCAACGCCTTTGCGCGGTTCCTTCTCCTCCAGAAAAGCACGGAGGGGGCGTTTTGCTTTCAACTCCGTAAGTTTCTAGAAATCCAAGCCTGCTAATTTATCTAGTGCCGCGCCAACTTTGCCACCGGCTTGCCAGTAATCAAATTTGGTGGTGTCAAGGTGTTCCACGTAGCCGCCTAGCCGCCGCATCTCTTCTACCATGTGGCTAACAAGGGTGCCGTCTCTGTCTGTCATGGCTGCTTTGCCATCCCATAAGGCTATTAGGCGAACTCTGTCGATGCCGTGCAGCAAAGATGAATACAACGCCCAACGATTGTTGCGCAGATAAGGGTCATCACCTTCCTTAGGCGATCCTAGCTGATCGATTTGGAAAAGAATGCTGACGTTAGCGTTGTTGCGCAAGGTGTAAAACCGCTCTACCCACTGATCGCCGGCCAAGCTTATGTTTTCTTTAATATATTGTGGTTCGCTGAGTGGTAAATGCACTTCCACAGTCATGCCGCGGTTTAGGCAAGCTTCAATGAAGATAATATCACCACCGCAAGCCGCGCCGGATGTGAATGCTAGGTCATTTTCTCCAGCTTGGTATTTATCTAGGGCTTTGTTAATGCGTTTGCGAACTTCTTCTTCCATTTCTGGCAGGAAACGCTTTTCATTTTGCGTGTCAATTTTGTGCCCGGTGAAAAGATAAACCCGCCCTGGCTCAGTTTCTTTCTCTTCTAGCTCATCTTCTTCAGGTTCTTCTTTACGAATACGGCGGATTTCGTCTTTGAGGACTTGAACGCCAGCATCTACAAATTCTGGGCGCAGGTCTAGTAAATTAAGGATTTGCAATTGGTCAATAGAAGATTGGAGGTAAAAAGTATTTTTTCGCGCCGAGGTGAGGGCTTTTTTATACGCTCGTTTGGCTTCTTTGGGGTCTTCTGCGACCATTATTCTCAACTCCGCCAAGGAGGCCAGAGTCCAGTAATCGCTAGCGTCATCTTGGGCTAGGTTTTCCAAAGTAAGCTCCAGTGCGCCCTTCAAATTGGGCAAAATATCCCGAATCTCTTGAACGTCAAGATCGTCTCCTTCGTCGTATCGTTCGGCCAAATGGTCAAGAATAATGGCTAAGGTGAGGGCATTGATGCCGGGATAATATTCATTGAGGTCATAGTAAAACCCTTTGAGGTATGTTTGGATGGATTTGATCAGCCAATGGGAGGCATCAAATGCTTCTTGGAAACGCTTCTCTTTGTCTTCAATATTCTCCCATGTTTCGGTCCATGTATCTTTGTAGATGCGCCCTAAATAGGAAATAGCTTCGGTATCGCTGGGATTGTCTTGGAGCATATTTTCTAATTTGACTATGGCTTCGTCTACCTTTCCCAGACGATTGAGATGGTAAGCCTCTTGGCGGCGGAATTCCATGTTGCTGGAATTGAGTTCTAATCCTTGACGGTATTGCTGTAATGCCAAGGCGTAACGCCCCATGCCGCGCAAGGCACGGCCAGCTTCTCTGATGGCTTCTTCTTTGATGAGGGGGTTACTTATCTCTTCGGTGAGGAGCATGATGTCGCCAAGGCGTTTCTGGCGTTGTGCCACGGTAACACGTTCTTTCCATTCATTGTATTCACGCCAAAACCCGGTCGCTAGGGGAGTTCGCAAAGATTGACGGTCTGGTTCTGTAAGCCCTGTTAGGAGGTTGAAAATGGGGCTGTGGATGGCTTCTTGGTCGGAGGCCCAGGTATCACGGCAAACGCGGGAAATATTTTGGATGTCTTTCTCGAGATGCTCAGGGTCAGGTTTGCCGTCATCGCCGGTGTGATAGGGAATGGTTCTGACGTTGAAGATGTCAAAAGGCATGTACGCCCGTCCAGATTGAATATGGACAACTCCGCGCTTACGCATGGCGTGTCGAACGCCTACTTCGTAGAATACGTTGGCGTTGTCGATGCTCATGTCGCAAATAACCAAATCGGCTAGCAGCAATTCTTGAAACATGTCAGTGAGAATATCGCCGCTGACGGTCTCTTCGTCGGCGCGGAAAGGCTCAAACCCCGCGTCTTCGAGTGAAGGTTTAATGAGGTCGTGGTAAATGGCATTGAAATCAATGATTTGCCCTTCAAAACCTGGTTTTTGTCCAAAAGGCATAACTACAAAAGCATGTGGTCTGGTTTCACGGCCTTCCTTTTTGGGGTTATCCATGTTAACCTCTTTATCTATTTTTGTTTCTTCAATTATTTTAATTTCTTTGATCTCTTCGGTTTCTTCGATTCCTTTAACTTCTTCAAAGTCATTGCTCGCAACCTTGGCAACATTTTTGTTTTCCTCTATATGGTCATTGGTTGCTTCTTCAGGGGAAAAAAGGGTTTTGATTACGTCACTGATTTTGCTCATCAAATGCTCCTGTCATATTTTCCCAGAAATACGGTTTCTCTAAAGAAGCGTATTTCTGGGAAGAAGTTATTCTCGCCCTTTAGTCATCCACCCAAACCTCATCAATAAAGTTTTCGTCTTCTTCGCTCACGGGGTCGGTGAAATCTTCATCAACAAAGTCTTCATCTACGGGCATTTCGCCAAAATCTTCGTCTATGAAGTCATCTTCTACAGTTTCTTCCACTGCGCTCTTGGCAAGAGCTAGTTCTTCTTCGTCTATGGCTCTCATGTCGGTATACATTTCATGCAGCGATTCGACCGAAGTTTCAATATTTTTTTCAACTCTGCCAACTGCTTCATCAATACCTTCATCTATTAGTTCTTCTGTTTCTGTGTACAACTTCCGTTGCATCTGCTCTGAGGCTACACGTCCTTTTTCGAGTACGTGCTTAATTAGTTCTTCTTCTTCGCCATCAGATGCGGCCAATGCTTTTTGCATAGCATTGACAAATTCTATATTTTGATTCCAGAGTATATTCTCTGTCGCGCGTACCATTTTGCTGGCTTCTTCTTCAGTACGCTCGTCCTCGTTCAGCATTTGCCACTGGTCACGGATGATGTTCAATTCTAGGATAACTCTACTGTAATTGGTGACTTTTATGTCCAACCCGAGCAGTTCTTCCCAACCTATAAGAGCGGCAGCAACGGTAGAGGTGAGAGCTACCCACACTACCAGCGAGCCACCCCAAGCGGCTAGAAACGCGCTCCCACCTCCAAAGGTCAAAATTAACCACTGAATGCGCTTTCTCTCGCTTTGTAATTCCAAATTCTTTTTGATGTGCCATGCCAATTGATCTTCTAAACGATAAGTGACGTATTCAGGGCCGGTAAGGTCTTCGTATCCAGGGTCACTGTATTCTTTGGAAGCATCATAATATGGCGGCAAATCGCCTTTGTATTGCTTAAGGAACAATTCTCCGCTCACGGCACGGAATAGTTTACGCTGAATGTCCGCTAAGCGATCGCTGAGCCATTTATTGCGTGCTGGGGAATGTTTCAGAACAGTACGATAGACATAGATTTCTTTGAGGATTTCTTCAGCGGCTGCTCGTGACGCCAAGTAGCGTTGGCCTTGTTGAAACTTGTTGGCAAACGCAGCGATAATAGAGGTGGTAATGGGGGTAATTATCAGCAATATTCTCAATATCAGTTGTGTCCAGGTTGGCACGCTCGCGCTGTAAGCATCCGCCAAAATAGCAAAAAGGACGGCCAAAACGGTTAAGCTTGCCATAACACGCTTCAAACGCATATATCTTTTCTTAGTAATACGGGCATTCGCGTCCAATTGCGCGTAACGGTGCCAAGCGGTTTCTAATACTTTGTTTTGTGGATTTTCACTCATGGGGTTTTCCTCCGTTGGGTATGGCTATAATCTAGAAATCCAGCTTATCGTATAATTTTCGTAATTCACGTGGTTTTTTATATTGGGTCATCTCTGAAATTTTGTCGTATGCTTCTAATAATCGCTCGCTGAGCACCTGATTAAGCTTCACTAACAAGTCAGGGTACTGCCGCAAAAAGGCGGTAAAGTCATCATTATCCACCCGCAAAATTTTAGTCTCTGTAAAGACGGTAGCCGTCACAGAGCGAGGGGCTTCGTGGAATAAGGATATTTCGCCAAAATAGCCATGCGACTTCACTTCATTCATTGAGATGGTATCATTTTTGTTTTTTAGCTCTCGCTCTAAGACCACTCTTCCCTCAACAACTATATACATAGCGCCGCCCACATCTCCCTGACGAAAAATATTTTCCCCCATCGAAAAGGTTTTCACTTCGCAGACTTCAGCTAAAGCTTTTAGCTGTTCACTGCTCATTCCTTTGAATGTAGGAACAGCCTGTAAAAAGGCAACTATCTCGTTCGTTGTCATCATGATTAGTTACTCCTTGACCAAGCTCATCACCATCTTGGGAAATTTAGTGCGCAAATATTTTTCTAGGATAGTTTATGTCATTAATCTAACAGCTATCTTCTTTAAAATACCCGTCAATGGATCATGAGGGTACTCTACAACAAAAAGTTTTGCGCTGGATAAGGCCATCATCTCATCTGAGTGCGGTGCCACGGCAGCTACTTCGTTATTGAAGGCTTCTTCAACTTTGGATTTGACCATATCTTTATTGAATAATCTGGGAGATTTATTGACAATCATCACCACGTTAGACACTTCCAGATTTTGGGCAAGCTTCATGGAAATGTTGGTTCCCTGATAGTCTTGCTGGTCGGGACGCAAGATGATTCCTAGCGTATCGGACAAAGCCATTGACAATAGTATCTCGTCGTTCAATCCGGGATGGGTATCGACTATCAAAGCATCAAGATTAAGAATATTTTGAAGTCTCTGATAACCACTATCAAGAAGCGCGACCTTATAACCATCGCGCAAAATCCGAGCAATATCACTAGCTTTGATGCTAGAGGGAATCAAGAAAAGTTTTCCTTCCGCTTTGTCACCTAAAGAATCCGTCACATCAATAGCGGCTTCTTCTATCTCGTTCTCTCCCCATAAGTAATTGTTCATGGTTTTATCTATGCTCTTCTCGTCTAGGCCAAAGAGAACGTGAAGGCCCGGAGATTGAATATCTGTGTCGATAACACCTACGCGCAAGCCATTTGCGGCTAAAAGTGCCCCTACATTGGCAGATATATTCGTCTTTCCAGTGCCTCCTCGGAAAGAGTGCAACATAATCAATTTCGTCATCTTGTCTTCTCCTGTAACGTTACTCGGGTGAAGTGTTTATTTGTTGTAACTACTCAGGTATGTCATTGCGAAGCGGTGTTTTCCCGCTGAAGCAATCTCCTAGAGCGTCTGGGAAACTGCTTCGGGGCAAAAAATGCCTCTCGCAGTGACATTTCAAAGGTGGGCTGAGTAGTTACTATTTGTTTTGAGTACGACGTTTATTTAAATTTGCCTTCAAATTTTCGAAAAACTCACTACTGGTAACTTTTTCTACTTCTTCATTTGTTCGCGATTCGTCTAGCACTATATCCATATTTACAAGTCTACGCTCTCTATCTTTAACTTCTTGAGCTTTGCTGATAGCAACAGCAGCTTGAATAGAGATGCTCTCAAGAATACGTTTATTATCTTCACTAAACCCATTCATACGACTACTAATCATTTCAATAGTACCAACAACTCGATCTTGGTTGCCTAAGGAAACGCCCAAATATGATTTAGGCTCAAATGCATCCCAGGATCTATCGGTGCTTAACTTATGGCCTGTATAGCCAGCAATATCGTTTATCATTACCCCTTGGCGACCACCAAATAAAAGCGGGAAATAGTCTTTTTCAGAATCATAAGTTGTCTTTTCAATAGTCTCATCGTCACTCACGATTTCCGTGTTAGTCAAATAGAGTTCAAGAGCATTGTTTTGAAGATCATAAAGGCAAATTTCAGCTGCGTCAAAATCAATTACGTCTCCAAGCGAAGCGATAATATCACTGAGAGTATCAGGCAAGTCCACGTTATCGCTAATTTTACTGCCAATTTCATAAATTGTACGCAACTCGGCCATGCGTGCGCGAAGCGCTAAAACCATACTGCTGAACACGCGTGCCAGACGGCCAACCTCATCACCAAGCACTGTAACTTCAGCTATATCATCAGGCTCAAAAGGTTCATCATTTTCAACATTTTGAGCAACTTGTGAGAGATGCCCTATAGGTTTAGCCAGTGTTCGGGCCACGACAAGGGATACTACAATCACAATAACGGCTAGAATAACGGCGCTAAATTTAGCTCGTTGCACAAAAGCATTAATATCACCAAGAAAAACTTCTTCGGGAATATCCACAACGACCATAAAGATGCTTTCTTCAGTGTCTGAAACGGGATTGGTCACTGCCGCGTAGCCAATGCTGTGCCTCTGCCCCGGACAATCTGAAACGTCCGTTGATGCTGGGGCGTCTATGTCGGATGGGCGGCAATAGCGGATATGTCCTGACCCACCTGCGGCCATTAAGGGTAACAACGTATCCGCCAGGGGTTGTAAGGCTGGCATGGGTTGAGGCTCACGAGCAATTTTTTCTAGGGGTTCGCACGTGGGGTTATCGGCTGGGCAATCACCGCCCAGCATCATCACGTCCACTATATCCTTGAGATCATCTTTTGAAACTCTCCCTAAACTGCGATATAGCCAATCGGAATCCGTATCAGAATGAGCCATAACCATCCCGTATTCATTAATCAAGTAAACTTCCCCCTCTAAAAATTCATTGCCAGAAAGCATGCCCTCCTCTGATGACAACGTGTTGACCAATATATCAGTGACATAGTCTCCTCTAATTTTCGTAGAAAGAACGCCAATTATTTCACTGTGGTCTTGGCTATAAACAGGCGCTGAACCAAAAATACCAGGGGTATCATCTTTTCCACCGATAAGTATGCCTGAAAGATATTTATTTCCTTGAATAGCCTGCTGGAAATATTTTCGGAAATCCCATTGTGAACCTACGATATATTCTTTTGTATGCGCTATGGCCCATCCCTCAGCATCAAACACGCTTACTAATTCTATAGTGTCATGAGAATCGCGTGCATTTAAGATCGTATAATTAATATCTACTTGATTTTGTATTTGGACGGCGCCTTCTCGATATTGGGATATGTAAGTTATCACATCTCGATCATTGGCAAGCATACTGATGACATTATGATTATCGCCCAGCAATTGCTCAATGCGTTGTGCTGTGCTATAAGCAAGGCGTGAGATATTGATTTCTTCTCTATCAACAAGGGCATTGCTTGCCTCTCTGCTACTTGAAAAAGTGACAATTAACAATGGCACAACGGCTAATACCAACAGAACTACCATGAATTTTATGAAAATTTTCCAATTACGAAATCTAAGTTTTTGCCAAAATGACAATGGAGTATTTTGAACAGGCATGCTAATCTCCTTAATTGTGTGTAATTTAAAGGCCGATCATAGGTATTAATTCAATCTTTATACCTAAATCTAATTCCGTGGCTTGGGTTAATTCTCTATAAATTTGCAAGGCGCGGCTTTGGGCTATCTGCTCAATAAGAGCAGGAGATAGCTTCTCGCGGATGACGTTCAAGGGCTTGTTGTAATAAGTAATTCCAGTGGATTTATTCACCTTCTCATAATAACTTTTAAGATTACGGTCATAGATGTCTGGTTGAGGAATTGAATAAATATTCTTTCCGGCAGCTTCCATTTTTTTTAAAGGCACCCAACCTGAAAAAGCAGACTGTGAAGATGGATACCCTATACGCGTGAACAACTTTTGCACAACTACGGCGGGAACATTGTCGCGCCAGGCATCATAGACAATTGTAGTGGTTCGTATACCAATTGACACTGCGTATTGCTTAATGTTTTGGATGGACTCGTAACTCAACAAACATGTCCTAACCAAGTTTTCCCGCGTCTCAAAATGAGCAAATTGTTCAATCCATGATGTAGCTGTAGCAAAGGGATCACGGGCAATAACAAGAAAATGAATTTTCTCAGCTGGAACACCAGCCGCCAACAATATCTTTATAGGATTAAACGAAGCTGCATTTGTGGTAGGGCCAAGGGTTTCTTTAACAAATACAAATTCAGCATTGGCTATTCTAAAATGCGGAGCATTTTTATGCACTTGCCCTCTTAATATTGACTTAAGTGGTTGCCGCCACACCTCAAAACCCGATTGAGCAAATACTTGCACGTAAAAAGTAGTTCCGCTCCTACAAGGGCCTGCACTAACCACAATATCAGGGCAAGGCTTTTCTATATGCACATGCGCCGCTATTGCTTCGTCAGTTACAACATATTTAGGTATATTAAGCACTGCGTTTTCCTTTTGTGTCTTTCGCCATAAGTATTAGCCAATAAACACACTGCATAGTTATTCGCAGTTCACAAAACCCATTGTAACTATTCAGGCTATAGCT
>QMOK01000080.1 GCA_003648195.1 Chloroflexota bacterium | reverse complement strand
CGGAAAAGCGACCGATATTCCCCTGGTCTTTCTCGTCAACGAAGGTTCAGCTTCGGCATCCGAGATTGTAGCCGGCGCAATCCAAGACCATGAGCGTGCCCCTCTGGTTGGAATGACCACCTTTGGAAAAGGCTCGGTGCAAAATTGGATTCCCCTCAGCAACGAGCAAGGAGCCGTCCGCGTCACCATTGCCCGCTGGCTTACGCCCGACCATCGCCAAATCCACGAAATAGGGCTAGAGCCAGACTATTATGTAGAAATCACCGAAGAAGATTACGAGAATGAGGTTGACCCCCAATTAGACAAAGCCATTGAGGTTTTGCTAGAGCAATTGGGAAAGTAAAGGGTGAAGCGTAAAACGTGATGCTTGACCCGTATGACATTTGTGCATATAATCAGGTTGAGCTATGAAATTTGAGTGGGATGACAATAAGAGGCGCATCAATTTACGAAAACATGGCCTCGATTTTACAAATGCGTATCGGGCTTTCAACGAAGACGCTTTCGTTATCACAGATGATCGTGAAGATTATAATGAGTCCCGTTACATCTTGCTCGGGTTTATGCGTGAACATATTGTAGTTATCGCTTTCACTGTTCGAGGTGATGTAATTCGTGTCATCTCAATGCGCAAAGCGAACAAGCGAGAGCAGAAAAGTTATCTGCAGAGACAATTTGGAGTGGATCAATAATATGACTGAAAAAGATATTGACTATAGCGACATTTCTCCCCTGACAGATGCGCAATTGGCAGCGATGAAACCCTTGGGCGAAGTATTACCGCGAGCAGTGCATAACAAAGTCCGCATCACTATTCGCCTAGATGCGGATACCGTCCGATGGTTCAAAGAACAAGTGCAACAGGCTGGTGGTGGGAGTTACCAAAACTTCATCAATGATGCTCTCCGAGACCATATTGAGCAACAAAAAGAACCACTTGAAGAAGTTTTGCGTCATGTTCTACGTGAAGAGCTACAAGAAATAAAAACACACCTAATCCAACCAACTACGTGAAGACCGTAGAAACTTGGCGAAGAGTGGGTTGTCGCAAGGGAGAAACAAAAGTATGTTTTACATGAACCCCCAATATCTAATATATATGGCGCCGGCATTTTTGCTCATGCTCTTGGCGCAGTGGTACGTCAAATCACAATACAAAAAATGGGGCCGCGTCCCCATTAGAACCCGCCTCACCGGAGCAGAAGCAGCCGAGCGGCTAAAATCTACCGGCGGATTATACGAAGTCGCACTCCAGCAAATCGGCGGAAATCTCACCGACCATTATGATCCGCGCAAGAAGGTGTTGAGCTTATCTACAAACGTCTATCGGGGAAATTCAGTCGCCGCGGTGGCAATTGCCGCCCACGAGCTGGGACACGCCCTCCAAGACCAAGAGGGATATTACCCCCTGCGGCTGCGCTCCATGCTAGTGCCGGCGGTCAACATTGGCTCCACGCTGGGGTGGATTTTGATAGCCGTGGGACTCTTCATCAACATGATAGGCATCGCCTGGTTGGGAGTGTTCGCCTTCTCTGGGGGAGCGATTTTCGCGCTGGCAACCCTTCCCGTAGAGCTAGATGCCTCCGCGCGGGCAAAGCGGCTCCTGCGTGATTCGGGCATCATCCAAGGGGATGAAGAGCTACGCGGAGTCAACAGCGTGCTCAATGCAGCCGCGCTCACCTATGTAGCATCCCTGTTCACGGCCGCCATGCAGCTTTTATATTGGGTTTCTGTGGTATCGGGTAGAGGACGGCGACGAAGGTAATACCTCTAGGTTATTAGCACTTCAATCTACTCAATCTGCTAATCGAAAGGTTTAAATTATGCAAAATAAAAAAAACCTCTCTCGAGTATTTATTGTCTTTGGCTTCTTGTTAGTAACGCTTTTTGCAGCCACACTGGGAGGAATAGTTGGCGCTTATGTAACGAAATCCCAGCTTTCACTTCCTGAAAACACTGTATCTGTTACCTCAATAAGCCCAACATCATCTCCTGTTCCTTCTTTTCAAGTATCCACGACAGAATATACCACTGCCATCGTTCAAGCGGCAGAAAAAGCCGGACCTTCTGTAGTTACTGTCTTGGGTACAGTTCCTGGTCAGATAACGTTCTTTGGGCGTACTGGTGACCAAACAGTTAGCGGAAGCGGGGTAATCATCACTCAAGACGGTTACGTGTTAACCAATAACCATGTCATAGAGGATACGCTGGAAGTATCTATCATCCTAGCCGATGGGACACAGATACCTGCTGAGGTAATTGGAACCGACAAGTTTGCTGATTTAGCGGTACTTAAGGCTGCAGACGACGTACCGCCGCCAATCATATTGGGAAATTCCGATGCTCTCAAACGCGGAGAAACTGTGATAGCTATTGGCTCCCCTCTGGGAGACTTCAAAAACACTGTCACAGTAGGAGTAATAAGCGCCATGGAGCGGAGATTAACAGTCAGCAACAATTATCAAATGGAAGATCTTATTCAAACTGACGCGGCCATTAACCAAGGTAATTCAGGAGGTCCGCTGCTCAATCTCGCCGGAGAAGTAATTGGCATTAACACCATCATAGTTAGAGGCGGTGGAACAACCGTTGCAGAAGGGCTAGGCTTTGCCATTCCTTCAAATCTGGCAAAAATGGTAGCTGAGCAAATCATCGCCAAAGGGTATTTCGCACGCCCTTATTTAGGAATAAATTGGGAATGGATTACGCCTCGGCTATCACATGCCTATAACCTGCCAGTGGAATGGGGCGCCTATATTTCAAAGATAGGTGCAAACACTCCAGCCTCCAAAGCTGGCTTGCGAGAAGGAGATATTATCACTCAATTTGGAGAGCAACTTCTTAACGGAGAAAAGCCTTTCATCAATGTACTATACGATTATTCACCAGGCGAAACAGTGAAGTTAACCGTGTGGCGGGAAGGTGAAACTATTGAGGTAGAAGTCACCTTAGGTGAATCTCCACAACCTTAGAGCTTTCTTCAGCAATTACTTCAAAAAACTGTCAGAACCGTGGGACTTTGGTTGTTAGCAACTTCCCCTTACCCAAACCGCTCATCTGACCTTTTGCCTTGCACCTGGTCTTTGTTCTTCTCCAGCCATCCCACTTTCTCAACCTCTGGGCGGTCAAAGTAGGGCACGTAGGGTTTTATGTCTAGCAAGGGGGTTTGGTCTAAAATATCTACATTTTCAAGGCGCAAGATATTCCCCTCTACTTTGAGCAACTTGACTATGGACAATCCAATGGGATTGGGTCTCTTCGGGGCGCGGGTGGCGAATATGCCGTGTTTTTCCGTATCCAAGAAGGGAGTGACGGTTAGGGTTACCTCAGTTGCGCGGTGAAAGTGATAGAGCAATATCAGGTGAGAAAAGCCATCTAAATCTCGCAGAGCAGGCAGAAATTTAGGCTCAATTTCTACCCAACCCTGAACTCCTAGTGCGCCGCTGGGCTGGATGGGCATCCCTGCTATTTCGGTGAATGAGCTGTGTATAATGCCAATGGGAGTGTAGTAAATTTGCGTCATGGCTGTCTCCTGCGTAGAGCGGGGAATGCGGCCCTGAGAATTTCCCCATCGGGCAGAGATGATAATATATCGTTATATAATTTCATGCCCAGATTATAATACAGACTCCTCTAAAAAAAGGATGTTTTTTACCACTAAGACACCAAGTTCACAAAAAGTTCTGTCAAAAACACAAAGAAGCCCTTTGTGTACTTATAAAACTTCGTGTTCTTTGTACCTTTGTGGTGTAATTTATCTTGTTGCTGTAGAATCAATATAAATTTTTGCAATATTTTTCCTGAAATTGTATTTGACCAAAATTAAAGCTCAAGGTATAATGCACCGTCGATTAACTAAAGTAGTGAATAAATGATGGAGAATAATAGATGTCCACAAAACGAACTTATCAACCTAAGAAACGCCGCAGAGTACGTGTTCATGGTTTTCGAGCACGAATGCAAACTAAAGGCGGGCGCAAAGTTTTGAAACGCCGCCGCTTACGAGGACGTTATACGCTAGCCCCTAAAGCCAATAATCACGTGAAAAAGACCAACTGGAATAGCTAAGCATTGCAATGAAGTAGATTGGCGTGAAACGCTCATTACGTCTTACAAGTTCAATTGACATCAAGCGGGTGCGGCGATTCGGAAGTTCTCTCGCCCACCCGCTTCTTGTGTTGATTGGCCTCCCAAACGATAGGGATTATTCACGTTTTGCAGTTTCTGCGGGACGCTCTGTGGGAAACGCTGTGCAGCGTAATCGCGCTAAACGCCTTATTCGTGCAGCTATCCAGGAACTTTTCCCAATCATTGCAAATGGCTGGGATTTTGTTATCTTAGCCCGCCGCCCATTAGCGGATGCAAATTACCAAAAAACTCAAGCCGCATTGGAATCGCTTTTTAGGAAGTCTAATTTTGTCAGAAGATCACATGGCAACTGATATTATTATCGATAGTAATTTAAAACACGAACACGTAAAAGATCCAAATTTACGCGATATTGAGTTATCGCTTGTAAATTTGCCTCGCATACCTTTATTAGCGTTGATTCGCCTTTACCAAAAGACACTATCGCGAGCTTTACCAGAAAACACTTGCCGCTTTTATCCAACCTGTTCCCATTATGGGTATCAGGCTATTTACAAATATGGGGTCATCAAGGGCGGCCTTTTAGCTATTTGGCGAGTTCTGCGATGTAATCCATTCAACCCGGGGGGAGTTGACCCTGTTCCCTAAAACACTTAATAAAACCATGAAAAAAAACTTGTTTCTAATCCTTGTTGTACTTGTTCTGGCCTTAACTCTTAGTTCTTGTTCAGGACGCACTTTGACCGCTTCCGGGTGGTCGGGGCTAACGGCTGACGAAGAGACTGCTTATTTAGCAGCTGGCCCACAGATATACGCCATAAATCTTAAAAATGGAAGTTTAAAGTGGGTGTATCCCGCTGAGGCCACAAATGGAATTAGCTTCTACGCTGATCCTGTACTTACCGAAGATGGGCAACTTATTATTGGCGGGTATGATGGCGTTTTGTATAGCCTTGACCCCGCTAATGGCTCTGAAAACTGGGTTTACGAAAAAGCCACGAGCCAATACGTTGGCAGCCCATTGGTAACTTCGGAAGGAATTTTCGCCCCCTCTGCCGATAATAATATTTATGCTGTCAGTTTGCAAGGCGAAGAACTATGGGAACCTTTCTCTACGGAAGATCCCGTTTGGGCTCAGCCATGCACCATAGAAGGTAGCGATTACATCTATGTGGCTTCCATGGATCACAAAGTGTATGCCATAAACTCTAAAACTGGCGCCAAAGTTTGGGAAACAGAAGATTTGGGCGGCCCTATTGTTAGCGCTCCAGCCATTGACAATAACGTCTTATACGTGAGCACTTTCGCCAATGAGGTGCTGGCCATTGATATTGAAACGCACAGTATACTATGGCAATTCCAAGTGCAAGACTGGGCTTGGGCCAGCCCCGCGGTAGATGGCGATTTATTATACGTTAGTGACCTTGCAGGCGGATTTTACGCTCTTAATAAAGAAACCGGCGATCAGCTCTGGCAGATTATCCCAGGCGGAGGAATTGTCTCTGCGCCCCTTATTGTTGACGAGAATATTTATTTTGGCACCGCAGAAGGCAGTTTTATAGTCGTCGACGCGGACGGAAATATCCAGCAAAACACCCCTCTGGAAGGAAAACTCTACAGTCATATAGTCGCTACCGAAAACGTGATTCTTGTAGCGCCATCTGAGAATGAAAACGCTTTACTGATTGGCTTTGACCCCAGCGGTATTCAAAAATGGAGTTTCGCGCCAGAAAAATAGAATTAGTTGCTCAATGAGCATCGCTTTAAAAAAGAAAGTTTGTAGATTTACTTTTAAGAAGTTTTTAATTTAGCACAACGGACAAAACTATGTGGGATTTATTTATCAGCTTGATGATCAATATTTTGTTATATATCTATAACCTGATAGGCCAAAACTTTGGTTGGGCTATCATCATTTTCACGATTCTAACGCGGGTAGTACTTTATCCTCTTACCGCGCGTCAGATGAAAAGCAGTAAAGGCATGCAAGAACTGCAAGAGTCGAAAAAATGGAAAGACATCCAAGAAAAATACAAGGGTGACAAAGAAAAACTCAGCCAAAAACAAATAGAAATTTATAAAGAAATGGGCATCAACCCCCTAGGCTCCTGTTTGCCAACGCTGCTACAATTTCCCATTATTATTGGACTTTACCAAGCGATTATTCGCACCTTGGCTGTCACGCCCTTACAACTAGTGAACCTCTCTAAGCATATCACCGATGGAGCTAACCTCATTCCCATCAACAATCACTTTTTGTGGATGGAACTGAGCAACCCCGAACGCCTGCAAATTTTTGGCTTCGGTGTCCCAGTTTTGGCGATCATTGTCGCCATTACCTCGTACCTCCAATCTAAAATGATCACCACCACAACAGGAAGCGGGGGTAACGACCAATCGGCGCAAATGAATAAAATGATGCAATTATACATGCCTTTATTCATGGGCTACCTAGCTCTAACTTACGCCTCTGGTCTGGCTGTTTACTTTGTCGCTAGCAACTTAGCGTCAATTGGTCAGTATGCGCTCATGGGACAAGTTGACTTGAAAAAATTGATCCCATCAAAGCTTCTGCCCTCAAAATCAAGCCAAAACGCTCCCAAAAAATAAGTTTTCTACGAAGCGCCACATCCTCTTAAACAGAGTGAATATTGGCCCCTGTGTTATCATTAAGAATATATTCTCTAGGAGGTTTCTGTGAATAACAAACACGCGACTTTAGAAATGATTGCCCCAACAGTAGATGAAGCTATTCAAAAAGGCTTAGACGAACTAGGTCTATCTCGGGAAAAAATTGAAGTAGAAGTATTAGACGAAGGCAGTGCAGGATTATTGGGCTTAGGCGCCCGACAAGCTCGAATTCGCATCTCGGTTCAACCTGAAAAACCCGAAGAGGAAAAAGTAGAGAAAGTAGAGAAAGAAAAAAATCATTCCGAACCAGAACCAGAAGCAGACAATGTTCTCACCTTAGCAAAAGAAACCGTCACCGATCTGTTAGAAAAAATGAAAGTCCCCGCTCAAGTTACCGTTTACTACGGCGAAGACAGTGAAGACCCCAATTACCATCCTGTAAAAATAGACATCACTGGTAACGACCTAAGTATTTTGATTGGACCTCGGGCAGCAACATTAGATGCCCTACAATATATCACCCGCCTGATAGTAGGCCGAGAGCTTGAACATGGTTTTCCACTCTCCATTGACGTAGAAGGCTACCGCGAACGCCGCGAACAACAAGTTCGTCAATTAGCGCAACGAGTAGCAAAACAAGTGATCAGCACCAAGCGCCGTCAAGCTTTAGAGCCTATGCCACCCAACGAGCGGCGTTTCGCCCATATAGAGCTGCAAGATAACCCCCAAGTATACACAGAAAGCACGGGAACAACCCCGCACCGCAAAGTGATTGTTTATCCCAAATAACATCTTTGTGTGTGCGCTAAAAAATTATTGTAATATTAACTGCGTTTAATTCAAAAACCTCGGAAGTCTTCGAAACTTCCGAGGTTTCAGATTCTAATAACCGCCAACAACGCTTTCGCACACACTTCTTTGCCATTCCCCAATTATCTAAGCACGGATGCTTTTGAAAGCGTTCGTGCTTTTGTAATTATTCACTCCCCTCCCGCAAATGTTCAATGACATGTCATTCTGAGGGCGTTTTTCCCGAAGAATCCCCTATGTTTACGAGAGGGAGACTCTTCGTTCGCTAGCCTAGCGTATGCAGCTAGGACACGTTCACTCAGAGTGACACATCAACGCTTTTTTATTAGGGGGGAGTGAACGGTTACGTGCTTTTTTATCAGGGATGTGAACTGGCTGAAGAATTGCACCCCATCTGGCGTTTTCCAACCCCTTACCCTCAGCGTCCTGCCCCTCCCCAACCACGCCGTTTTGTCACCGTGTCCCCTATTTCCCAATATACCAATATATCACTTTCAGGTATAATGCAAGCATTGATAAACTAATTACTTCACAAGCCATTCAAGAGGATTGTTATTACATGGGTAAAATTTACACAATTGCCAACCAAAAAGGCGGCGTAGGAAAAACCACCACCACCATCAACCTGGGAGCTTACCTAGCCTACTACGGCAAAAAGGTATTATTAGTAGATATTGACCCTCAAGCCAACGCCACCTCATCCCTCGGCATCAATAAATATGACATCCACAGCGGGTCTTACGAAGCCCTCCTGGGAAATAGTGAAATTGTCGAACACATCTTTCGCAACCCACGCCTTAAACTCTCCATCTTGCCTGCCTCTCCAGACCTGGCCGGCGCAGAAGTGGAGTTAGTGAACGAACTGGGACGTGAAAACCGCCTCAAGCAAGCTCTCACACCGCTCAAAGCTATTTACGACTACATATTAATAGATTGTCCTCCATCGCTGGGGTTACTCACCCTCAATGGACTGGTGGCCGCCGAGGATGGAATAATTGTTCCGGTACAATGCGAATACCTCCCCTTAGAAGGCCTAGGTCAACTCATCTCAACCATTGACCGCGTCAAAAAAGCCGTAGCTCCCAACCTAGACGTGCGCGGAGTAGTGCTAACCATGTTCGACAGCCGCACCAACCTAGCCAATGATGTGGTAGAAGAAGTAAAAAAACATTTTCCAAATAAAGTTTTAAAAAGCATCATTCCCCGCAGCGTTCGCCTAGCAGAAGCCCCTTCTTATGGCGTTCCCATCTCTATTTACGCCCCAAATTCCAGCGGCGCCAAGGCCTATAAAAAACTAGCCGTGGAACTTATAAAGGGCGATGGAATGAAAGTGGCGGAAGGCTAAGAAAAACCAGAAGAAACTTTAGAACCTCTGCACCCTCATCTCATCACGGAGTTTTCCCTATGCCCAAAAAACGTCCCGGCCTCGGAAAAGGTCTTGAATCTCTCTTAATCTCCACCGAACCCTCATCGGCGGCGGCAGAAGAAAAAAGCGGCGTCATCCAACTCCCTATCACCGCCATTGACGCTAATCCACGCCAGCCCCGCACCCGTTTCGATACGGACAACCTCAAAGAATTGGCGGCTTCCATTCGCGAACACGGCATCATTCAACCCTTGGTGATCACCAAAGATGAAGCAGAAAACTACACCCTCATTGCCGGGGAACGCCGCCTGAAAGCAGCCAAAATGGCAGGTCTAGAAAAAGTCCCTGTCATCTTGCGGAAAGCCAGCGAACAAGAACGCCTAGAAGTGGCTCTAATAGAAAACGTGCAACGCACTGACCTCAACTCTCTAGAGACCGCCGCCGCTTACGAACAACTCTCTCAGGAATTTGGACTCTCGCATGAAGAAATAGGCCAAAGAGTGGGAAAAAACCGCACCACCGTCACCAACACCCTGCGCCTGCTGGAACTTCCGCCTGTGGTTCAGCAAGCCCTCCGCAACGACAGCATCAGTTCTGGCCACGCGCGGGCTTTGCTCTCCCTCCCCACCACCCAAAGCCAAGCCGCCGCGCTCCAAACCATCCTCACCAAAGGCCTTAATGTTCGCCAAACAGAAGCCTTGGTGAAAAAGCTCAAAGGCCAAAAAGCTCCCTCCGAGCCAAAGAAAAACCTTCTAGCTCCCGAACTTAAAGAAATAGAAAACCGCCTCCAATCATCGCTAGGGACAAAAGTACGCCTCAATAGCGGCAGCCAGGGCAAGGGAACCATCACCATCCACTACTATTCAGACGAAGAATTAGACGCGCTGATAGATAGATTTCTGTAAGACGTGAAGAGCAATGAGCAACGCAACGCAAATTCTGCACAGCGGAAAAATTTACACCCTCAACCCCCAACAACCAACCGCCACGGCCATTGCCATTCGCGAGGGGAAAATCCTCCAAGTTGGGGATGACGAAGAAATTATCCAAGCGTTTCTGGGAGCCAAAAAGCAGCACCTGGGGGGAAATACTATTATCCCCGGCCTCACAGATGCCCATCTCCACCTGAAACATTACGCCCTTAACCTCCAAAAAGTAGATTGCGAAACCGACACCCGCGCCGAATGTTTGCGCCGCGTGGCCAAGCGTGCGCGCCAAACCCCGCCCGGAACATGGATTTTAGGCCATGGCTGGAACCAAAACGCATGGCCCGAAAGTTACGGGAGTGCCGCCGACCTGGACGCGGTTGCCCCCCATCACCCCGTTTACCTCACCGCCAAATCGTTGCACGCCGCCTGGGGAAACTCTCGGGCCTTTGGGGTCGCGAACATCAACGCCCAAACGCCCGACCCGCCTGGGGGATGGCTATCCCGTGATATTCACGGCCACCCCACCGGGCTTCTCTTCGAAAACGCCATGTCTCTGGTTTCCGACACTATCCCCGAACCAAGCGTGCCAAAATTGGCAGAAGCCCTGCGAGAGGCTCAATCCGCGCTCCTAAAAATGGGGTTGACCGGCGTCCACGACTTTGACCGCCGCCTCAGCTTTGCCGCCCTCCAAACCCTCCATGCGCAACGGGAACTCAAGCTCCGCGTCCTCAAAAACATCGCCATAGAGAACCTCCCTCACGCCATTGAGCTGGGTTTACGGAGCGGTTTTGGGGATGATATGTTGCGCATGGGAGGGATAAAAACCTTTGCCGATGGCGCTTTAGGGCCGCAAACCGCCGCCATGCTGGAGCCATACCAGGGCACAACCGACCAGCGGGGTGTATTGCTTTTCACTGCTAGCGAACTTTTTGAAGAATGTCGCCGGGCCGCTCAAAATGGTCTGAGCATGGCTATTCATGCCATCGGCGACCGCGCCAACCGCATCGTCCTTGATGCCTATGCGCAAACGCGGGATTATGAGCGGGAACACCATCTCCCCCGCCTGCGGCACCGAATTGAGCACGTGCAATTGATTGCCCCCGAAGACGCCGCCCGGTTGTCCCAATTGGACGTCATCGCCTCTATGCAGCCCCTCCACGCCACCTCCGACATGGAAACAGCGGATAAATATTGGGGAGAAAGAGCCGCGCATTCCTACGCCTGGCAAACCATGCTCCAGCACAGGACGAAGCTGATTTTTGGCTCAGACGCTCCTGTGGAAGTTCCCAATCCTTTTTGGGGGATACACGCCGCAGTCACGCGCCGCCGCCCGGATGGGACGCCCGGCCCTGAGGGGTGGTTTCCCTCCCAACGCCTAAGCGTGGGTGCCGCTCTGCGGGCCTACACATCTGGCCCGGCCTACGCCGCCGGAATGGAAGACCGCCTGGGGATGCTGGCTCCTGGCTACCGCGCCGATTTACTGGTGCTGGAGGTTGATCCATTTGCGTGCCCGCCAGAAGAGTTGCGAGGGATGCTTCCTGTGGCTACGATGGTGGAAGGAGAGGCGGTTGGGTAGTTGGGGGGTTTCGTGTCAGATTGTTGACGGGGGCGCATATAAAAGTTAGGGGAGGGTGACACAGCAAAGGAAAAGAGGTATCCTTTTGGAATATCCATCACGATAACCCAAAGGAGATTCTACTTCCGATGCTGTGTCTAAACGATATTATAAACCTAAATGCTGCTAGTTTGCAGGCATTGGTACAAGCAGTTGAAAGTGCCCTGACATTGACTCAGATTATTCTAGCGGCGTGGCGTCTGGCAATGGCCTTGGCGGTCAAGATTGTTGAAGATGAGTTAACCAGGCGAGCGCAAAGACCTACAGAATGGGGACCATGTCCGCATTGTGGTCGTCGTTTGCGGAGCAAGGGCTTCATCAAGCGAGAAATG
>QMOK01000079.1 GCA_003648195.1 Chloroflexota bacterium | reverse complement strand
TCGAAGAATCTCCTATGTTTACGAGAGGGAGACTCTTCGTTCACTAATCTTAGCTCCGCTAAGACACGTTCTCTCAGAGTGACACATCAACGCTTTTTTATTGGGGGGAGTGAACGGTTACCTCCTTTTTGCTAAGTCAGTAAGCGGTGGGTGTGCTGCGCAGTGTCTAGCGAATTGGCGTTGCACCTCGTTTTTAGGTTGGAATCACCAGACCCCTGGAATTAATCGATATTGAGTTTCCTTCGCGTAGTCAATATAACCATCTAGCTCTAATTCCTCGTGATATTGCCCTCATATCTACCCCGTCCGTTGGACACCCTTTCCTCTTGCCAAGGGCACGTCTCTGGTGTCCCAAAATTGGGAGAGGGGGGATGGGGGTTGGAGCAGGGTTGTTCAATTCTAAGAAATAATATCAAGTAACCAAGACTTCGGAAGTCTTCCACCAAGTATTTTGAAGATAAAACAAGCCTGAAAGGTATCATCTCAATATTTTGGGGTGAGGCTAAGACCGCCGAGGTTTTTGTAGTGCAAACCTCGGTGGTCTTGTCCCTGTTTGTTGAGAAGATACCCTGAAAGCATAAAATGTAACCAAATAAGGCATTTCTGAGACTTCCGAAGTCTGGTCGGTGTAGAACTGAACAGCCCTGGGGGTCATATGCTTAAGGAAGATCGTCAAATATTGACGAAGGCGCAAAAGCAACACCTACCATGCTGGGCCCAGTGTGTGCGCCTAGGACAAGCGAAATGGTCCCTAGTGGCAGCCAAGTACATTCAAATTGTTCGTCAACGAGTTTACGTAACAAAATTGCTCCTTCAGGGTTATGAGAGTGAAGCACCTGCACCCGTAAAGCGCTGCCTGGTTCATGTTGTTTGGCTATTCGATTAACTAATTTTTTTAGAGCTTGTTTGAAAGTGCGTACCTGTCCAAGCTGCACATAAGTCCCGTTTACTTTTTCAACGCCAATTAATGGCTTGATATTCAGCAGGGAGGCTATTATCCCTTTCATGTGGCTGATTCGTCCGCCGTGAATTAAGTATTTGAGTTCATTTAAAGTGTATATGCTATCGCTGGCGGCGCTGATTTTTTCTAATAGAGCCAAAACCTGTTCTTTATCCCACCCCGCTTTCAGGGCCTGAGCGGCTGCTTTCACTTGCCATCCAGCTGCGCTTGATAAGGTTTTTGTATCAACAAGAGTAATATTTGCCTCTGGTACCATCTCTGCGCCC
The DNA here is from genome assembly GCA_003648195.1 of Chloroflexota bacterium. Lineage (GTDB taxonomy): Bacteria > Chloroflexota > Anaerolineae > Anaerolineales > UBA11858 > B10-G9. Next base: position 10,575 of record QMOK01000079.1, on the reverse strand, counting down.
GCTCTGGCCGAATTAAATGTACCACTCAACCCAGAGGTCATGTGTATAGACAATATATTTGGATCGGTTAACGCTAACCGCCGATAGAGTTCGGCAAAGTCTCCCGCTGAGGGTTGCGATGTGATAGGCAGCGCATCAGTTTTTGCCATTAGCTCGTAGAAAGCAGCAGGTTGAATATCTACGCCCTCGTGATAAGATTTGCCTTCCAAAGTGACTACGAGGGGCATAATATGAATGTTTAAATCATCCAATTGCTCAGGTGATAAACCAACATCAGTTCCACTATCAGTTACAATTTGCATTTTGATTTCTCCTTAAGGTATTTATAACTCTAGCCACATGACACTTATGCTGAAAAACTTTTTTCGGACACGGAAAACGCGGATTTTTCTGTGAAAAAACAAAAAAGAATCCGTGAAAATCAGTGTCAATCTGTGTCCAAATTAAAACTGTCGGGTAGCTAGTTATAACTTTGGGTTACAGGAGTACACAGGGTTTCGCTTTGAATGTGGATCACTCTTAGCTTGACCAAACCCCTGTAATTTTCTTTATCTTGAATACCCAAACGTTCCCAACAGTTCCCCAACCTGGCGGTATTCCCCATCCAAGTACGCAAATGGTTTGGCTTTATCAAAGTCAATGCGCCCATGTTCGTTGAGGATGGTTTCATCTACTTGTACAGCGACTACCTCGCCTATGAATAGATCATGAATCCCCAGCGAGAAAGTTTCTCGTAAGCGGCATTCAATGTTGACCGGGCATTCAGCGATGAGTGGAACGACTACTTCTGTCCCAGCAGATTTGGTGAAGCCGCAGGATACCCATTTATCCTCATCCCGCCCTGATACAATCCCGCAGTAATCTAGCTCTTTGGCCTGTTCCATGCTAGGTAAATTGATAACGAATTCACCCTCTTGCTGAATAAGGTGATATGAATGTCGGCTGGGACGCATCCCAAGGCCAATTAGCGGCGGTTTCGAGCAAAGTGTTCCCACCCAGGACAGGGTGATGATATTAGCCTCCGCGCCAGTCCCGCAACTAACCATCACGGCGGGGACGGGGTAAAGGGCAGTTGTAGGTTTCTGGGTTATTTTTGTCATTTCATATTCCTTGGGGTTAGGGATGTGAGGTGTCTGAGGGGCGTAATAGTTTTGACGAGTACTTGCTAGACATCTAATTGCGTAACTATCCAGCTACCAATCCATACCTCAACGCCAGCACCGCCGCCTGGGTGCGGTCAGATACGCCCAATTTCCGAAAAATGTCGCTGGTGTAGTTTCGTACCGTTCCCTCTGTTAAGTACAACTGCTCGGCGATATTGGCATTGGATAATCCCTTTGCCAGGAGGTTCAAGACATCTTTTTCGCGGTCAGTGAGGTGGAATTTTGTGGGGAATGGTTCTTTGATTACGTTGTTTGAGTACCTGGATAGTATTTTCCCTGCTACATCGGGATCGATATAAGATTTTCCGGCAATGGTTCCCAGGATGGCATCAATTAAATCGGCTGGCGGCGTGTCTTTAAGCAAATAGCCATTCGCGCCTCCTCTTATAGCATCAAAGAGCCATTCATCGTCTTGGTATGTGGTTAGTATTAGCACATGCACCTGAGGATATTTTTGGTGGATTTTGCGGGTGGCGGTGATACCGTTCATCACTGGCATTTTTAAGTCCATGAGAACCAAATCTGGTTTGGTTTGGGGAATTAATGCTAACGCATCTGCGCCGTTGTGAGCAATGCCCACGACTTCAATCTCTGGCGCGGCATTTAAGATTGTTTGTAATCCCTCACAAACTATTAGTTGGTCATCGCAAATCAAGACTTTATTCATGGCAGCTCCATTGTGAACTGGACGATGGTTCCTTTGTCGGGACGCTTGGAGATTTTTAGCTGCCCACCTATTTTCTCTGCGCGTTCTCGCATTCCCTTCAGACCAAAGCCATCGCTCCTACTTATGACCTCTGGAGTGATACCAGAGCCATCATCGGTGATCAATAAAGAGAGCTGTTTCTCGGTTTTTGATAATTTCAGGGTGATGTGCTGGGCGTTGGCATGTTTGATAACATTCTCAAGGGTTTCTTGGGCTATGCGGTAGATAGATTGCTCCACATCCGGTGATAATTCTGGCAATAACTCATTGAGATTGAGATCAATTTCAAGGCCGGCTCGCGAAGCGGCTTCGTTTGCCAGATTTCGAATAGCAAGATTCAATCCTAAGTCTTCTAATTGTTTCGCCCGTAAATCTTTTAGTGCCCGCCGGGTTTCGGTCAATCCTGTCCTTGTGTTCTTCAGGGCATGATTTAGCAAAACCGCAATATCTTCTCGTTCTTTTCCCAGCTTAATTTTGATGGCTTCGAGATTGACAGTTAGGCCACTAAGGGTGTGGGCTAGCGTGTCGTGCAGTTCGCGTGCCAGTCGGTTACGCTCCCTGGTGGTGGCTAATTGTTCCAAGGTGTTGGCATGCTGATTGAGTCGCACATTGGCACGGAGGAGTTTTTCGCGCTGTTCCCTTTGAGTTTCTATCAATTGGCCTATCACATCTCCCACAATTCCAAAAGCGAAGCCGCGTAGAAGCGGTGCGCCAAGGACTTGCACCATGGCCAAATTGATTTTATCAACTGTAGGGAGGAGCGCGGAAATTTCTACCACAGTACTAAAGAAAATAAAGGCCATGACAACGCGAAAACGATATTGCCAGGCTATAAGTACCAGCGGGACGATTAGGACGGGAAACAATAACCAGCTTCTGGTGATGATGAGATAAGGGTCTTCCTGTGGCTTGGTCAGGTAAATGAGATTGCTGAATGTGGGCACAACTGTTGCCGTGAGCAGAGCTATGGGCAAATACAAATGCTTTAGCTTCCGGCGCAGCCAGTCCCACCAGAGATACCCCAGTAAGAGCAAATTAGTGCCAAAATTGATGTAAGCCTGAATATGAAAAGCGGAATCGCCCGAAGAGGGCTGAATGGAAGTATACCATCCTACCATGGTAGCAAAATAAAGCATGGCAATCCCCGTGAAGTACCGAAAAGTGCGTATGATTCCAGGTTCAATAGGTCTTCTATCCATACTTAAATCATATCACAGACGGTGGCTTCTGGATGGGGCTAGATTCAAATTATGACGAGCGTCATGATTCGTGTTGAGCGCTGTCATACGGTTAGTATTTTTCAGCATCTGGTGAAGAAAAGGGACTTTGTTATAGTGAAGCAGAATAAGAATACAACTCATTTAAAATTCGGTCTTAGGCGGTGGCTCTCAAGTAAATGACGCGCTTGTCACTGCGAGCGGAGTTTACGGAGCGTGGCAGTCTCCGTCACCACAAGGGAGATTGCTTACTCAAGAGTATGCTTCGCTATCGGCAAAAACGACTCGCAATGACAGTACCATCACTTACTTAAATACCACTACTTGGTCTTATTTGTAAGCATTTCTCTCCCAAAGGATTTATTCTCATGGAACTAATGATAGAAACCCAAGACCTATCAAAATATTATAGTTCTCGTAAAAAGCATCCGGCTATCTCTGGGTTGAACTTGAACATTCCCAAGGGGGCTTTGTACGGATTGATCGGCCCCGATGGCGCGGGAAAAACAACTATGCTGCGCATTCTTGCTACGGTGATAAGGCAGAGCAGCGGCAACGCGCAAGTAGCTGGTTTTGACGTTCGCAAAGAAGCAGGAAAAGTACGCGCCGTGATTGGTTACATGCCCCAAGCGTTCAGCCTCTATGGCGATCTGAGCGTCATAGAGAACCTAAACTTTTTTGCCAACATCAACGGCGTCCCCGCCGAGCGCAGGAAAAAGCGGATTGACAAACTATTGGATTTCGCGCGTTTAGACCGTTTCCGCAAATCTCACAGCGATCACCTTTCTGGAGGGATGCGAAAAAAGCTGGCCCTGGCGTGCGCCCTCATCCACGAGCCGCAAGTCTTGTTGCTGGACGAACCCACCACCGGCGTAGATCCAGTCTCGCGGCGGGAATTGTGGCTCATCCTGGCCGAAGTCATTCAGCAGGGCGTGACCGTTTTGGTAACCACGCCGTACATGGATGAGGCCGAACGCTGCAGCCAGGTGAGCATTATTTCTGGAGGAGAAATATTAACCAGCGGCTCTCCAGCCGAGATGGAAGCCTCTCTCCCTTTTGAAGTCTTAGAGGTCAAGGCCCGCCCCCGGCGTGTCTTTCGAAAGGTGATAGAGAACCCCAACGGGTCAAGCGGCGTCCTTCGCTGGCGTCCGGTGGGGGATAGAATTCGTTTATCGGCCCCTAATCTCAAAAAAACCAAAAACTGGGTACGCTCAGAATTGAATACTGCCGGAGCCGAGATTGATATTTGTCGTCAGGCGAAAACCACCATGGAAGATGTTTTTATTCACTTAGTTACCACCCGCCAAGAATCATGACTACAGACAACGCAATTGAAGTTAAAAACCTAACTAGAAAGTTTGGCAATTTTTTCGCCGTGGATCAAGTTAATTTTTCCATCCCGCGCGGAGAGATATTTGGCCTTTTAGGCCCTAACGGAGCGGGGAAAACCACCACTATTCGCATGTTGTGTGGATTATTGATGCCCACAGAAGGTGAGGCTTCGGTACTGGGGTTTGATGTTAGACACGAAGCGGAGGAGATCAAAAAACACATTGGCTATATGTCGCAGCGTTTTTCTCTCTACGATGATTTAACTCCCTCCGAAAACCTGGATTTTTACGCCCGTTTATACGGCGTTCCCCGGCGAGAAGTTGGCGCCCGCGTGGATGAATTAATTGACATATCCGGTTTGCGCGGACATGAGAAAATTTTGACTCGCGAACTTTCTGGCGCGTGGCGGCAGCGTTTAGCTTTGGCGTGCGCCATCGCCCACCACCCGCCCATGCTCTTCCTAGACGAACCCACCGCCGGCGTTGACCCGGTCTCACGGCGCGAATTTTGGGATCTGATTTACGAAATGGCCGGCCAAGACGTTAGCGTATTGGCGACCACGCACTATATGGACGAGGCCGAATACTGCAACACCATTGGGATGATGTACCGGGGACGCTTGATTGCTCTTAGCGACCCTGACACACTCAAATTAGAGATGAAAGGCGTCTTGTTTGAAATTGAGTGTGACGATCCAGGACTCGCGGACGCTATTTTTAGGGAAATGCCCGGCGTTTTAGAAGTCACTCTGCATGGAGTTTTATTGCACGTTACCACTGAAAAGAAACAAATGGAGCGACAACTGAAAAAAGAGCTTGTCAAAGCTAATATTAAAACAACCCGCATAGAGCAAGTATTGCCCTCTTTAGAAGATGTATTCATTTCGATGGTTGAAGAGCAGCGTGTTGGCAAGTTGGTGGATCGGTAAGTTGGTAGATTGGCGCGTGGGTAGACGGGTAACACCAATATACCAGTCTCCCAACAAGGAGCATTTTAAGCATGAACAGATTATGGACAATTGTTAGAAAAGAATTTCTTCATATTTGGCGTGATCCCCGCACCCTGGCGTTGATCATTGCTTTGCCCGCCGTTTTGTTAATTTTGTTGGGATATGGTGTTTCTGGAGAGCAGAAAAACATTCCCATGGCAGTGGCCGATTTTTCAAAAACCGATGCCAGCCGGCGGTATATTGATTATTACGTAGCCAGCGGAGATTTTGCCGTGGCTTACGATGTTTCTAATGAAGACGAGATACTAGCCCTCATAGACCAAGATCAGGCCCAAGTGGGAATGCTCATCCCCGAGGATTTTGGGCGAAAATTACGCACGGGGGATGGCACCTCGGTTCAACTCTACTACAACGCCTCCGATCCAGACATTGCCCAGAAGACCAACCTAACCATCGGGGCTATCGGCCAAATCGCCAATCAAGAAATATTTATGGAATGGCTCAGCCGGAGCGCGGGCGGGGCCAATCTCCAAACCCCCATCAGCACCCACACCATCGCTTTGTACAATCCCGATAACGACCAAGGGTTGTACATGATTCCCGGCCTAATTCCTATTATTTTGCAAATTCAAGCTCTTTTACTCACCGCCCTGGCAATTGTCCGCGAGCGTGAACAAGGAACCATGGAGCAGTTAATAGTTACCCCCGTGCGCTCGTGGGAACTGATGCTGGGAAAAATTCTACCCTATCTTTTGGTTGGACTTGTCAATACGGTGGCCGTGCTATTTGTGGGCGCGTTCATTTTTGATATTGGCATTGTGGGCAGTGTGTGGGAGTTCATTGGCGTCAGCATGATCTTCATCATCGGCTCGCTGGGGATGGGAGTGCTAATTTCTAATATCTCGCAAACGCAAATGCAGGCCATGTATTTGGCCGTGGGAATAATTCTGCTGCCCTCCATCATCTTGTCGGGATTGATTTTTTCGAGGGCGGGAATGCCAGCAATAACCTATTGGATTAGTGAACTTTTGCCCGTTTCGCATTATTTAGAAGTCACGCGCGGCATCATGCTTAAGGGAGTTTCTGCCAGCGTAATGTGGCCCTCCATTTGGCCCTTAATCGTCCTAAGCGTGGTCTATTTTGCCGCCAGCGTGGTTTTCTTCCGCAAACGGCTTGACTGAAAGTAATGGAGCGCAGATAACACATATACGGCGGATTCTCGCCGAAATAGCAAAAGAATGCGAACAATATTTTTGGCATTTATCCGTGTGAATCTGTCAGCGTCATCAGCGTTCTATAAAAGGATTGAAAATGAAAAAGAAAATTCTATTAACCGGCGCGTCCGGAGAAGTTGGATACGAGACATTCAAAGAATTGCTCAAGCGGAAAGATCAATACGATATTCGAATTCTCAACCTGGATAACAAGCGAGAACGCAAGCTTTTTGAGCCTTACCTTGACCAAATAGAAGTTGTTTGGGGAGATTTAAGAGACCCCAACGATGTGCGTCTTGCTGTAGATGGCGTAGACGCTGTTCTGCACGTGGCGGGCATAATTCCACCCCTGGCGGATAAGTGCCCCGCCCTGGCCCGAGAGATCAACGTGGGGGGAACCCGAAACGTAGTGGCCGCCATCCAGGCCCAGAACCCCCAGCCAAAGCTAATCTACACATCATCCGTTTCTGTTTACGGTGATCGTTTGGAGAATCCCCACATCAGCGTAGGTGACCCCCTCCAGCCCAGTGACGGTGACGAATACGCGCAAACGAAAATAGAGGCCGAGGAATTGATCCAGCGCGCGGGCGTGCCCTGGACGATATTCCGCTTGTGCGGCATTCTGACCTCCCGCCTGAAAATACAACCGCTAATGTTCCACATGCCCTTGGGAACCGCTTTGGAGTGGTGCCACCGCGCGGATGTTGGTTATGCCCTGGTGGAAGCCCTCGAACATGAGGAAGTGTTGGAGCGGATATTCAACCTGGGAGGTGGCGAACGCTGCCAAATTAAGGCCAAAGATTTTGTGTATAAAATGATTTCTTTGTATGGCCTAAAACCAGCCGCATTACCAGCCCATGCTTTTGCTATCAAGAACTTCCATTCGGGCTATTACGCCGATGGAGACGAGCTAGAATCCCTGCTGCATTTTCAAAACCGTACCTTGGATGGATATTTTGAGACGGTAATGAGACAAATATCCGCTGTGCAGAGGTTTTTCGTTGGCCTAGTTCCCGCATGGGCAGTCCGAAAGTATTTTGTGCGTTTATCAGAGCCATTGCAAGCCATCAGAGAAAATAATCGCCAATCGATCGCTCGGTTCTATGGCTCTCGCCGTAATTTTGAGGTCTTAGTGAGAGAAATTCAAAAATCTATGCGCCCCATACCGGATTCTGTATAAGATATTTACCTTAGGAGATAATTAAAGTGAAAAACAAAATCATAGCTAGTATATTTCTTGGATTATTTTTATTGAGTTTAGGGGCTTGTAACATACTTCCCGCAGACACAGAGACCAAAGTCGCTATTGAAGGCTCGGGACAAATCTCGGCTAGGGAAACCGGCATCGCGCCAGAATTGGGGGGTAAGGTGGTGGAGATATTGGTTGGGGAGGGTGATGCCGTTCAGGAGGGGGACATTCTCTTCCGCATGGATGACGCAATCTATCAGGCTCAATATGAAGAAGCGGTCGCGGCTATTGGCGTGGCCGAAAGCGCAATTGAAGGCGCAAAATCCCAGCTCCGAGCCGCGCAGGTTCAGCTTGAGATGGCTATTTTGGGCGCTCGCCTGCAAGAGCAGCCTATCCGCGCTTCGGCGTGGTTGGGCGTTATCCCCGACGAGTTCACCTTGCCAGTTTGGTACTACGAGACAGATGAAACCATCCTCGCCGCCGAATCTGCCGTTGAAGATGCTCAAGCTGAATTAGAGTTGGAATTGGAAGACCTCGCGCAAGAGTTGGAAGAGGCCAGTAATGCCGATTTGGTGACCGCTGAAGAACAGCTCCTAAAAGCACGCACAAATTATATGTTGGCTCTTCAAACCCAAGCCCAAGCGGTAAACGCCAATAGCGGCGAAGTGCTAGAGTCAGTTGCTCAGGAGCAGTTAGATACCGCCGAAGCGGAACTTGACCGGGCGCAGCGGGAATACGACCGCATTTTGACAGATTTGGCTTCAGAAGAACTTCTGGATGCTCGCGGGCAGGTCGCTGTCGCACGGGCTTATTACAATAATGCTTTAGATTATCTTGATAGTCTTCGCACTGGCGAACAATCCTTGCAAGTTGTGGCGGCGCGAACAGCGGTAGAACAGGCCGAAAGCGGCGTGGCTCAGGCGGAGGCTAATTTGGCGCGGGCTAAGGCCGGGTTGCGAATTCTCGAGGTGCAAATTGAGAAAACAGTGGTGTACGCTCCTGTCTCAGGCGTTGTACTCACTCGCAACTTGGAGGTGGGGGAAACAATAGCGGCTGGCGGCCCCGTTATTATCATTGGCCAATTGGAGGTAGTAAAACTGGTGGTATACGTCCCCTAAGATCGTTATGGGGAGATCAAACTAGGACAAGAAGTTGCCATCACAGTGGATTCTTTCCCCGGTGAGGAGTTCATTGGCTCTGTCATTCACATCTCCGAGCAGGCCGAGTTCACTCCCCGCAACGTTCAAACCGTAGACAGCCGCAAAAGCACGGTTTACGCTGTGGAAATTCAAGTATCTAATCCCGAAGGCAAACTCAAACCAGGTATGCCCGCAGACGCGGTGGTTGTAGAGTAAGGGGCAAAGAGTGAAACGTGTTAACGTCAAGTCCCCAGCCTGCTATGACAGCGCTGGGGACTTTTTTGTTTATGGGTGTTGTTTCGTTATAAACCGTTAAATGCCCAAGATATTATTTAGAATCTTAGTAACTGCTCAGGCATGTCATTGCGAAGCGGTGTTTTCCCGCTGAAGCAATCTCCTAGAGCGTCTGGGAGACTGCTTCGGGGTTAAAAAATGCCCTTCGCAGTGACATTTCAAAGGTGGGCTGAGTAGTTACGAATCTTAATTGAATCCAGGCTAGGCAGGAGCGGTCCTTGTTGATATGGCCTGCCTACAAGTTGGGGAAAATATTTGTTTAATAGGTAGATAACAGGAACACTTAATAAAATGCTTATAATGGAAACTATTGTGTTATATCCCGTTACCCAACTTGTTGAATCCAGGTGGGGACACAAAGTTGCTAAGTAAGGGTTAAGAAAATGAAGACAAAAACCGTTAGTTCCAAGAAGTATTAGGGTGTTTCTACCAATATAATTAACTACCGGCGATTTTGGAATAAAAGTTGATATTAAGATAGTGGAAAAGATTCCAAATATTGCGGTCATAATGAAGTAAATATTAGAGCCATGCCAAGAATCCTTCAGGACAACGACAAAACCTTCGTAAGGGCTGTTAAGATTGAATGTGAGAACGGTGAGGGAGATAAAAAGAGCCGCAAGTAGTAAACGGGAAATAGCGTTAATTCGGGTCAATTTATATAGAGAAGTAAGTGATAAGTAACCGAAGATATAAAATCCAAGCGAAACCAGGGCTTCATGGATATACCAGATGTTTTGTGGAATTCCTAAATAAGGCTCAAAATCTTCGTAATTGTTCGCTAGAATTAACCCTAGACTTAGTGAAGCTATTGCTAAAAGGGCTTTCTGATAATTTTTTTTGAGTTTGGGTAATAAAATCACCGCTAGTACTTCGGTCGAGAAAAGACAAATTAGGAACCATGTCGTGTTATTTAATAGTGTCTCACCGTGGATGTAGTGTAAAGCGTCTTTGATAGGCTTTACTATCATGTAACGGGTATCAGCGGATTGAGAATAGTGATATATCATCCAAAAAGGTATAGCCATGGCGCCAAACAACAGGACAGGAATAACTCTCTTATAGAATAGAGCAATTATTTCTTTCTTCCCAGATTGGTATCTTCGCCTAAAAAAGAAACCAGCCAGAAAGAAAAACAATGGCATGTGGAACGAGAATATGAATTTGACTTGCTTGAAAGCTATTAGGCTTCCTTGTTGACGCACAGATGCCGCAATATGCCCATAGAAAACCAAGAATATCCCGATAGCTTTAGCGGCATCTACCCAGTAAACTCGTTTGCTTTCTCTTTTTGCACCATTCATCAGCAATCATATTCCTGTAAGAATCTTCTAGCGTTGTGTCAAGGACAGTAGGGCACAGGCGAACCCTT
>QMOK01000078.1 GCA_003648195.1 Chloroflexota bacterium | reverse complement strand
TGGGAAATTCCCGCGCAAGAAGCATTTATTTTCGACATCCTAGTGCAAGTTGCCACGCTGGCAGCCGTCTTCGCTTACTTTTGGAATGACCTTATAAGCATTGTCACCGCCACACTTCAAGGCATTCTAAAACGCAAACCATTCCAAGAGCAAAACTCTCGCTTGGGATGGTATTTGGTGCTGGCCACCATTCCCGCTGGAATAGCCGCCTTGCTTTTCAAAGACACCCTAGAAGAAGCCTTCAGCAATCCCAAATGGGCCGCGTTTTTCTTATTGGGAACAGCCATCATATTAATCATCGCCGAGCAATTCAAAAAACGCACCCGTCAGTTTGAAGAAATAGCCTGGCTAGACGCCCTTTGGATAGGTCTCTTCCAAGTTTTGGCCCTCTTTCCTGGCGTAAGCCGCTCGGGAGCAACCATCACGGGAGGCATGTCCCGCAAACTCAAACGCCCTGCTGCTGCCCGTTTCTCGTTCCTCATGTCCGTGCCCATCATGCTTGCCGCCGGCCTCCTCGCCACCCTAGACCTGCTCCAAGCCCCCCACCTTTTCACCAATTTCCCCGTCTATCTGGCTGGATTTTTCACCGCGGGCATAGTTGGTTACCTCTCCATTCGCTGGCTATTGCGCTACCTCTCCAATCGCTCGCTTTACATCTTTGCCATCTTTTGCGCTTTGCTGGGATCAGCCGTTTTAACCAGTATTTACCTCTAACTCTATCAAGTTATGTTGGCTATGCGAAAGATTTTTCTTTTTATCCTCATTTTCAGCGCCACTGTCGGTTGCGCGGCAAACGCCACTTCAACGGTTACGCCGCCAATAGCACCATCTCCTACGCCAGAGCCAATTGTCGTGGCCGTCTCTCCTGTTTTGGGGAATTTTTGGGGAGAAATACTCCGCGCCTGTGCCTGGGGACAACCCCAAACCTTGTTGCTAACCGAAGAAGCGGCATCCCTTTACCCAGACGTATCTAACGCAGATTTGACGTTGTGGTGGGGAAACCCGAACGATTATCCACTCCTCAGCGAGCCGGGCGTGTTTGCCACTTCTCTGGGCGAGGAGAGTCTGGTCATTATTGTTCACCAAGACAACCCATTAACCAGCCTCACCGCGCAAAACCTCCAAGACATCTACAGCGCACAGGTGCAGACCTGGCGACAGGTTACAGCACAAAACGCTCTGGGAGAGATTCAGGTTTGGATTTATCCCAATGCTCATCCTTTGCGTCACGCTTTCGATCAAGTCATTCTCCCCCAAGAGAACCTCACTTCTTACGCTCATTTGGCCCCATCCCCAGAGGCCATGCTAGAAGCCGTTCGAGAAAACCCATCTGCCATTGGCTACGTGCCGAGACAGTTTCTAATTGCGGGCACTAATGTTAAAGAAATACCCCTCCAACCGCGGTCAGAGGGGTTTAGACAGCCAATTTTGGGAATTGCCGCAGAAGAGCCTGGGGGAAATCTGGCCGAATTGCTGCTTTGCCTGCAAATCAATTTTCCCTAAATCTCCGCTTCAAGCAATACTTCTTTGATAATTTGAACCAGTTTCTCTGGCGTGGTGGGTTTGGTTAAGTAGCGCGTGGCTCCCAATTCCTTGGCTTTGATTTGTTTTCGGAAGTCGGTTATTGCGCTTAGTACAATGACTGGCGGAAGGGGAAATATCATGGTTTGCAAGGCCAGTAAAACATCAAAACCTGAGCGTTCTGGCATCATCAAATCTAAAACAATGACATTAAAGGGTTCATCGGCTACGTAATTAGCACGCGCACAATCTATAATTTCATTCCACGTTCTTGCGGTCGTTACTCGGAATCGCTTCCGCTCTAATACCAAACGAACCAAATTAAGCGTATCTTCTTCATCGTCTATCACAAAAACATGATCTCGGCTTGCTAATATCATAAGCTTATCCCTTTCTTAAATCAAGCGTTTATTTCTTTGTAGTGTAACATAGTTTTTTGCTCATCTGTAAAAAATGTGCAAGGGCGACATAAATGTCGCGCTACGTTCCGTAACGCAAGATTTATCTTGCCCTTTTGCACAAATACTACGCAAGAGCCTAGTTTTTAAGTTTGGCAGTTAGATAGTTAGGTAGTAAGGTGCGTTGCACTTGTAGTCCAAAGTGCATTGCACCTGATAGTTGAGTAGTTTGGTGCATTGCACCTGATAGTTGGGTAGTTTCGCGGTTCACCTATCCCCAATCCTTGGTCTCCCAATATACCGACATCCCAGGTAAAATAAGCCCCATGAAATATACAACACACATCGCTGCAGCATTAAATGTTAAAGCCCAGCAGGTTGCCGAAACCATTGCCATGCTGGACGAGGGAAATACGATCCCTTTCATTGCCCGTTACCGCAAAGAGGTCACCGGCGGCCTAGACGAAGAACAAATTCGCTATATTGCCGAAGAACTTGCTCGCCTCCGCGCCTTAGATGACCGCCGAGAAACCATTCTTAACACCATTGAGGAGCAAGGCAAACTTACGCCTGAGTTAGAGAAACGCATCCACGCCACCCAATCCCGCACAGAGCTGGAAGACCTTTACCAGCCTTACAAGCCCAAACGCCGTACCCGCGCCAGCATAGCCCGCAAAAAGGGACTGGAAGATTTGGCTCAAATCCTACTCAAACAGGACCCTAACGGGGAAAACCTAACAAAAGCCGCCGCTCCATTTTTGGGTGAAGAAGTTCATTCAGCAGAAGAAGCCTGGCAAGGAGCGCGGGATATTGTTGCCGAAACCATTAGCGACCACGCTCAAATCCGCCAAACCACCCGCAAAAAAGCCCTCAAATACAGCGTCCAAGAGACCGTTAAAAAGAAAAAAGGCGAAGATCCGCGTCAGGTATACAAAAGCTACTACGACCTCAAAACGCGCGTGGATCGCTTGCGTCCGCATCAAATCTTAGCCATTAATCGCGCCGAAGAAGAGGGTATTCTCAAAGTAACTCTAGACATTCCCGAACGCGACTGGCGGCAAGCCATCTCGGCCCACTTCCGAGGAAACCCATCCTCGCCCTACGCTAGCCAGCTAGAAGAAGCCATTGACGATGCCGCCAATCGTCTCCTCCTCCCAGCCATAGAGCGAGACGTACGCCGAGTGCTGACCGATAAGGCCGAAGATCACGCCATCCAAGTTTTCGCCAAAAACCTGCGCGCGCTCCTCTTGCAACCCCCTCTCGCCGACCACACTATCATGGGCCTCGACCCCGGTTACCGCACCGGCTGCAAAGTGGCCGTTGTTGACGCTACAGGAAAATCCTTGGCCACAGGAACCATTTACCCCGTTCCTCCCCGTAACCAAGTGGAAGCCGCAAAAAAAACGCTCGTCAAACTCATTCAGAAATACAATGTCAGCCTCATAGCCATTGGCAACGGAACCGCCTCCCGCGAGACCGAACAATTTGTAGCCGACCTAATCGCCGACATGGAGAATATCCACTACTTAATTGTCAACGAGGCCGGAGCCAGCGTTTACAGCGCCAGCAAACTAGCCCGCCAGGAACTCCCAGATATGGACGTCAGCCTGCGCGGAGCGGTCTCAATTGCCCGCCGCATTCAAGATCCTCTGGCCGAGTTAGTCAAAATTGACCCTCAATCTATTGGCGTGGGTTTGTACCAACACGACGTTAACCAAGCCAAACTCACTCAAAAACTGGATGACGTAGTTGAAAGCGTGGTCAATAACGTGGGCGTAGACATCAATACCGCCTCCCCAGCGCTTCTCTCTCGCGTGGCGGGTATTGGCCCAACTCTTGCCAACCGCATAGTCGCTTATCGAGACGCGCACGGCCCATTCTCCAACCGAGACGCACTTTTAAATGTTCCCGGCGTAGGGCCAAAAACTTTCCAGCAAGCGGCTGGTTTTTTGCGGATTCGCGGCGGAGACAATCCCCTAGACGCTTCCGCCATTCACCCCGAAAGCTATCCTGTGGCCCAAGCGGTGTTGGCCCAGGCCGATATTCAGGCGGATGACGCTCCCCAGGCCAAAGAACAAGCCCTAATGCGCTTAAGCCGGGAAAAGAGCGCGGAAAACCTAGCCCAAGAGTTGCACACCGGAACCCCAACCTTAATAGACATCTTCAAGCAGCTTGCTCGTCCCGGACGTGACCCGCGCGAAGACCTGCCCAAACCTATCCTGCGCAGCGACGTGTTGAGCATGAGTGATCTTGTAAATGGAATGGAGTTGAAAGGCACGGTGCGCAACGTAGTGGATTTTGGGGCTTTCGTGGATGTGGGCGTCAAGCAAGACGGCTTGCTGCACCGCAGTCAAATTCCGGCGGGGACTGACTTAAAAGTGGGCAACGTGATTCACGTAAAAATTCTCAGCGTTGAAAAGGAGCGCGGACGCATCAGTTTGGGATGGACGAAGTAAAGTAGTTGTTCAAAATGTTAGTGGTGCAATGCAGTTCGGTTGATGAGAAAGGGACAGAGCAAGTAAAATGACCAAAAAACTTAAACAACGTTACGGGGTATTCTGGGGAATGCTTTTGGGGATGGTACTGCTTGTGGGGTGCGGCAGGTCGCCCGCCCTGGATTCTCCGCGCCCAAGGGAGACTACCACGCCCTCGAGTGTGGTCACGGCCACAATTATGGCTGCCACGCCTATTTTATCCCCCAGCCCAACGCCTTCCCCCACGCCTATAACGCCAACTTTTACCGCTCTGCCGCCCTCAAAAACGCCATTCCCGCCGAACAGCATCCAAGCCAGCATCCCTCAAATATCTATCAAATATATTGCTTCTACAGAAGATGAGGCCATGGAAGTGGCACGGGGGCTAAATTTTGTGGGGAGAAAATATGAAGACCCTTCCAATATGTGCGGGCCTTTGGCGTTTGCCCTTCTTCGAGACGCTGGCGTGATTGATAAATATATTAATTTGCATGATGTTTGGCTCTTGAACCCGGAAGGCGACCAACAACTTTTGGAGGATATTTTTCCGCGGGATAAGTTCGAGTGGTTCAGTTTTCGTGAGCAAATTAATAAATTTGATTTTGAGGCTTTTCCCTTAAAAACTGGCGATTTGCTCTTCCTCTACGCTGGTCACAGCGGCTCGTTTCAACATGTGCTTACGGTGACGCGCGTAGATGAAGAGGGGCGGGCTTATTCTGTGACCAATGTCAATACGGTTGAGGGCTACATTATTGAGGAAAATTTACTTTACGATCCCGCAGAACCTAGCGCAGGGTTGTTTTACCGCTGGACTAACCGCTCTTTTTTGATGCTAGGGCGAACCGGTTTCGGCGGGTTTGACCTCTGGCGCCCTAAAAGTGAGTTCCCACAATATCCGGGAGATTTGACCTTAGCGGAAGAAATTGACAGGGTAATTAATTTTGCGGGTGGGGAGTGGCACGTGTTGGTAAAAAGTATTCCCGAAGGGACAGAAGCTTCGCTCTCAAGCGATGGAATACTTTACACACGGCTCGCCAATAGCAAAATTCATGTCGCTTCTGCGGTTAAGGTTCCAATAGCAATGTTGCTTTTTTCTATGTGGGAAGACCAGGGTATGGCAGAAGAAGAAATTGTGAATTATATTCAAACGAATGGGCCAGAAGGGAGAACCTACGATCAATTATTGCGGGCTATGCTTGTAAAATCCGAGGAAACCGCTGCTCAGGTTTTGTACGCTTATTTGCAGCAAAACATGGATGTTGACGCCAAATTAACAGCCTGGGGAATGGAAGACGCAAGTCTGTACTATAGAAAATTCTCTCTTAATAATATTGCCCACTTATTTGAGATTCTCTATCGTGGCGAAGCGGTATCTTTCACCTCACGGGATATTATTCTGGCGTATATGGCGGAATATACTTCTAACGATGATTTGCGAATTGGCGCTATTAACGGCAGCCTCCCTGACGATTACCAAATTTACAACAAGCGCGGCTCGCTCAAAGACCCGCTGATAGTTGGCGATGCAGCAATTGTAGAAAACCCTCACGGCCCCGATTACTTGATTGCTTTGTTCACATTCCAGGGAGATAACCCCTCCACGTATGAAAAACTGGAAGCCGCTATGGGAGATGTGGCACAAATTATTTGGAAGTATATCTCAACTTTAGAGTAGAAAATGCAAAGGGGGCAAAAGAAATAGAACTAGCCACATGACACTTATGCTGAAAAACTTTTTTCGGACACGGATAAACACGGAAAAAGCGGATTTTTCTGTGAAAAAACAAAGAAGAATCCGTGAAAATCAGTGTCAATCCGTGTCCAAATTAAAACTGTCGGGTAGCTAGAAATAGAAAAGACAAAGGAGAGAAGCGTGACACAATTCCACGCAATTCTCGTCCCTGGCGGGGGATTGCTGAAAAATGGCAGACTCCCATCCTGGACAAAGAGAAGACTGGACCTAGCCATTGAACGGCACAACGCAAAGGGGTATATTATTGCGCTCAGCGCGGGGACAGTTTATAAACCTCCTCCGCTAAATGGCAAAGGTTTTCCACTTTTCGAATCTGTGGCCGCCGCAGAATATTTGGCCGCGCGGGGAATAAATCCCAAACGCATCCTCACAGAAAAATGCTCTTACGACACAATTGGGAACGCTTATTTTTCGAGGGTTATCCACACCGAGCCAAGGGGTTGGTCACGCTTGTTGGTCATCACTTCCGCGTTTCACATGCCCCGCACGCGAGCCATTTTTGAGTGGGTTTACTCGTTAACGCCTTTACCGCTCCCCGTGGAACTCGCGTTTGAGGCGGCTTCTGATACGGGACTAGAGCAAGGGTTATTAAAGCTCAGAATTGAGAAAGAAAAACGCGGCCTGAATGAATTATTGGCAACAAAAAGAGGGATTCATACGCTAGAAGAATTTCATCAGTGGCTATACAGCAAACACAATGCGTACGCCACAGCCCTAAACCCCCGCAAATTAAGCGGGGATGTTTTGAGGACGTATTAAGTAGTTGAATAGTTGGATAGTTGGCCGAAAAAGGCATTCGGCTTGGCAGTTCCCTTGTCGCTAATTCCCGGCCCTTCGCAAAATGCCGGTCAAGCAACCAATGCCGCCGGCGGCTTTATTTAGCTCACCGGTTTCTACTGTGTGGCACGTAACCCCCTGAGATTCGTAAAATTTCTGCGTGATCGGTTTTCCGGCGGCCATAAAAATTTCTTTCGGGCCGAGGGTGACGAAATTGAGGGCGTGATTCTTCGCTTCGGCTTCGTTGGGGATGAAGATTACCCGATAGCCGCGCGCCCGCAAGGCTTCTACAGCAACATAGGAAAGGCGGCCAAGCCAGCCAACGGCTAAGTCTTTATCTAAGAAGCGCACCATGCCCATTAGGTGCATGGTGCCAATGGGCAAATCCACCTGAATGACGTCCACGCCCATCCCGCGGAGAGCGTCTGAAACCTGGGACACGCCCTCGGCGTTGGTACGCAATCCATGTGCAATTAGCACCGTTTCGGAATTTAGCCATTGCGCGTCCGCTCCCTCAAAGGTGGCTCCGCCCCGAAGCGTCCGTGCAATGGGAATGCCTAAGTCGGCCAAACGGCGAGCAATCCAGCGTTCTTCGCCAGCCCGCACGGTAGAGGCTGGACGAGCAAGAATTGCTCCTTCGGGGGTCATGAAAAATAAATCGGCGCAGAACATCAAATTGGGCGGGGGAAGTTGATTAGGCTCTACGTAGTGGACGTTCACGCCCGCGCCCCGATAAAATTGAGCAATGGCGTCGTGCTGCTCACGAGCCAAGGCAAGGTCGGGGGCGTTCGCCATCAGCATGGCGTCCGGGTCTGGGATATCCTCCCACTCTGCGCCAGGCGCATGGAGCAGAACTGCCTCAAGGGGAGCGTATTCGTTATTCACTCCGCACACGCCCCACAAAGAGCCAATTTCCGCTTGGTGGGTTTGAATTCGGGGAGACCAACCTTCTCCGCCGTAGGCTGTAGTTAGAGATGATTCGTTCTTATTGCTTTTTACCATTTTTTCCTCTCAATTTTGAAGTTGCTTCTCCATAGCAACCATCTCGGATGGTTTCAGCGTTAGGGAGATCAATACGCCAGCTAGCACAAAAGCCACTGTTGTTCCAAAAAGCACTCCGTAAGAAGTGGATGCCAACAGCCAGCCTCCCAGGGTGGGAACCAGTGTCATCACGCCCATAACGGTATTGCTCAGGCCAACGTACATGGGGCGCCGATCTTCGGGAGCGATTTCTAATAAATAATTAAAAAAGCCCAGCACCCAAGAAGACTGCATAAATCCCATCATCACATAAACAAATGGATAAACGCTAACTAGCCATTCGCTGCCCGAAAAATGAACTATCATTGCGAAAAGCGGCGCGCCCATAGCGGCAATCCCGCCCAAGCGAATGACAAAACGCGGTCCCCAGCGATCGCTGATAAAGCCAAACACCAATCCGCCGAGAGCTTTCGCTAACGTCTGGGCGGCCACAAAACTTCCCACAATAGAGGCTGGAAGGCTCAACACATCTATGGCATGCCCCACAAAAAATGGAGTAGCCAAACCAACCATTCCTACTAAAAGCCGCGCGATTGTCCAACGCCTAAAAATAGGATTTTCACGCAAAGGGGTCAGCAAACCGTCTTTTTGCGACTTTTCCACTTTGTTGCTGGGGGTAACTGCTAGAGGTTCACGCACCAATCTTAAAGCGATGACCGCAGGAACAAAAATTGTGCTCGCCAGGGCGAAAATAAGCGCGTAATTAGAGGGGAAAGGTAAACGAGGGCTGCTCAAAATAGAGGCTACAATCGCTCCTACCCCAAGCCCGGCCACTCCGCTAATAAGCTGCGACATACCCAAAAGCCGTCCACGCTGCTTCATGGGAATAGACTTCGCCATAATATCGAACCAAGACACGGCAGTAACGCTATCGCTAACCGCAAAAAGTGCCAAAATGCTGAAAAATAAAATGAGCATAGCCAGGGGATAATTACCCAATCCTGTCCACAGTGCCAAGGCAATGACCCAAAACAAAGCACGCCCCCATGTGCCCAGGATCATATATGGTTTTTTGCGCGGTTTATCAACAATTAGACGCGCTGTCACAAGCTGGGGAAGCAGCCAAAAACCATTGAATACCGTTCCTATCAGCCCCACCACCAGCGATGAACTGGTAAATTCCCGCACAAAGGCTGGCAGTACGCTGTTGGGGTCAAAAAAAGCAAACGCTATTCCAAAACAGGATGAATCTACCAGGATGGCGATGAAATTCCAGCGATAGTTAGGGGGGAAGTTATTAGACTCTTTTCTCATTTTTTTGGGGGACAAAAACCCACCTTAACGTGGGAGTTTTAGTTAGGCGAGTCGCGCTCCGTGGCGTTTTTCTAAAATTTCTAGCGTGCGCTGAAGTTCGGCGTCTTTCTGTTCATCCGACCAACCAAGCTCCTCCCCAACGACATCGGCCAATTCGCCAAGCAGAGCGTGTGAGAGTTGACCTAACATGGCTAACAGCGAACGGCGCAGCAAAAGATCATCTAAATGCACAATCATTTCTTGGCGGGTTAAATAGGCTATTTCGTAGCGGCTGTATGAAGGCAGGTCGGTAAAGGGAGAATCTTTGCCTGCGGCGGCGAAGCGGGCAATTTCTGCGGCGCGGGTTCCGTAGCGGTCGAGAAGTGTTTCTAGGCGCGGGAGGGGCAATCCGCTTTGGTTGTGCAGTTCCATCAGCCAGGCTTCACGCGTTTCTTCGGTGCGGGGGTATCCAGCTCCTCCACCAATTGGCAAGTCGCTAGTGCTTTGGTATCTGTCGCGCTCTAGAAAATCTAAGGCCATGTCGGTGACTTTTTCTGCAAAGGCTCTAAAAGAAGTCCATTTGCCACCCACTAAAGACCATATGGGGAATTTGCGTTCGCCTTCTGGGGCTAAGGTTTCGATGCTGTGAGCTCGGCTGGCTTGGCCGACTGTGGCGGCGTCTGAGGTGGGCAAGGGACGCACGCCCGAAAAGCGGTAGACTATTTGTTCTTTCGTCACTTTTATATCTGGAAAAACATGGTCTATCATCTCTATGAAATAATCCACTTCTTCATCTGTGCAGTAGGCTTCGTCAGGGTTTTCTATGTAAAGGTCTGATGTGCCTATTAGTACTTTGTCTTTTAAGGGGAAAATCAATACTATGCGCCCATCGTCATTCTCGAAGAAGAATTCTTTGCCTTTTATGGCCGCGTGTAATTCGGGGTGATCTAGAATAAGGTGCGATCCTTTGGTTCCGCCGATGAAGTCTGTCTGGCGGCCTAGGTTTTGGTTAGTGAAATCAATCCATGGGCCAGCGGCGTTGATGACAAGTTTGGGGTGAATTTCGTGTTCTTCGCCTGTCAGTTCATCGCGCAAAATGACGGCTCCCGCCTCGGTGCTGATGGCGTTGAGATAGTTGATGGCGCGGACATGGGGGGCACTTTGCTCAACGTCTCGGAGCAGATCAACGCAAAGTCGCTCTGGGCAAGAGATAGCGCCATCAAAGTAGCGGGCAATGCACAATACGTTAGGGTTCAGGCGGGGATATTCTGCTAATGCTTTTTGTCTAAGCATGAATTCATGTTTGGGTACCGTTCCCTGTCGTCCAGTATAGGCGTCGTAAACCATAAGTCCTATTTTTATTACTAATGCACCGCGTTCGGCGGGTTTGTCCATAATGCGCAAAAATTTCAGTGGGGCGTTAAATATCCCAGAGAATAATTTAAACATGGGTATTACAGTAGGAAGCGGTGTAACGTAATGGGGGGCGTTTTCTATGAGCAGATTCCGCTCCCGAACGGCTTCGCGGACTAAACGAAATTCTCCGTTTTCTAAGTAGCGCACTCCACCGTGAGCCATGTGTGAAGAAGCCGCGCTGGCTCCCGCGCAAAAATCATCTCGCTCTACAAGCAGCACGTCCAATCCTTGTAGCGCCAAATCTCGGTAAGTTCCAATACCGTTAATGCCAGCGCCGATGACAAGCACGGAAAAATTAGGGTTTTGGTCAATGTAAGAAAGAGCTTCTGTACGATCCATACTATCTCCTGTATCGTTCGTAAAAATGGCTAAAAACAATCCTGGCAAGGATACCACAGAAGGTCGCGAGTTAGGAGATGAGAGGCGAGTCAGCAAGACGAGTTACGAATAGCGAAACGCAGGCTGAATTAGGAGAAATCTTGGGGTTCAACTTGCCGTTCGCTGACGATTGAGAGTTTCTGCTTTATCTCCCGCTATCTTGCCCTCAATCCTTAAATGCGGTATAGTCCAATCTCGCAAATAAGGAGAGAATGCATTATGCAGCCCACAACACACCCACAACCTGTCTCGTTGAAAGAGGTGACAAAAATCTGGTGGCCGCTCGCCGCCAGTTGGTTGCTGATGGCTTTAGAGTTGCCAGCCTTGAGCGCAGTGACGGCTCGTTTGGCAAATCCAAAAATCAATCTGGCTGCCTATGGGGGCATAGTTCTCCCAATCGCCTTAATTATAGAAGCACCCATCATCATGCTCTTAGCAGCCTCTACGGCACTAAGCAAAGATTGGAAATCGTATCAAAAAATACGCAAGTTCATGATGGTCTCGAGCGGGCTGCTAACAGGTATTCACATAATAATCGCATTCACGCCGGTGTATTATTTCGTGGTCGAAAAATTAATTGGCGCGCCTTCAGAGATTATTGAACCGGGCCGAGTTGGGTTGATGATTATGCTCCCTTGGACGTGGGCAATAGCCTATCGGCGTTTTAACCAAGGAGTGCTGATACGCTTTGGCCACTCCCGAAGCG
Organism: Chloroflexota bacterium; assembly: GCA_003648195.1. GTDB lineage: Bacteria > Chloroflexota > Anaerolineae > Anaerolineales > UBA11858 > B10-G9. Next base: position 242 of record QMOK01000078.1, on the reverse strand, counting down.
TGGGGGTGGGAACTCTGGTACGGTTGGGCACGAATGGCATTGTTTTGTCGATTGGCTTTCTTCGAGGGGATATTGACGGGATTGTAGTGGCAACAAGCGCAGTGGCAATAGGGGTAACATGCGAGGCTATATATGTGGGAATCAAGGTTAAGCCTGTACTCAAAAATGAGCTAAAAACCGCTCCCAGCGTAGAACCCGCCCTCAACTGGCACGAATTCGCGAAATTTTACGTCCCGCTGGCC
>QMOK01000077.1 GCA_003648195.1 Chloroflexota bacterium | reverse complement strand
ATGATGGCGATGGCACGTGGGAAATTGCTGTACTTCGACCATCAAACGGGAAGTGGTACATCATGGGCCAATCCCCGCTTACGTGGTACCTTGCGGGCGACTACCCCCTCCCCGTGCGTGATACCAACGCAGACGGAGACGCCCACGAATAGCAACCCGCCAGATATTTAGACAAACCACACCCCTCGCAGAAGTAACGCGGGGGGTGTTTTTTTGCGGCTCTGATTCCTGGGTTCCTTCCCCCGCCGCTCTGCCTCCCTCGTCTCCGAGATATGACAAGTAGTATAGTTTAGTTGTGAGTTTTTAGACTAATGATAAATGATTAACTAATTATGATGGTGCAAATGATAAAAGAGGTGGGTCAGAAAGCAGAAGTTATGATATTATTCTCTGAGATTACCTCATAAGCAAAAAATAGGAGAAAGCAAATGCACAAAATTATCTCAAAAAAGAAACTTGCTCCCAAGATTATCCGTTTTACGGTTGAGGCTCCAGAAATAGCTTCATCCCGTAAACCAGGCCAATTTATTGTTCTTCGGGAAGGCGAAAAGAGTGAACGTCTACCGTTTACTATTGTAGACTCTGATTCTGAAGCAGGGACTATTGACCTCATTATCCAGGAAGCAGGTTACAGTACGCTTAGTTTATGCGCTTTGGAAGAAGGTGATTTTATTACTGACATCCTTGGCCCTCTTGGAAAACCAACTGATATTAAGAATTATGGAACAGTGGTTTGCGTTGGCGGTGGTGTGGGAACAGCCGTTATTTACCCCATTGTGAAAGGCATGAGAGAGGCTGGCAATCATGTTATTACTCTTAATGGAGCACGCAATAAGGAATTAATTATCCTAGAAGAGGAGTTGAAAGAAGTTAGCGATGAGTTGATTATTAGCACTGATGATGGAAGTTATGGTGTTGCTGGCTTTGGCTCAACTATTCTTCAGGGCATACTTGAAGAAGGCCGTAAAATAGATTGCGTGGTTGCTATTGGCCCTGTAATGATGATGAGAGCTGTTGCGGAGGTTACTCGCCCTTACGAGATAGAGACCATTGTGAGCTTGAACGCTATTATGATTGATGGAACAGGTATGTGTGGGGGATGCAGGGTCACTGTTGGCGGTGAAGTTAAATTCGCTTGCGTAGATGGCCCAGAATTTGATGCTCATCTTGTTGATTTCGAAGAGCTAATTACAAGAGCAGGCTATTATAGAAAAGAAGAGCAATGTCAGATGAAGAAACTTGCTGACCAATTAGAACAGGAGAAAGCATAATGGCTGAACAAAGTCAAAAACGAAGCCGCCGTAAAAAGAAGGAACGTATTCCCCGCCAATCTATGCCAGTTCGGCTGCCAGAAGTTCGAAATAAGGATTTTGACGAAGTTCCTCTTGGATACACGCCAGAGATGGCGCAAATAGAAGCCCAGCGCTGTCTGCAGTGTGCCGAACCCAAATGTGTTGAAGGCTGCCCTGTCCATATAAAAATTCCAGAATTCATTCAACTTATTGTTGATGGAGAATTTTCGGCGGCAGCTAAGAAAATTAAAGAAAACAACACTCTTCCCGCTGTTTGTGGGCGTGTTTGTCCTCAAGAAGAGCAATGTGAGCAAGTCTGTATTCTTGGGAAGATTGACATGCCAGTTGCCATTGGACGCTTAGAGCGTTTCGCCGCCGATTACGAGCGCGAACACGGCGAAACCGAAATTCCAGCGGCTGCCCCAGCTACTGGTAAAAAGGTAGCCGTGGTTGGCTCTGGCCCTTCGGGTCTGACAGTGGCTTATGAACTCCTACTGAAGGGACACTCGGTTACCGTGTTTGAGGCTTTGCACAAACTAGGCGGCGTGTTAGTTTATGGCATCCCCGAGTTCCGTCTTCCGAAGAAAATTGTTGCTTCTGAAATTGAAACCATAGAAAATATGGGAGCGGAAATTAAGCTTAACGTGTTGATAGGGAAAACCAAAACAGTTGACCAATTATTAGACGAAGATGGCTTTGATGCTGTTTTCCTTGGCACTGGAGCCGGATTGCCGATGTTCCTCAATTTGCCAGGAGAAAGCCTTAATGGCATTTGTTCGGCAAACGAATTCCTAACTAGGGTCAATCTTATGAAAGCCTATCGCGAGGATTACGTTACCCCTGTAAAAGTGGGCAAAAAAGTAGCCGTAATTGGCGCGGGCAACGTCGCTATGGACTCGGCTCGGTCTGCCTTGCGTGTTAGTGGTGGAGAATCAGAAGTGAGCATTATTTACCGCCGCTCACGTGAAGAAATGCCAGCCCGTGGGGAAGAGATTGAACATGCCGAAGAAGAAGGCATTATCTTCAACCTCCTTACTAACCCCGTCCGTTTCATTGGCGATGAAAAAGGCTATGTTAAGGCCATAGAATGTGTTCAAATGGAATTGGGAGAACCCGATGATTCTGGTCGCCGCCGCCCTATTCCCATTGAAGGTTCTGAGCACATTGTTGAAGCCGATACAGTGATTGTAGCCCTCGGAACACGGCCTCGCACTTTCATCTCTACTACTACCCCCGACTTAGAAACATCAAGATGGGGTACGTTCATTGCCGAAGAGGGAACTGGCGCGACCTCAAAACCGGGTGTCTTCGCCGGCGGCGACATTGTCACCGGCTCTGCTACCGTTATCCTTGCCATGGGAGCTGGAAGAGAAGCAGCGAAAGCCATTGATGAATATTTGCAAGGGTAAACGTGAGGGAGTAGCAAGGCGCAAAATTGGGTAAATAACGCCCTGCCACCCCCACGCGCCTCCTTGTTTCGCAAATTCAATACATACCTAATTGCCGCTATGAGCCTCCTGAGAGATTTCAGGAGGCTTTTTCTTTTTGGGCAACACCTAGAAATAAACTTCTGGTCATTTTTACCACTATTTTCCGCCTTTTAGAGCTATTTTTCAGCCGTGTAGTGGTATAATTACGGGGTGCGTGTTAAAAAGCGCAGAAATGTAAATTAAGCAAATCACGGCTTCCGTATCACTCTTAGCCAAGCGAAAACCCTCCCGCCTCGGGAATAGAGATTCTTCATCCCTTGCAAGGTTCAGCGTGCCAGAATTATGAAGCCCTGAAATTAGAATAATCTCCGCGAACTTTGAGGCAGGCATAGCAACTTAGACGATTCAGTTTGGCCTAGCCTAATTAGAGCAAACAAGGAAAATTCATGGGTAATAGTAAAGTTCAATCCATCAACATAGATCAAGAAATGCGCTCATCTTACCTTGATTACGCCATGAGCGTTATTGTCGCCCGCGCTCTCCCAGACGCCAGAGATGGGCTTAAACCTGTTCATCGGCGTATTCTTTACGCTATGTACGACATGGGCATTCGCTCTAATGGCGCCCATAAAAAATCCGCGCGTATTGTAGGAGAAGTGCTGGGCAAATACCACCCCCACGGAGACAGCGCGGTTTACGATTCTATGGCTCGGATGGCCCAAGATTTTTCTATGCGCTATCCCATGGTTGATGGACAGGGCAACTTTGGCTCTATTGATGGAGATAGCCCAGCTGCCATGCGTTATACTGAAGCCCGCATGGCAGCAATAGCAGAAGAAATGCTTGACGGTATTAAGCAAGACACCGTTGATTTCATAGACAACTTTGACGGTTCACTTCAAGAACCAGAGGCGCTTCCTGCCCGTTTGCCTAACCTCCTTTTAAATGGCGCGGCTGGGATTGCTGTTGGTATGGCCACCAACATCCCTCCCCATAACTTGAATGAACTGGCCGCTGGCATTAATTATCTAATAGATAATTATGAGAATATTCAACACATTACCGTAGAGGAGCTTTTGAAATACGTTCCCGGCCCCGACTTTCCTACAGGTGGGACAATCATTGGCGACAACGGCATTCGACAGGCCTACGCCACTGGAAGAGGGCGGATAATCCTTCGCGGGCGGGCGCACATTGAAGAATTCGGCAAAGCGGGCCGTTTCCGCATTGTCATTACCGAAATTCCTTATCAGCTTAAAAAAACTACCCTTATTGAACAAATTGCAGACCTGGCCCGAAAGGGGAGAATAAAAGACATCTCTGATTTAAGAGATGAATCTGATAGAGAGGGCATGAGCATTATCATTGAACTAAAGCGGACTGCTCAACCGCGCAAAGTGCTTTATCAACTTTATAAATATTCATCTCTTCAAACTACCTTTGGGGCGCAGCTTTTGGCGCTTATAAATAGCGAACCCCGCCTGCTCTCTCTTAAACAGGCACTGCGTATTTACATTGACCACCGCCTAGACGTTATTCAGCGCCGCACGCAATATGAACTGAAGAAAGCTGAGGCTCGGGCACATATATTAGAAGGTTTGCTTATTGCTCTCGGGAATCTCGACGAAATCATCGAAACCATCCGCGGCGCCGCCGATGCCAACGTCGCTCAAGAAACACTGATATCCCGCTTTGGATTAACAGAACTTCAAGCTCAAGCCATCTTGGATATGAAACTTCGCCGTTTGGCTGCCCTAGAGCGACAAAAGATTGAAGACGAATATAAAGATTTAGTAGCGCATATCCAACACCTGAAAAATTTGCTCGCTAGCCAAAACCTGCAATTGAATATCATCAAAGAAGATCTTGCAGAACTGGTAGAGAAGTACGGAGATGAACGCCGCACCGATATTGCTCTTGATGTCAATGAAAATATTAACGAAGAAGACTTAGTCCCCGATCAACAAGTCCTCATTAGTATCACCGAACGAGGTTACATCAAGCGCGTCATGACGGGCATATTTCGGCCTCAGCAGCGCGGAGGGATTGGCATTAAGGGACATTCAACCCGCGAAGAAGACAAAGTGATGGAACTCACTCCAGCGCGCACTTTAGATACTATTCTCTTTTTCTCAGATCGCGGCAAAGTTTATTCTACAAAAGCTTACCACATCCCACCAGCTAGCCGCACTGGCCGTGGTTTACCCATTGTTAATGTACTCGATATTGACCCCTATGAAAAAATAACCGCTATTGTTCCTGTAACTGACTTTAAAGAAGCCAAATACTGCATCATGGTCACTCGCCAGGGATTGGTTAAACGCATAAGCCTCTCAAAATTCGCTGGCGTTCGCCCTTCGGGCCTGATAGCCATTACCCTCAAAGACGATGATAAATTAGGATGGGTCCGCCTCTCTAGTGGAGAAGATGACATTTATTGCATCACTAAAAATGGTTACGTCCTTCGCTTCGCAGAAAATGAAATTCGCCCCATGAAGAGACCTGCCATAGGCGTTATAGGCATCCGCCTGCGCCCAGGCGATGAAGTAATAGGCATGGAAATATCTGAACCAGAGGGACAGTTGCTTACTGTTAGTAAAAAAGGCTACGGAAAAAGAACACCGCTAGAAGACTATCCTATCCACGGGCGCGCGACCATGGGCGTTCTCACTGTTGATAAAAACGCCCTTTCAGAAATTGGGCATATTGCTGCCGCGCTAATCGTTCAGCCAGAAGAAGATTTCATCACCATTATCTCTACCGGCGGTACGGTCATGCGCACACAGGTTAAAAATATTTCACAATATAACCGAGTGGCGCGGGGCGTAATTATTATGCAAATGCGCGAAGGCGACCACATAGCCTCCATGGCGCGTTTTAACGTCCCCGAATCTTCAGAGGAAGAAATAGCCGCATCAGAAGAGAACGGGGCACCCCCAGAGAATGAGACATCCCCAGAATAGCACGCTGGCAATTTATCACAATTAAACAAAAAAGACCGTCCAATACTAAATTGAACGGTCTTTATTTTTATCTTTTGACTATTTACAAGAACGGCAAGGCAATTTTATCGGTGACCAGCAAACAAAATGAGCTAAGAATGCAAACCATCATCAACAACATAATCACAATCACAAAACGCTGAACCGGCGTCATCCCTAAAAAAAGCTTCGGAGAAGTAACTGGTTCTACTTTTGGCGTCTTGTCTTCTTCAATATAATCAAATTGATCATCCAAGCCATTTCTGAAGTCATCTATCGTCATATTTTCTCCTAGGCTGCGCGTTACTTAAAAACAAGTTTAGCTCATTTTAGAAATCTGTCAACTGCTTAGCGGTGATTCAAGAAACGGGGAGATTAATGCTCGCTCGGAGGCGGATTTCGCCTATTCGGAAGGTGTGCGTTTCCCCTGGCCCTGTCCCCAACCTCAGCGACCCGTCTGGGTTTAGTCCAAGTACTCGACCCTCAACGTGAGTGCCATCCCTAGCATCCAAATAGACTTGTTCTCCCCTGAACGCCAAGTTTGCCTCCCAGGTTTTTAGCAAGTTATCAGAGTTCAATAGCGAATACCAGTTTATAACTTCGGTCAAAACATGCGCTAATAACTCTGGCCGAGAAACGGTTGCTCCATATTCTGCCGCCACGCTAGTGGCGGGGAAATTCAAATCCCGGGCGGGTGGAACTGACGCTGGCAAAACATTAATCCCAATTCCCAAGACAACGCCTTGTAACCGGTCGGCACGCCAATGAGCCTCTGCCAAAACCCCCGCCACTTTTTTCCCGTTTAGGAGCACATCGTTGGGCCATTTTACCGCTGCCGGCAGAGAGTAGTGTTTCTGCAGAGCCAAACACACGGCAATCCCGCCTAAACCGCTTACTCGCCCCAAGGTTTGGGCGGTGATGGGGTCATCCTTGGGGAGTAGAATCACGCTGAAGGCTAGCGCTGCCCCTCCCGTGGTTGTCCAGCTTCTACCATTGCGTCCCCGCCCTTTTACTTGTTCATCGGCCAGGACGAGCGAGAGGTGCGGGGCATCCGCATCCAGCAATTTAGCCGCGATATCGTTCGTAGATCCAACTTGGGCGAAGTAGTGTTGTTGTCCAAGAGGTAAATTTTTTAGGGCGGTTTGCCATTGTTTTTTTTGCATGGTGTTATTGTACCTTAAACAAAAAAGGGACGGGGTGAGCCGTCCCTTTAGATTTTGTGTGAATATATTTAGGCGTTGTTTACAACTGGTACGCCCGCGGTTTTTGCGATTGGCACGGGGAAAATTTCATCCAGTTCTTCTTTTGATATTGTTTCTTGTTCAAGTAGTTTTTTGGCAAGAGAGTTTAGCTCGTCCTTATATTTTTTCAGGATGTCTGTCGCGTTTTGGTAAGAAGTGGTCATCAAGCGTTTTATTTCCGCATCAATTTTCTCGGCAACAGATTCGGAGTAGTCGCGTTGTTCAGATATTTCTCTGCCTAGGAAGATTAGCTCATCTTTTTTACCGTAGACCATAGGCCCTAATTCATCGCTCATACCTAAGCGGGTGACCATTTTTCGAGCTAGTTGTGTTGCCCGTTCTAGGTCGTTTGACGCTCCTGTGGTGATGTCATTGAAAATCAATTCTTCGGCTGCGCGTCCGCCCAATAAGCCAATTATATCGGCTAGTAGTTTGTTGCGAGAGACTAGCATGTGGTCTTTTTCGGGCAAAATAAGGGTGTAACCACCTGCCATTCCACGAGAGATGATTGAGATTTTATGCACGTGGTCTGCATCTGGAAGTGCCCGGGTGGTGATGGCGTGTCCCGCTTCGTGGTAAGCGAGGATTTTCTTTTCGTTTTCGCTAATTAGGCGGCTTTTACGCTCAGGGCCGGCAATCACGCGCTCTATGGATTCTTCGAAGTCTTCTTGTTCGATAGCTGTTTTTTCTTCACGGGCTGCTTTAATAGCTGCTTCGTTGACCATGTTTTCAATATCGGCCCCGACAAACCCAGGCGTGGCCTGCGCTAGTCTTTTTAAGTCGACATCGGAGGCTAGGGGTTTTCCTTTAACGTGGATGTTAAGAATTCCCTCGCGTCCACGGATGTCAGGACGGTCTAAGATTACTCTCCGGTCAAATCGTCCCGGACGCAACAGGGCGGGGTCTAAGACGTCTGGGCGGTTGGTGGCGGCAACAACTATTACGTTTGTATCGGTGTCAAAGCCGTCCATTTCTACTAATATTTGGTTTAGGGTTTGTTCGCGCTCGTCATGACTTCCGCCCAAGCCTGCGCCACGCTGACGTCCTACGGCGTCAATCTCGTCGACAAATACAATGCAGGGAGAGTCTTTTTTCGCTCTATTGAACAAATCGCGGACGCGGCTAGCTCCCACGCCAACGAACATTTCTACAAATTCGGAGCCAGAGATGGTATAGAATGGAACACCGGCTTCGCCTGAGACGGCTTTCGCCAAGAGGGTTTTTCCCGTCCCAGGTGACCCCATTAAGAGAACGCCTTTTGGGATACGCGCTCCCAAGGCCATGAATTTTTCAGGTTCTTTGAGGAATTCGACAATCTCGTAAAGCCCTTCTTTTGCCTCTGGCACGCCGGCTACGTCTGCGAATGTCACACTGGGGTTGTCGCCTTCTATTTTGCGTGCTTTGGATTGCCCAAAGGACATGGCGGCGTTTCCACCTCCACGTGCTTGTCGGAATACAAACCAGAGTAGACCGGCCATCATCACAAATGGTAAAACATACCCTAAGACGTTTAGCACTCCAAACCACGCGCTGGGAGCTTTGATTTCGATTGTTATGTTTTCAGGGTTTAGTTCTTCCGTGGTAACTCCCAGTTCTTTTAGTTGTTCCACAAAAGTTGATGTGTGTTCCTTTTGGGATGTTGCTTCGCGGCCATCGGGATAAACTACTACTAGATCGTCCTCGTTGATAGTAATCTTTGATATTTCCCCAGCTCTAATTTGAGCGGCTATTTCCCCTAGCGTGAGTGCTTCACTGTTAGCGGTTTGCTGCTGGAAATTATACATCACCAGGATGATAATACTGGCAAACAGTAAAAGGTAGATAATTGATGATCGTTTGTTAGAAGATGAATCCACTGAAACCTCCGAAAATTGAATGATCTGCTTATTAATCTGTGCTAAGCAAATTCTTTTTGATATATTTAACGAAAACATTATACCAATCTATATTAGCAAAGAATAGACATCCCTGATAGGTTGCAGGAATTCTAATACGCTTCTAATGTGGTTTTTAGAGAAGTTTTTAAGGTGTTTTATGAAACAAATTTCAACTGTATGTCCACGGGACTGTTATGACACTTGCTCGTTAATAGTTACCATAGGAGACGAGGAGGAGGTTCTTTCGGTTGAAGGAGACCCTAGAAATCCAGTAACACAGGGGTTCGCGTGTCCCCGCGGAGCGAAAGACCAGGCGCGACTCTACAAAAACCGCGTTGAAGCCCCTGTCATTCGCCAGGGAAAGGGGTTTGAACGTGTAGATTGGGAAGAGGCTCTTGATGTTAGTGCGCAGAAACTTGGCGGTATTCTCGAAGAATATGGCCCTGAGGCTGTGCTGTTTTTGGATTACGCTGGTAATACTGGCTTGTTAACAGGGGCGTTTCCGCGGCGGCTGTGGAACTCTATTGGCGCCACGCAAACAGATAGGGCTTTATGTTGTGAGTCGGGGCACGAGGGTTTGGCGCTGCACTATGGTAACAGTCATGGTATTACGCCTACGGAGCTTCGTGAACAAAAGCTGATTGTGTTTTGGGGGTTTAACGCCGCTGTTAGCTCGCCGCATATATGGTCTTTGGCTCAACAGGCTCGCAGGTCGCAGGGTGCTCGGATCGTGGTTATTGATCCCAGGAAAAGCCGAACGGCGAAAAAGGCTGACCTTTGGATACAGCCCAGGTGTGGGAGTGATGTGGGATTGGTTTATGGTCTTATTAATTATCTTATTCAAAACGATTGCGTGAATCTAGAGTTTGTTGAGAAGTGGACGAGTGGTTTCGAACATCTAAAGGAAGAGGCTGGCAAGTGGACGCCCGATAGGGTGGAGCGGGTCACGGGCGTCTCTTGGGAGCTTGTGAAGCGATTGGGGGATGCTTATGGGCAATCGACTCCCAGTGCGACTATGATTGGGATTGGTCTTCAAAAGAGTGCCCAAGGCGCGGATCAGGTGCGGGCAGTTTCTTTCATCCCGGCGCTTCTCGGTTTGCACAGAGGTTTCTTTTATAGTAATGGCAGAGCCTTTTTTGTGGATGAGGCGTTTATTTCTGGCCGAACGCTTACGAAAAAATCCCCTAAAATTGTTGAGCAAGTAGCCCTTTCTGAGCTTGTTAAAAACGGTAAATTCAAATTTATTTATATTAGTGGGATGAATCCTGCCGTGACTTTACCTAATGCGCATTTTTTTAGAGAAGGGTTATGGCGAGAAGATATTTTTGTGATAGTTCATGAAACCCATTGGACGAAAACGACTCAGTATGCGGATGTTGTGCTTTCCGCGCCGACTTATCTCGAAAAAGAGGATTTGGTAATTCCTTGGAGTCATAACTTTGTTCAGTATTCTGCGCGGGCTATTGCTCCAATTAATGACAGCAGATGCGAATGGTGGGTGATGCGGGAGTTTGCGAAACGATTGGGTTTGACGGAAAATTGGCTCTATGAAAACCCTTGGAGGGCCATTGAGTTGGCGCATGAGAATGCTTTTGAGGGAGGTTGTTTTGAGGAGCTAAGGTTGGGGAAGATGCTTAGGCTTAAGATGAAGCCTAAGGATTGTTATCCGACCTCATCGGGGAAGATAGAATTTTATTCCACTAGAGCCGAAAAGATGGGATTGAAGCCTTTGCCGACTCAAGTTTCGTTATACGTGGGGGAAGAGCAATTCGTTTTGTTAACTAGTGCCACGCCGAAGTACACTCATACGCAATTTCAAGAGGTTTATGGCCCAATTCCCCCCGTGGTGACTATAAATCCACAAGATGCTGAGAAGTTGAATTTTCAGGCTGGGGATGAAGTTATGCTCGCGAACGAGCGCGGGCATGTTCAAATGAACGTGGTTGTCTCGAATACTGTTCCCGAGGGTGTGGTGTGGTGTCCAAGATTATCTGAGGGGCTGGCCGGGGAACCGCAAAATGGCTTGATGAGCAGTGTGCCTCAATCCATTGGCAGCGGACCGAGGTTCAATTCAACGAAAGTAACTATCCAAATTTTGACAGAGTAGGCTGTTATGGAAATTCGCTTGGCTATGGGATATGGCGTTTGTTAAAAGTTTGACTTCTGCTTTGAATTAATCTATACTCATAGCAAGCAATACTGGTGAAGTGACTCTATTTTCAACCGAGGAGGTTGGCTGTGGCACGCAAAAATATCCCTGATTCTTCCCCCAAACCACCCCCAAAAGATGCGCCAGATCATGGCATGGAGACGTATAAGTACGACGTAGAATTTATGAAAGAACCGGAAAAGCCGCCAAGAGACAGTAAAATGGGACAGGACGCTGCCGATTTCTCCCGCGACAAGGGTAATGAAGAGACTCCAAAACCGGTTTGATTTTAGGGGTTATTTTTGTAACTTCTCAATAAACAGGGACAAGACCTCCGAGGTTTGCACTACAAAAACCTCGGAGGTCTTAGCCTCACCCCAAAATATTGAGATGATACTTATTTTTCAATTTCGATGGTTACGTTTTGGGGAAGCGCCAATCCCGCCGCTACTTCAATGGCTTTGATGATTCCGACCGGGACAGGACAAGAGGCGTGGGCACAATGTTTTTGCCCTTTTTGGAGCGTTTCTGGAATTCCTCTGCGAAATGATATTTCGCTAAAAGCGTCTACTTCTGTGAGGTTTTCAGCTAAATTTTGAATGTCTGGACAATCGCTTTCTATTGAAAGGCTTACTTTATAGTTTTCAAGAGATTCTGCTTTAACTTGAGTTTGAAAACCACATATCCCTGGGTCAATTTTTACGCTTGCCATAATTTTGTTATCTCCTTGATGTTTTTTATATTCGAGGGTTTATCTTTGAAAGTTTCCTCTTTTTGTTTATGAGGATGCCACAGAAAAATAAAAACCACAGACAAACCGTCTGTGGTTTTGTTGGTAGTAGCGGGGCCAGGATTCGAACCTGGGACCTCCGGGTTATGAGCCCGACGAGCTGCCACTGCTCTACCCCGCGCCATTATGTTTTAAGCGACAGGATTATAGCATGTGGGTATTTGACAGTCAAGGTGCTGTTGTGAAGACAGCGGTGAAGAATGCTCAAAGGGAGCAAACAAGGAAGTGGAAGAGAAAAAGGTACAGAAATGAAAGAGTTAGGACAAGGCGCGTTTCAATATTCCATAATCGGTATGGTGAAAAGGCCTCAT
>QMOK01000076.1 GCA_003648195.1 Chloroflexota bacterium | reverse complement strand
TCAAAGTACCACCATCCCCAGCCGTAGAGACCAATATCCTCGAAGCCGTAATCGTCTGGGATTGATTCCTGAGGGCTGGTTTTTAGGTCTTGGTTCACAGCCTCTAACCCAGCCGGGAGCGGGTCTTCAATGATCACATAACGCCGCGTGCTAGTAACCACAATGGTCAGCTTCCCCATCAAAAGGTCGCCCCGTGCCGCTTGGTTGATGGGCGTTTCCTTGTCATCCAGAGAGTAATAACTGCGCGAGATGATAATGCCCCTATCCAGCGCGGCTAACTCCTCTACGGGCAGGTCTACCGTCAGATGGGCGGTGTAATACAAATTTCCCGGCCCGTCATCGCGGCCAATCGCCAGACGATTGATCTCGTCCGCCAGCATATCCGCCGCATCAATCTCTAGCTCAAAGGTCTCGCCCAAGGTTTCTTGGTTAGCTATTCCATTCCCCAGGTGCTTTTGGTTCAGGTAAATAGAATATTGATAATTAGCATCTAGTTCTCCCGTAGCGTCCACCCAATTGGCAAGCGCCATCAGCGCCCAGGCCGTTTCTTGGGTAGTGCGCCAATGACCGGCAGAGCGATTGGTCATCAACCAGCGCACGGCGTTGGCATTAAGCACGTTATCGGGGTCAATTTCGGTTAGAGCGCCTAAAATGATGGCAGTCGTCCGAATATCCGTGTTCCAATTCCAATAATCGTTCCAATCCTCCTCCCAGTGCGTTCCCGTGGCAGACATAATGGCCGCATTGCCGAAATCCGAAATCAGCGTATCAATGCGCTGGTCGCCGGGATTGATGATGAAAAAGGTTTGAGCCAGGTAAGCACGGGCATACAAACTCATGGTTTGGCGTTGCTCAAAAAGCTCCACGGCGCGGCTCATTACCCAATCTTGCCCCGCGCGGGCCAGCGTGTAAACCATAAAAGCCTGGCGGTTGAGCGCATAAGGCGACTCAAGGTTTTGGATGCTTTCTAAGTTGGCTCCTAGGTATTCAACTCCGCGCATAATTACCTCGCTGCTGACGCCGTAACCCGCCTTCCCTGCTTCCACTAAACCCAGCACCGCGTAAGCCGTGGTAATCTCGTTGCTCTCTTGGTTCGACCACCATCCCCACCCGCCATCCGCGTTTTGCCAATTATAAAGTCTTTGCAAGGCAATGTTTATTTGCTCTTCTAAGTTAGCTTCCAGTTCGGGATCGCTCCGTCCGGCGGCTTGCAGGGCCTGGGTAGTGAGCACATTGGGGAGAAAGCGTGAGATGGTTTGTTCAACGCAATCGTAGGGATAATGCGTCAAATAATCCAAACTATCCATCATGGCTTCGCTCAGAGATGGCTCAACCCGCACCGTTAGCTCACCCGAAAGGTCTTCGCTTTGGGGGAGGCTGATGGCTTCGGTACGGGAACCGCCCTCGCTGATGATGCCGGCAGTCCCCACCGCTTCGGGGGCTTCGTACCGGTAAACAGGGATTCCTCCCCCTGGTAGAGTCGCCAAAGTGGGGCGACTAGCGTCTGTGTATCCCCCGCCCTCCACGCCAAAGATCAAGTCCACCCGCTCGGCTTCAGCGTTCACCACCACATCCCAGGTCACATAAGCTTGCTGCCCGTCTGGGATTTGCACCTCCTGCATGACCTCGCTTTGGATTGTCACGCCCTCGGCGTTGAGTCCCACCTTCACAGTAAGGGTTTTCCCAGTGTTGTTGTGGATCGCCGTTCCCAGCGTGGCTGCATCACCTCGCACGAAAAAGCGCGGCGTTTGCGGACGCACCAGCAAGGGTTTAGTACTCACCAAGTCAATGGTCGTTTGCCCCACGCGAGTATCCACGGTAACAGCGCGGCCATCCATGCGCCAGGTGGTGAGGTTGTCGGGCAAAGTGATAGTAACGGTTGCGCTGCCGTTGGCGTCTGTAATAACGTCCGCGGCCCAGTAAGCCGTATCGGGGAAATTCTCCCGCAAATCGAGAACGCCGTAAGCATCAATACCTTTTCCGTATCCTCCGCCACCGCTACCCATCCCCATTCCCAAAGCCATTTGCTCTTGGATTTGTTCGTTGTAATGCTCAATATTGTAGTTAAGCGGGATGGACGTGCGCACTCCCAGCGACTGTGGGTTATAGAAAAAGTCTAAAATTGGCGCCGAGTTGGGGTCGGCGAGGGTTAGGGTTGCCAAGTCGGTCAGGGCCAAAGAAACCTCCGCGCTGACTGGTTTTCCCTCGTTATCGCTCGTGTGAACGGTATAGGTCACCTGATCGCCGGGGCCAGATTCTTCTTTATCTATATTTATCTCAACATTCAGGGCTTTTTGGTCGGAATCGACTTGGATTTCGGTCATGCCTGTCCGAAAATCGGGGATGCCATCGCTCGCCGCGCCTTTGATGATAGACACAGAAATATAGGCATTGGGTGCCATTTCTGCCGTGATGGGCAGCCTGTAGGTGGTACTGTTGCTAGTGAGGTGAATGACCTCTTTCTCGCGGATATGGCCGCGCTCCACCGTCACCAGGGCGTAAGCCGCCTCTTGAAACGGGGACGTGATTAGGATTTCGGCGGTTTCGCCGGGTGTATAGGTGTCTTTGTCGGTGATAAGGTTCAAGGAGCGGTCATCCGTTTGCCGCCAGGGGATGTAGCCGCTGCCCGCCACCCACATATAAGCCGAGGCAATAGCTTTGTTGCCCGCTGAATCGCGGGTGGTGGCAATGGCTTTAAAAACGCCGCCATTAGGAGGGGTGAAATTTACGCTGGCGTAGCCGTGGGCATCTGTTTCCACATTTTTAAAGGTATCGACAAGGATTTCTTCTACGCTGGATTCCCAGTGTACAGAGCCATCGGCTTCTTGAACTTGGATGCTGTTCCAGCGGCGTTCAACTATGGTCACGTCTACGCTTTGGTTGGGAACAGTTTCCTCGTCCCAATTGGCTGCTACTAGCTCAAAGGTTTGAGAGACGTTGGCCGTGCCCAAGTATCCCTGGGGGCGCACCCCCACGTAAATGCTGCTTTGGTGAACATTGGCGCTGGCCCGGCTGCTAACTACGTTTCCGGCCAGGTCGGTGATGGTGGCTTCTAGGGTGAATCGCTGCCCGTTGCCGTCTTCGCTCAACTCGGCGGGAACTGTGAAGATGGCTTCTCCGTTCGCGTTTGTAACGGTCACATCGCTGGAGATGATTTCGGCGTGAGCCGCAGAACCGTAGGGGTCGTAATAGTAAATATCGCGTTCGAGGTCGTCAAAGCTGTAGCGGCTCAATTCGCCGGAGGGTTCAAAAGTGTATGGGGAAGCTGCTAGCGTCCAAAAGACATCTGCGTCTGCTACCACACCCCCAGAGAAATAATCTGCCTGCGCCGTAAAGGTGAACTCTTCCCCTGGCAGGGCGTCTGGATGATTGGCGACAACCCCGACCTGGAACTCTGGTTTGCGGTACTCCGCCACAGAAAAGTTCACCCGCCCAATTTCGTCCTCAGCGCCCGCAAAACGGACACGAATCTCATATTCCCCCAAAGAGGCATTTTCATCTAAGAGCAACTCCCCAGAAAAAGTGCCAAAGCCCGATAAGGGCAGGTCTTTTTCGTAGATGAGTTCGTAATCGTAATTGAAAATTTCTACAGTGACGCTATTTTGATGCGGCAGGGAATAGGCCAGGTCATCATTAAGGCGCACAATGCCCTTGAAAGAGACTGGGTGGCCGGGACGATACAACGGGCGGTCGGTGTAAACGTAGGTTGTGGGCTGGTTGGGGATGGTGTAGTAGTTGCCCCAAATGCCGAAATCGTAGGGAGAAACACCGCTGCCCCATTCGCTGGAAGCAACCGCAAAGTGCTGTCCTCCATCAACGAGAGCGAAACGGGCATCGTAAATGGCTTCGGAGACGGGGAGGTTGACATGCGCTAGGCCATTGGCATCGGTAACGCCTGTGGCCAGGGTTTGAAAATTTCCCTCGTAAAAGGTCACGGAATTTCCCGAGATGGGAGCACCGCTTTCTAGGTCGGTCAGCCAAGCCAGGGCCTCAGTGGGTGAAGTTTTTAAGCTTATGTTGGAATCTGCCACAACGACAAGACGGTTATAGTCAATGTAAGTATCGTTTTGCCAGGCTCCGAGGGTGAGGAAATAGAATCCTTGCGGCAGAGCGTCTCCGGTATTGGTTTTAAGCTGGAGGCCAACTAAAGAAGTTTCGTTCATGCTGCCATAGTTTTCGTGTGCCCAATAGTTAACCAGATCATCCCCTGGGGGGCTGTAACTATAAGCGGATTCTTTTCCAGATACTAGGCTAAGGAATTTGGTGGTAGATAGGCGGTAAATGGCAAGATAAACTTTCGGGACGTTCACGTAGCGGATATAGAATTCCTGGGAGCCATTCACGTTGAAAATGACCGGACTATAAGGCATTTCGAGATAGGCCTGAGGGGAATAATTGGTGGTGGTGAAAACAGCCGTGTAGGGCTGAGTGATGGCGTTTCCGTAGATGTCTTTCCCGCCTGGCAAAACTTGAAGAGTGTAGGTAGTGGCCGGCTCTAAGCCCCTGGCCGACATAGACCAACTCCATTCGTTATACGTCCATTCCAGTTCGCCTGCGGGCGCGGGGTCGAGAATAATTTTGCCGTCAAGCGAGTCTATATCCATAGGAGAATTAAAATCAACCGAGACATAGCCTGTAAAATAATTCTGCGTTGTTCCATTCATGGGAGAAGTGTTACGAACGCCGGGGTATAGATAAGTTCTAAATCGCCAATTAATTCCCTCACGGAGGGGGCTGCCGCCAGTATCTGTGGCTGCGGCGGCCAAGATAAAGTCATAAATAGTTCCCAAGGCCAAATTGTGTGTAGGAGTAATAGTTAGGGAGGTGTTGTCCTCATTCCAGGCGAAATCTACCAATACCGGCTCTCCCAACTGACTGATAATTGAAAAAGCGGCTTCTGTAGCAGATTGATTCATAGACTGGCTAAAGCTAATAGTAAATTCTTGGTCAAGGGGCACGTCTTTGTAGTTATATTCTGGGTTAACAATCCAATCGGATAACTGAAAACTATTGACTGTAGATGAAGTGGTAACAAAACTCCATTGACGCCCCTCGGCCAGCGTAGCGCCGTTCACGTCTGTTAGACCAGCGGGAACATTAACCGTATAAAGAGTGGAACTCTGTAATTGCTCGGTGGGCTGAAAAACATAAACCGAGGTATTGATCCATTCCCCTTTACCTTGCACGGCGGGAGAGATTGTCAGCGGCTGGGGCAGATTTTCAGTTTCTTCGGCAATTTGCAATGGCACAATGGGATGGTTAAAAACCACCGTGATCATGCTCATTTTTTCGACCTCGGTAGTGCCATCCACGGGGAGAACTTGCTTGATTTCTAAGTCTCCCAGCACGTTCACCGTGAACTTAAAATCATCGCCCATTTGCACATTTTCCGTGCTGGTTGCCAGGCGGGTCATAACCGCCGTGTAAGTCGCACCAGATTCCAGCTCGCTAGTAGGTTTGAAGCGTATGGTGTCTGGGCTGGGCCAAGTGATGTCCCCGGCCACGGCCTGCCCCTGAGCGTCAATCAATTGCCAAGCGGCAGATGTTGCGCCAACCTCCATGTCGTGGTCAAAGACTATCTCAAGTGGGGCGTTGGGGAGGATTTCCTGTCCCCCAGCGGGGGATGTGGTCAGCACCCGTGGTGAGAGGGGAGCGTCATCCACAACCGCCACCAAGGGGGTGGGAATCGCCGTGGGGGTTGGTATTTCCGTGGGGGCAGCGGTCTCTTCTTCAGAGAATGGTTTATTGCAAGCGGTAAACAAGCCAACGAGCAAGATAATGATAATGATGGTAAGTTTTTTTCTTGTGTTCATGGAATGCTCCTGTTCTTAATAGAACGCGGATAACGCGGATTTAACGGATTCACGCGGATAAATACTTTTTTTGTTTAATCGAACGCGGATGACGCGGATTCTGCTAATCCTCGCGGATTTTAATTTTTTTATGTTTTTAATCCGCGTCCATCCGCCCAATCAGCGAGGTCAGTGTATTTCTGGCACATCCGCGTTCTATTAAGGTCATTCTACCAAAATCCTAACATCCACCGCCACGGCGCCTTGACCATCGGGCAGGACGCGCAGGGGATTGATCTCTATTTCGGATAATTGCGGGAAGTCAGCGGCCAGTTGCGCCAGGCGTTGCAGGACGTCAAGAGCAGCATCCCTATCGGCGGGGGGAAGGTGGCGAAAACCTTTGAGCTTGCGCCCCGCCCAAGTTGATTCCAGCATCCGCTTGGCTTCAATCTCAATCAGAGGGGCAAGGCCAAATTCAATATCTTTCAAACCTTCCACTTCTGTACCGCCGGAACCAAACATCACTAACGCGCCAAATTGGGGGTCTTGAACAGCCCCTATAATAACCTCTTGCCCAGATGGAATCATCCGTTGTACATGAACACCCTGAATTTTAGCTTGAGGCCGGGCCTGTTGAGTTTGGCGAGTAATGGTCTTAAAACTCGCCCGAACCGCTTGCGCGTCCCTTAAATTAATTGCTATGCCGCCCACATCAGATTTATGAGAAATATCGGGGGAGGATATTTTGAGCACTACCGGCCATCCAATCTTCTGAGCGAGTTCAACGGCCTCGTCAGCGTTCTGGGCCAATTCCATTTTCGCCGTGAAAATTCCGTAAGCATCCATAAGCTGGTGCGCTTCATCGTCCGAAAGGAAATCGCCGGCGTTTTCGTTTCTATGGGCAAGCAAATCTCTCACCACTTCTGTCTTCACATCATCGTAGCGAATAAATTTTGCTTTGGCGTGTTCTAATAGCTCAGCCCGTTCTACCAAAGCAGACAAGGCCGCCGCGGCTCGTTCGGGGAAACGGTATTCGGGAACGTGCGCGGCGCGTAAATGCTCCACGGCCTCTTGAATAAGCCGCTCTCCCATCACGGCAACCACGACCGGTTTTTGAGCCTGATGAATGATGGGGATCATGGCTAAGGCCACAGACCCAGCCGTAAACATAGGCGGTGTAGGGAAAATCACCATCACGTTATCTACACCAGGGTCGGCCAAGAGAATTTTCAAACATCCCGCAAATTGCGCGGGCGTGGAGGAAGCCAGCATATCAACGGGGTTATGTAACCCGGCCGCGGCGGGCAGAATTTCTTGTAGAGCGTGTTCTGTTTCAGAGGAGAATTCAGCCATTTTTAGCCCCAGCGATTCTAGAGCATCGGCGGCGGTCACACCTGGGCCTCCGGCGTTGGTCAGCACTGCTACGCGGTTCCCCTTGGGGAGGGGGCACCACGCTAGAGCGCGGGCGCGGTCGAACAGGCCTTCGCTAGTAGTGGCCCGCAACACGCCTGCCCTCCGAAAAGCAGCGTTATACGCGCTTTCTCTCCCCGCTAAAGCTCCTGTGTGAGAAGCGACAGCTTTTCGGCCAGCTTCAAATCTCCCTACTTTGAGAGCAATGATGGGTTTGTCCTGGACTACCTTGCGAGCCTCTTCCACAAATCGCCGCCCATCTTTGACACCTTCTAGGTACAACGCTAAAACATGGGTATGTTTATCTGCCGCTACTGGGACAAGCATATCTGTACTGCTAATATCAGCTTGGTTTCCCAGGCTTACCAGGCGAGAGAGACCATAACCTTGCCCGCGCGCCCAATCAATCACTGCCGCGCAAATCGCTCCCGATTGCGAAATGAAGGCCACATCCCCGGGGGTGGGGCCGGGGGGAGGAAGGAATGTGGTGTTGAGCGGGTAATGGGTGTCAAGGATACCAATGCAGTTTGGGCCTACCAAGCGAATGTCGTATTCACGGGCAATTTGGAGCATTTCTTCTTCTAGTTCAGCCCCTTCTGGGCCAGTTTCGCGAAATCCGCCCGAACCAATAATGGCGGCGTGGATGCCTCTCTCTCCACATTCTTTTAGAGCGGTGGGCGCGTACTTAGAGGGAATCAATATTGCCGCCAGATCAACTGGGTCTGGCACTTCGGCAGTAGATTTATAAATGGTTTTCCCCAGCAAAGTTCCGCCTTTGATATTAACAAAATGTACCGCGCCTTCGTAATTGCTTCTTTGCAGGTTGTGGGCCAGTCTGTAACCCAATTTGGCGGGGTTGCTGGATGCTCCGATGATGACAACGCCTTTCGGCTCAAAGAATGGGGTAAGGGATGATGTTTGCATGTAGGGATTCCTTTTTTGAATATCTGTGGTAATGGCATCTGAATCATGAAAGTTAAATAAATAAATCGGTAATAGGCTACCTTCGATATAATATGGTAATTGGAGGTGATAAAAATACCAAAAAGACGCTATCTAAAACTGAAGTAGTTGAACTAGAAAAAGTTCGCGACCACCATAAGAAGCCTTATATGCGCGAAAAAGCAAGCGCGTTACTAAAAGTCGCTTCTGGACAATCTGCCAATAGTGTTGCTCTGAATGGATTACACAAAACTCGAGACCCAGACACAGTTTACAGTTGGTTAGATATATATGAAGCCGAAGGTATCGCAGAACTCCTTATTAAAAAAGGTCGAGGTCGAAAACCAGCGTTTTCGCCTGAGTATAAAAAAGAAAGCGAGGCTAAACAGGCTATTTTAATAGTTATTCGTCGAGATCCACAACAGTTTGGTTATAAACGTAGCCGGTGGACGCTAAAAATGATAAATGAGAGTTACCCTTGGCTAACCTTAGAAAGTGCAAGCGGGCTATTTCAATTGCTCAAGCGTTTGAAAATTAGCTACAAACGCGGACGAGACTATGTCCACAGTCCCGATCCCTATTATATGGAGAAGTTGAGCTTGATTGAACTCATGCGTTTTCGAGCCTATTACAACCCAAAACGCTACGTTTTTCTCTATCTGGATGAATTAACCTATTATCGACAGCCAACTTTAGCTAGAGCTTATGAATGTGCAGGAAAAATTCAACCACTAGCTCAACGCAGTCATCGTAGCAATACCAGTTATCGTGCTTTGGCAGCTCTGAATGTTATGACAGGCCAAGTAAGCTATCGTCAACGAAGTCGAACGAACATTTCTTGCTTAATTGATTTCTGGTATGAGTTATGTGAAGATTATTCTGATGTGGAAATAATCTATGTCGCGGAAGATAATTGGCCTGTCCACTATCATCCTGACGTCTTGGCTCCGTTACAACCACAGAACTTTCCTTTTCCACCAAGATTACCCGATAATTGGCCAACAGAACCGACTAGTAAAGCAAAATTAGATATTCTTCCTATTCAAATACTCTCTTTGCCTACTTATGCTTCATGGCTAAACCCTATAGAAAAACTATGGAGATGGCTCAAGCAAGAAATCCTACATTTGCATCGTCTTAGTGATGAGTGGGCTGACCTGAAGGAGCGAGTTGACCAATTTTTAGCTGCTTTTTCTAGTGGCTCCAATGAGCTACTTCACTATGTCGGCTTATTACCGATTTAATTTTTTAATGTTCATGAGCAGGCTGTTAAAGTGGAAGTCGGTTGAAAACCGACTCACATTCAATGGTTTTAGTCCGTTTTGCCCTGACACGCAAAGCGAACTGACTTTGTAAAGCCTAGAATTTCAATTCAAGGTTTGCTACAGTAAATCGGACATGGAACGAATTTGCGCTCTCGACCCATTTCGCTGTTGTATTTGATATTCATCCTCTTCACATCAACCAAGCTGGCTTCGGACTGATTATCAAAACCCCGAATATAGCGTTTGCTTATCCGGTCTCCTGTAATCGTTCAACTAACCACAGATTGACCAATGTTTCGGGCAAAATGCCACGTTCACATGCTTGAGATTCAACCTGTGTATAGATTTCTGGGACGAGTGTTATGCGCCGCCTTTGCTTTGCTCTAACTTCGAATTCGACCTCGTGTGTCTGATCCCAATAATCGTCCAAGCTGTGAGTATCCCAAAATTCTGCTATTTCATCCAGAGTTTGAGACTTTGAGATATTGGTAAATTGACTCTACTGCAGAAAGGTCAATTTCATCACAAAGGCACTAAGCTCACAAAGAATTCTCTCGAAGGACTCAAAGGAAAAATTCGCTTTCTTTGAAACCTTATAGTTTTTTCAGTGGACTCTAAATTGTAAATTATCTTTTTCGCTCATAACGTCTTCGCTCCTTCTTATCCATATCTCGTCCGCTTAAAATCAATTTTTTGAGAACAAGTCACATTACTATTTGAAAAGTAATGATAATGCATCCAAATTCTTTCAGTTCTTCAGCCATAGCAGATTTGTTTTTGCGATAAAAAAATTGCTGTGTTTATCATTATACATCAAATTACCCCATAAAAAACCAGGGCAATTGCATATGGCCCTGATTTTACTTTGTGATAGTGAATGTTTGTAACCGAACGGGTGTGGTACTCTCTACCGCTCGGTCACAGACACTTCGCTATCCCTTGAAAATGGGCGGGGATTTTTCCATACGCGATTGCTCTGCCCCTAACCTAGATGGAATCCTGCTTATGCTCTCCCCCAAATTCGACATTTTTCCGTCGCACGGCTGTCTTTTCACCGCATTTGGGGGAGATGCCCAACGGGCAGAGGGGGCTATTCTTCTAAAGCATTTTCTATCGCAAGAATACATCCTGAAACATCATTCATCACTTGATTATTCCAAAACCGAACGACTTTATATCCTTGCTCCTCAAGATAAGCTGTTCTTTCTTCGTCGTATTCAGTTTGGTCTAAGTGTTGGCTACCATCAAGCTCGATGATGAGTTTTTCGTTGGTGGCGCAGAAATCTACAATGTAATTGCCAATTGCGTGTTGTCTTCTAAATTTGACCCCCTTAACTTTTCTCTTGCGCAAATATGCCCAGAGTTTTCTTTCAGCGGGCGTCTGTTCTTTTCTCAATTCTGTGGCACGGTGCATCATTTTTGGTGTGCTTCTGCGTGGACGTGGCATTATTTATCCTTTCAATTGTCAAACTGCCCCCTCCTAACCTCCCCCATTTGCGCCCCGCAAAAACCAGCGGGACGAAAATAGGGGAGGGATTCAGATTCTCCCCCAAACTCCATGTTTTTTGGCATTTGGGGGAGATGCCCAACGGGCAGAGGGGGCAAAGACAACTACCCTCTCAACCGCCTAAATCTGATTGTTTTTCAATTCGTTGTAGCCGCTGATTCTCCGTCAGAAAAAACTGCCATCACAAATTCTGACTAACGATATGCCGAATATTTGAAACAAATTCCCCCGGTGATTGTATGACAAGCCCGGTAGCACGGGCAACTTCTGGTGTAAAATCTTTGCTGTTGAGCGTCAGTAAATAATCAGGAGCAAACTGGACAGCAGCTTCTAGAATTGGCGCATCTTTGGCTTCAATGATGGACAACCAGCGTTCATACTGATGTGGTTCAGGATCATCTAAGATTTGCAAGTTGATGTACATTAGTAATTCCGACAAAGCAGGTAGTATTTTGGGAAATTTTAGACGGATATTTCGTTCAGTTTCTACTAAGACCTGTCTCGTCACAACGAGTTGAATCATGCCATATTCTGCTTGTCCTAAAACAACACGACTAGCACCTTTTCGCGAGGCGCTGCCAGCTATTATGATATTGGCGTCAACAAAAACGGTGGGGGTCATGAGGATTTTTGACCATATCGTTCTTGATAAATTTCCTCACGGATATTTGGTAAATCTTCCAGCAAATCGGTCAATGTCACTCCTTCTTCTTCCATCATATCAGCAATTTTATTTGATAATTCGTATGTTCGGAGAGGTTCTGGTGTCAAATAGAATCCCTCGCCAATTTGATAAAGGTTGAGTATATCACCCTTACCAATAGAAAGTGAATCGCGTAACTTGCTCGGAATGGTCATTTGCCCTCGGTCGCGTATTTTAACAGTAAATTGTTGGGAATCAACCTGTGTATCGTATAACATAAAATCCGCCTTTTTCGCATATTCGTAAAATCAGAAATTCACACTTGTTTGTAGTATAGCAGACAAATCAATGGGATACAAGACAAAAGCGCCCGGCACATTCGCTACAGTGAATTAGGAGTAAAACGAATTTGCGCTCTCGGTTTGATTTCTTTCTCAAATCCTGTGATTGAAATCACGGGCTGTTAAAGTGAAAGTCGGTTAAAAACCGACTCACATTCAATGGTTTGGTAGTGGCTCTCAAGTAAGTGACGCGCTTGTCACTGCGAGCGGAGTTTACGGAGCGTGGCAGTCTCCGGCGCCACAAGGGAGATTGCTTCGGCAAAAAACGCCTCGCAATGACAGTACCATCACTTACTTACACTACTAATGGTTTTAGTCCGTTTTGCCCTGGCACGCAAAGCGAACT
>QMOK01000075.1 GCA_003648195.1 Chloroflexota bacterium | reverse complement strand
TGAGGTTATCATCAAGCCTGCTCATGCCGCCACGCCTGCACCCAGCCTCCCTCCCGGCGACTCCCCCGCCCCCAGCCCTTCCCCGTCTATGGCGGCCACACCCTCCCCCACGGCTTTTTCGCAAATACCAGCAAAAACGCCCACTTCTTCCCCCACAGCTACTCCCACGCAATTTGCGCTGGCTGCTTCTGGCGATTCTACTATCACTATTGTTGCTGTTATTATTTCGGCGGCGGCAGTTCTTTTAATGTTATTTCGCATCATGATTAAAAAATAAGTAAGGAGCAGATATGTTCGAAGATTTATTGCTGGGGCCAATTGTGGGAGGATTGGACGAAAGCCGCGTCCATTTGTGGGGACGGGCAGACCATTTGGGGACGTTGCACGCTTGGTTGTGGGAAGCCGGGGATTTAGACGGGGAGCCTTTGACAGGGGAATCTCTGCCCCTGACGGCGGAGAACGGTTTCGCGGGCGTGGTGCCATTCTTGAACCTTAAACCGCAAACCACCTATTTTTACGCTCTCTCGCTAAAAGACGTGCCCCCCACGCCTGAAGGTGAAGCGTATCCCTCTTTTACTACTTTTCCGACAAGCGGCAAACGGGAGGATTTTTCGTTTGCGTTTGGTTCTTGTTTTTATCCCACCACCCCAGAAAGCGGACAAACGTTTGCGGCTATGGACGCTCATCGCAAGGAGCACGGGTTGGCTTTTGGGCTTTTTCTGGGAGACCAAATTTACGCCGATAAATACGAACACAACGGGATTGGTCAAGTGGCTTTGACACTGCAAGACTATAGAGATGTGTACGCGCATGTTTGGGGGTATAAACCTTTTCGAGAATTGCTTAAGAATTTGCCCGCGTTTATGACTTTGGATGACCACGAAGTTGATGACGATTGGACATGGACGGATGGCACGCGAACAAAGGCAAAAATTCCGCCTTGGGATAAGGTTCTGCGCAGGTTGAACGGACGCCCTGCTGAGGAATGTCGTTTACCCGCTAGACGGGTGCAGGCTGCTTTACAGGCTTATTGGGAGCATCAGGGTATGCACGCTCCACATTTTGAGCTTCCACTTAACGTAGATGACAAAGGGTTATATCACCTAGAAAATAACGAGCCGGGGTCTTTGGCGTATACTTTTGAGTACGGGGCGGCGGCTTTTTTTGTTTTAGATACGCGAACAATGCGCGTAAAGGGCAAGGCCGAACGCACAATGTTGGGCAAGGGGCAGTGGGCGGCTCTTAAGGAATGGTTAATAAGTGTGAACGACCGCTATCCGGTCAAGTTTTTGGTGTCTTCGTGCGCTTTGCTTTTTAATATGTGGGCTGATATTGCCAAGGATCGCTGGCCTGGTTTTCCAGAGGAACGCGAGTACCTTTTGCGCTTTTTGGCCGCCAACGAGATCGAGAATCTTTTTGTGCTGACTGGTGATTTACATTCTTCACACGCGCTTCAGGCAAATTTGTTTGGGCCTAATGGGGATGATATTCCTTTGTGGGAGTTTTGCGCGACTCCTTTTGAGCAACGGCTTAATTGGCTGGCTAAATGCACACATAATGAACTTGGTTCAGAGGTGATAAAGAACCAAGATTTGCGCTTTTTGTATTTGGGGAATAATTTTGGCGTGGTTAACGTGGATTTTGGCGAGGATGGAAAAGCGGTGGTTACTTACACTTTGCGCTCCGAGACAGGGGAAGCGGTTCATTCGGTGGTAGTGCGGTAAAATTCCAATTAATTAGAACAAAAAGCCCCCAAAGTATAAATTTGGGGGCTTTTTTTAGGGGTTGGTCACAAATAATTTCTGCCTAAGGAACGCGGTTCCTCGGGGGCGAAAAGCGCAAAGTCAAAGTGGACAACCGCTTAGTTTGGTGATTGGGCATTATACCCAGCTGATATTAACCAAGACAACAGGGCGTTTTTTGGTTTTGCTATACAGGAAAGAGCGGGTAGATTTGGTAACCTGCTGATGAATATCGCCTTCGGCGTGTTCAACAAGGGCAACCACTTTTTGCTTGGCTTCGTCAATGATGTCTTTGTCGCCGTGCCGGTACACAAATCCGCGAGACACAATTTCGGGTTCTGCACGCAGGCGGCCTTTTTGGTTGAGGACAAGGCTGATAGCTACTACACCATCTTTAGCTAAGGCTTCTCGCTCACGAACAACGCTGGGGCCAATATCTCCCACGCGCGTGCCATCCACAAAGACGTAGCCTCCAGGGATGCGCTCGCCAAAGCTCATTTTTCCATTCTCAAATTCTAGCACTTGCCCATTTTCGACAACCGCGACGTTCTCGATGGGAAAACCGGATTCTTCCGCTAAAATGGCGTGTTGCTTCAAATGCCTTAATTCTCCGTGTACGGGGATGAGGTATTTAGGTTTGGCGAGGTTGAGCATTAACTTCATCTCGTCTTGTTTGGCGTGCCCTGAAACGTGTACGTGCGACAAAGGCGAGTAAACCACGTTGGCTCCGCGCTGGAAAAGCCGGTTGATGGTTTGGTAGACGTTTTCTTCGTTTCCGGGAATGGTGTGCGAGGAAAGCACAATTGTGTCGTCTTTGAGCAAGTCAAAGTGGCGGTTAGTTCCACGCGAAAGGCGGCCCATGATGGAATAGGGTTCTCCCTGAGAGCCGGTGGCCATTAGAACAACGTCACGGGGGCGCATGTTTAGGGCTTCGTTCACGTCTACGAGGATGTCGGATGGGATATTTAGATACCCCAACTGGCGGGCCATCTTTGAGTTTTGGATCATACTGTAGCCTACAAAGGCTATCTTTCGTCCATGACGGTCGGCAGCTTCTGCCACTTGCTGCATTCGCGAGACCAAAGATGCGAAAGAAGCAATTATGATTCGCCCTAACGCGTTTTGGAATATAGTGTCTAAAGCGGCATCAAGCACTTTTTCTGAAGGCGTCCAACCGGGCTGGTCAGCGTTTGTAGAATCCGCTAATAGGGCTAAAACGCCTCGTCCAGAGAATTCCGCTAGTTTGGCGAAATCGGTTGGCCAGCCATCAACGGGGGTGGGGTCAAATTTATAGTCGGTGGCATGAACAATCAACCCCTCCGGTGAAGTAATTCCCAGCCCTACGGTATCGGGGATGGAGTGACAAACGTGGAACGCTTCTACTTCAAAGGGGCCAACGTTAAACTTGTCTCCAGCGTGAAATGTGTTGATGGTTGTTTTGTTCAATAATCCCGATTCGGATAAGTTGACTTCGATTAATCCTCTCGTTAGAGGAGTAGCGTAGAGGGGCGCGGAGATTTCTCTTACAAGATGGGATACCGCTCCCACATGGTCTTGGTGTCCGTGGGTGAAGACAACTCCCCGAACCATGTCTTTTCTCTCGATAACGTAATCAAAATCAGGGATAATATAGTCTATGCCAGGCATATCGCTCTCTGGGAACATCATCCCGGCATCAATAAGCAAGATGTTCTCGTCATATTCGTAGACCATCATGTTCTTTCCTACTTCCCCCAAACCTCCAATAGGAACAATTCTTAATTTTTTTGTACTCATGTTTTACCTCATTGTGATATTGCCATTCGCCCCCAAACTTAAGACCTCCAAGGTCTATTTTTTCGCTGTTTTTAAAAGTTTGCGGGGTGAATGTGCGTAAAATAAAAAAATACCCGCTCGGAACAATACCGGTCGGGCAATAACTTCAGATTAAGATTTAAGTCAGATAAATGATATCTGGGTTTAAATAAAACTGCTGAAATAGCATCCTTCCTCGTTAACTGGTTTCTAAAGTGTTAGCCAGATTACCAATTTTCCTGATAGCATGGCGATTTTAGCATGTGGCTGTTGTTTTGTCAAAATAGAAAGCGGTAGGGGAGAAACTATATTGAAGTCCCAATTTGTTTCTATTCGCTTGACGGCAAATGAATAGCAAACGTGGTTCCTATTCCAAATTCGCTCTCTACAGTAATATAACCTCCGTGGCCGTCAATTATCTGTTCTACAACTGCTAAACCTAACCCAGTGCCAGAGACTTTATCGCTGTATGTAGGAACACGATAAAACTTCTCGAATATATGCTCAATATGTTCTTCGCTTATTCCCACACCGGTGTCACTGACCATAATAAGAATTTCTTTTTTATCGGGAACACCTTCCCCTCGGAGAATAATTTGCCCTTCTTCCTTGTTATATTTAATAGCGTTACTGAGAAGATTTATAATAGCCTGTTTCATCTTGTCATGATCACCGTAAACGTCAGGCAAATATTCAGAAATTTCTAGGGAAATATCTAACCGTTTATCCTTAGCTTCCTTTTCTACCAAATCAGAACATTCTCTCAGCAGCGATCTAAGATCAAGTTTTTCAAACTTAAATTGAGAACGCCCAGATTCCATGCGGGCTAAATCAAGGAAAGAGGTTGACATTTCCGCTAACCGATTAATCTCAGTCTCCAGAACAACGAACATTTTATCCTTTTGCTCTTGAGAGGCTCGGGGATGTCTCAAAAGATGCGTAGCCGCGCTAAGAGAAGAAAGAGGCGTTCGGAGTTCATGCACAAACTCTCCAATCAAGTCTGATTGCTGGAACAAACGAGAATTTTCAATTGCTACAGCCGCCTGAGAGCCTAAAGCTATTAAAACCTCTTGATCTTCAAGCGTAAACACACCCGTCTTTTTATTAATGGCTTCTAGCACCCCAATCATTTTCTCTTTTGTGATCAATGGCACTCCTAACAAAGACCGGCTAGGAAGCTGCGTAGCTTTACCTACGGGCTGAAAATGGCGGTCATCTTCTTGGGGATTATCAATAATAATTGGTTCTCGGTTTCTGACTATCCAACCAGCTATACTATTATGAAGGGGAACTATCATACCGCGCATAGCTGTATCTAAATTGGTAGCGGCTTGGAAATAAAGCTCTTCTTTGACAGCGTCATACAGCAATATAGAAGCTGCCTCGGCGCCTGTAATATCGGCCGCGGCTTTCACAATTTCCAACAACAGAATATCCAAATCAAGTTTAGATGTCAGGTCACCAGCAATTTTAATCAGGCGCTGATAACGACTTAAAAGCGATATTTTTTGTTCGTTATTAGGCATAAAGTACTCTCTGTGTTATTTTAGGTAAAATTTCAGCAATATCTCGATGAATAACAACATCAGCCTGACCATCAAGATATGTGTCTGTCTTATTAAGTATAATCAGGCTAGCGCTTTTCCGCATAGCCTTCAAAGGCAAATCAGCAATTGGGGTAACCATTAAAGATGAGCCAATCACAAATAGTAAATCACAACTCCCAACAGCTTTTCTAGCCTCTTTCCAAGTTTTCGCTGGAAGTTGTTCTCCAAAAAGAATTACATCAGGCTTGAGAATTGCCCCGCAATTTTGGCAACGGGGAATGATACCCTTTTCTACATAAGCCGTGAGTATTTCCTGAGTAATTTCCGTTTGTTGATAACATCCCAAGCAAGAAAGGGTTCCAAACGTTCCATGCACCTCCAAAACGCGAGAAGAACCAGCTCGTTGATGCAGTGTATCAATATTTTGTGTAATAACCGTCTTAATGTATCCTTCGCTCTCTAACCGAGCCAGAGATTTATGGGCAGAATTGGGTTGAGCATTGAGCATGTGGCTAGCCAAAGGACGAAGCCACTCAAAAAAACGCTGAGGATGGTAGCGAAAAGCCTCTAAAGAAGCCACTTCCATCGGAAGAAAGCGAGTCCAAAGCCCACTACCCGCAGACCGAAAATCTGGAATACCTGAAGATGTTGAAATCCCAGCGCCAGTTAACGCCACTCCGTGCTTAGCTTGGCGAATAAGCTCCGCTGCTAAATTAATGTATTCTAAAATCTCATCGGAAGAAGTTGGCATTTTTGATTAGAGAAGAATAGAAGCTAGCTTCTGAAATTGCTGAGACGTCAAGCTAGTAGAATCCTGAAGCACCAAAGGGGTATTGGTGCGAGACGCCTGGTAAGCCATCTCGGGGATGGGGGTAAACACGGTGGCAATAGGATACTCAAATTGCTCTTCAGTTTGCTTCCAAGATAATTGAATACTAATTCTCATTCTATTAATCAAAACACTCGTAATACGCCCTTCACCAACACCTTCTTTAACCAAGGCCTGAAATAAAGACCTTGTTTGTTTCACGTTATTTGGAGAAGGTTCCAAACAGAGAACAACATGATCGCATTTATGCACGACTGCTGAAGCAAGAGGCGATAAAGCAGCTCCCAAATCTAGCACAATATGAGACGCCAAATACCGCAATTGTTCAGTGATCTCTAAAAACTTATCTACTTCTGTGACATACTTAGCATCTACAGAATCGGGAGATGAAAGGAGCGTTTTTATCCCGCTGCCATGCGTTAATAAAATACCTTCAAGGCTGCGCTTGGTAATCTCTTCCTCACCTCTCAGCAACCTGAGCATGCCATCCGTGTTCCCAGACCCTAAATCCAAACTCACAGTTCCCTGGCCAGGCCGATAATCGGATAAAATAACACTCTCCTTAGTTTTTTGGCGCATAGCAATAGCTAAATTTATCGCCAGAGTAGAAGTTCCAACCCCACCTTTCGCAGCCAAAACCCCAAAAACCATTCCAGCTTCTGCAGCGGGCACCTGAGGCCCCGCAGATCGCATCGGAGTTCGTTTCAACATCGCCTTTACCTGAGCAAAAAGCTCACGCGGCTGAGTAGGCTTTGTAATATAAGCATCTGCGCCCGCCTCAAGACCTTCAATCCGGTCGTCAATTTGGCTCTTTGCGGTAAACATAATAATTGGAATAAATTCAGTCTTCGGGTTAGAACGCAACCGCCGAGCCACCTCGTAACCATCCATCTCGGGCATCATAATGTCAAGTAAAATCAAATCCGGCAACGACTTAGCCACCAATTCAAGAGCCTTTCTACCATTAGCGGCGGCAATAATCTCGTACCCTTTTCTCTCAAGCATCATGCCAACTAATTTCAAAGTATCCAAGTCATCGTCAACTATTAAAATTGTTGCAGCAGCCATACTTCACCTCTCAAAAAATACCAATAACCTCTATGATTCCAATATACCATAGATTATAATCTCATTGATGATTTTAGGACATATAAAACAAATTCTACCGAAATCAAACCAAAAGATACTAATTGGCGTATCGGGCGGACCCGACAGCCTTTGTTTGTTGGATGGATTGGCGCGTTTGCAGTATCCAGTGGTTGTGGCGCACTTCAACCACCACCTGCGCCCCGAAGCGGATGACGAAGCTCAGAGGGTGGGGGAAATGGCTGCTTCCCGTGGCGTTCCTGCTTCATTCGGGGGAAAAGACGTAAAACACTACGCCCACGAAAACTCACTCTCCATTGAAGAAGCCGCCCGCATCTTGCGGTACCAATTCCTTTTCGCAAAAGCCCAAACCCTAAACGCCAAGGTTGTAGTAGTAGGCCATAACGCCAATGACCAAGTAGAAACAATCCTCATGAACATTTTGCGAGGCAGCGGATTGGCCGGACTAACTGGAATGTCATCCTACACTCTACCCAACCAATGGAGTACATCCATCCCGCTGGTGCGCCCTCTCTTAAGCATTTGGCGCGAAGATATTCTAGCCTACTGCCAAAAACACAGACTTACTCCCATCTACGACCATTCTAACGCCGAAACAACCTATTTCCGAAACAGGGTGCGCCACGAGCTTATTCCTCTACTTGAAGAATACCGCCCCGGAGTGCGTCAGCGTTTGTGGCAAATGGCCTGCGTTTTAGATGGAGACCAGGAAGTTTTAGAGCAACAAGTAGAAAAACTTTGGGAAGACCTGCCGCTAGAGCGCACATCTAATTATCTGGCATTCGAGATCGAAAAAATTCTATCCCTGCCAAAAGGGCTGCAACGCCGGTTAATTCGGCGGGCATTTCACCACTTGCGCCCCAATTTTACAGAAGTCAGCTTTCAAATAATTGAGCAAGCACGCCAATTTATGGCATCTCCTCCCCAAGGCAAAGAAGCAAATTTGGCTGGAAGGGTGCGCATCATCTTTATCGGGGAAAGAGTTTATTTCGCAGCTTGGGAAGCCAATGTACCATTAACTATTTGGCCTCAAATGCCAAATAAAACCGACTGCGAATTGCCCGTTCCCGGCGAGGTGTTATTAAACAATGGCTGGCGTTTGCAAGCAAAACACGTTGACGCCCAGGGAATGGCATACGACCCAATATTGCACAACGCCTCCCCTTGCCAGGTTTGGCTTGACGCCGAAGAAACGCCCACTCCGCTCACCCTCCGCATTAGACGCCCAGGAGACAGGTTCTCTCCTTTGGGCATGGATGGGCAATCCATGAAAGTTGCCGACTTTATGATCAACGAGAAAATCCCTCAACAAGCGCGTGAACGCTGGCCGTTGGTGATCTCTCAGGGAGAAGTGGTTTGGATTGCCGGTTGTCGGCTAGCACACGCTGCCCGAATTACATCACGCACAAAAAAAATAATTTCTCTCACCTTGCGGCGCGATTAAGGTGTTTCTTCTAAGTGGGGATTCAGATTGTACTCGGTTTGTATTTCTTCATCGTCAATTTGTTTGCTTAGGGTCATTAGCTTGTGGCTAACTTCGCGCCATTGCACTTCTGAAATGCCCAATTTTTGACGAATTTTATTGTGTTCCATGCCGGCACGCCAATCTATAAGGGCACATGTCCAGCGGCACATAGAGAATGAGACCCGTTTTTCAAGACCAGCATCGCTCCCTAAGTTTTCAACTATATATTCCAACATCCGCGCAGACCAAGGAAAAAGCTTGTTGGTCAATGTGTGTTCGCCACGATACACTTGGTAGGCCTGCACCCAGCTTTCTGGAAGGAGAATTTTACGCTCTTTGTAACGGTCTTTGGGGCTAGCGTAGCGCACAAAAATAAGCGGGGATTCGGGAATTTCTAGGTTAACGTGGTTGGGGCTAAGAGAAACACATTCGCCTTTTTTAATGCCGGTGTGAAGCAGTAAGGTAAAAAGAGTGTAAGCACGCGATTTGGGCTTTTCGGCGTGAAGATATTCATAGCCAGTGGCTAGCATTAATTCTACTTCTTCGGGAGAAAGCACTTCGGGTAAGGGGCTTTTTACGGATTTTTGGACAACTTTCTCGGCTGGATTGATAGGGATTGCCCCGCCTTCATGCAGCCAACGGAAGAAAGATTTCAAAGAAGTGATGCGGCGCGCCAATGTTTTGGGGCTGCAAGGAACTTCTCTTTTATTTTGCATCCAATCTAAAAAGTTATTAAGGTCTATTAAGCTGATGTCTCCCAATTTTTTGTCGGGGGGAAGGTAAGAAACCAGCAAACGTAAGTCTCCTAAAAAAGCGATAACCGTATGGGGAGAACTTCCTTGGTCTTCCAGATAAATTTCCCAAGCCTTGAGGGTAGGAGTCAATGTTGCCTGAGGCGTGATATGCGCGGTGGTCTCGTTTGTCATAATATCTCCTGTGTTTCTTCGTATAGTCTGTATATGACACAGTGTACCTGATACGCTGGCGATTGTCAATTTTTTGGGAGTGGGAAATCGTGAAAGTGGTAGCCAGGCCGAGGAGAGAGGTGACGCTAGCTAGGCGATTCACCCCTCCCCTTGGCCTGTTGCCATTCCCCTACGGATTGCGCAGGGTAACAGTCCCCGCGCTGGTCTCGATGATGAATGTTAGCTTGGGGCCTTCCCCAGCTTGAGTGTAAATTTCCCCCGCTTGCTGCCAATCTCCATTTGTGTTTATTTGCGTCAATGCTCCTTCAAAGCGAGCTTCTGCCGGTATCCCTTTAGGGACAATAATGATTATTCTGCTCAATCCCGTTTCGATGAATATAGAAGCACTCTGCTGAAGTATGCCCGAGAAATCTAAGTTGTAATTCCCCGCCCCAGCCTGAAATATCATGGTCTGAAAATTAGCATTACTCAAATTTTTGAGTGAGATGTCCGAGGCGCCCGTTTCATATCGAAACGTATTCATTGATATTTGGTTCGGCATGGAAAACGAGAGATCAACGGTTGAAGCGCCATCAGCAACGTGCAAATCTGTAATAGCCAATCCGCCCAGCTCGTAGTTTCCTTTATACGCGCCCGCTTTCACAGTTAAATCCATGGGGTGCTGAGCCAAAGCCAAAATCCATTCATTTTTGATTTTATCGTTAACAGTTGGCACAGTATCCAGCGTGATGCTTCCCTGTTTTACAGTAACCGCGTTATCAACTATTGTGATTTCGGGTTTAAAGTCTTCTACGTTGTAAGTGGCGGTGCCAGAAATAAGGGCGTTACCGGGATTGGGAAGTATTTGAAGTGTCCCCGCCCCAAAAGTAAGAGTCACTATCGCGTGGGGTTGAGCGCTATTTAGAAATGGGACATCAATGGGTTCAGTGATTGTCTCGCCGGTTTTTTGCTCTGTGTCAATTGGAATGTCTATTAATTGACAAGCGCATGACATCAAAATTAATAACGTGATACTGAGAAGAATTCGTTTGCGATACATAACGTGCCTCCCTAATTACTATGGTTTGTACAAACTTAGTTTTCTGTATCCGTTGAAATTGGGAAAACAGGTTCAAATGGTCCAAGAACAGGTTCGGGATGGGTAAAATGCACCTGCAATAACGCAACCATAGTAGCCGGCAACTCTCTAATATTCCAGTAAAATACACTTTTTCGGCTGTAGGTGCGTTTGTCGGCGATTACGCCCTCTCCAGCAATTCCCAACTTATTGCAAGTGTAAATTGTCCGCGCGAGATGAAATTGCTGAGTGATAAGCAGGGCTTCTTGGAGGCCGAAGATATAATTAGCTCGGTAACAAGTATCATAAGTGCGGCGTCCAGCGTAATCTAAAACAATATCTTCGGCGGGAACACCCAACTGCATGGCGTAGTCTTTCATCGCTCCTGGTTCATTATACTCTACAAAGCGATTATCGCCGCTCATGAGCAACTTCTCTACCTTCCCTGCGAAATATAAATCTACGGCGGTAGAGACCCTATCTTTTAAAACGGGAGTAGGAGAACCATCTTGCCACAATCCAGCGCCAAAGACAATGGCCACTCTCTGGGCGGGTGCTGTTTCAATGGTATGCGTCCGTTTTCGCGCGTACCAAAAAGTAATGAAACGAGGCAGTGTGATGATAATAACGAGAACAAGAAAGCTTTTGAGTAGCATTTTTCGCATATTTTTGTACGTGCGCATTGTACCACGCCATATATAAGAAGAAACCAGGCCTCTTAAGAAACCTGGTTTCTGATAGTTAACAAGCTGTTTTTTCTAAATGAAACGTTTTCGAATCTCTGCGCTTGTGTAATCTAAAATGGCTACTGTAATGGCTATGAACCAAACCGCAATTCCAGCTGAGTCATAGTCTAACAAACGTATCCACTGCGCGAGCAAGAAACCGATGCCGCCACCGCCTACGAAACCAATGATGGTGGACATGCGAATGTTAATATCCCAGCGATAGATGGTGAATGAAACAAAAGGAGGAACAATTTGAGGGACAACCGCATACATCACGGTTTGCGCCCAGTTAGCGCCTGTAGCTTGGATAGCTTCAATGGGGCCAGAATCAATGGATTCTATCGACTCAGAGTACAGTTTGGCTAAAGCAGCCACAGAATGGAGGGTTAAGGCAATGATGCCAGCAAAAGGTCCCAATCCTACCACAATGACGGCGACGATGGCCCAAATTAGCGGCTCAATGGAACGCACTATATTCATTATCGCGCGTACTAGGTAGTAAATTGCGACAGTAAAAGGAGAAGCCGACATTAGGTTCCGCGCCGCGAAGAAGCTAAGCGGAAGAGCCAAAATTATTCCAAAGAAAGTTGCCATCATGCCAATGAAAATAGTCTCAATTATTTTTTCTACGGCCAGTTTTAATTCCATACTGGGCTGAACCTTTCCTACACTTGCCAATTGCTTGGCCTTAAGCTCCCAGATATAAGACTCTGCGTCAGCGGTAGGCGGCAAAATACGATATGGCATAATGATGTCAAGCTCAAATTTCCCATTGGCATCTGGAATTACCGTCACATATTCGCCTTCTTGGCGTTGACGGAATTCGTTCCCTTGGGGGTCTTCCCATAAAATTTGAACCCGCGTGTTAGGTAAGAAATTTTGCCCCTCTACGGTTAAAATTGTTCCTGTAGCAACTCCTTGTTCTGAGAGACTCCCACAAGTTGGTGTCGCCCTAAGATAAACTTCCCCTTCTACCATTTCTGGGACTGGTGGTGGGGCATCGTCAGTGCAAGGAATTTGAATGTTAGCAACTGCCAAAAAATGTTCTTCGGGATAGGTAACGGCTTTTTCCCAAGGCCACAGAATACGGGCCAGGGCTG
>QMOK01000074.1 GCA_003648195.1 Chloroflexota bacterium | reverse complement strand
CCCCCTGCCGCAACGAAGTGATAATCACCAGCAAATTCTATTTTCCCATGGGAGATGACATCAACGCCCGGGGCGGGTCACGAAAGCACATCATGACCGAGGTAGAGAACAGTTTGCGCCGCCTGAATACCGACTACATTGACCTCTACTTCATCCACCGCTTTGATGATCATACCCCGCTGGAGGAAACTCTCCGCGCCCTGGACGATTTAGTTCACCAGGGGAAAATCCTCTATCCGGCGGCCAGTAATTTTGCCGCCTGGCAAATTGCCAAGGGATTGGGGATTTCTGCCCGCGAGGCGTGGTCGCCATTCGTATGCGTTCAACCCATGTACAACCTGGTAAAACGTCAGGCGGAGGTGGAGATTCTGCCCCTGGCGCAGGCAGAGAACCTGGGCGTGATGACATACAGCCCCTTGGGAGCAGGGTTATTAACAGGCAAATACAGCCGTGAACGCCATCCCCAAACCGGACGCTTAGTAGAGAACGAGATGTACAAAACTCGCTACGGAGCTAATTGGTTTTACGAAGTCGCCGAACGCTTCACCAAATTTGCGCAAGAACGCGGATACAATCCAGCCAGCCTAGCAGTGGCCTGGGTTGCGGCCCATCCAGCGGTCACCGCGCCCATTATTGGCGCCCGAAACATGGCACAACTTAAGGGAACGCTGGGAGCGTTGAAAATTGAGATGACGCCCAAGTTACGGGCAGAGGTTTCGTCCCTCTCCCCCACCCCTCCCCCTGCCACAGACCGCAACGAAGAGCAAACGGCGTTCAATTACTCCGCCCG
This sequence comes from Chloroflexota bacterium, assembly GCA_003648195.1. GTDB lineage: Bacteria > Chloroflexota > Anaerolineae > Anaerolineales > UBA11858 > B10-G9. The sequence goes on along the minus strand of QMOK01000074.1, from coordinate 11,722 downwards.
TTTACAAGATGAGTAACCAGGTACAAGCAAGGATACCTGTTTCTTAATTCTCTGGTTTCTTAATCCCTACCCTGCCCCACCGTCCAATCTGGTTTGTAGAATTCCTTAAGAAGATTTATCCCTGTCGCTTTTTCTTGGCTAAGACAACAAAGATCCCCTTTGTTGGGCACATTGTAGAGCAATGGCTTTTCAAGGGGGACAGTTTATTTTTTCTTCCCCAGGATAGCGTTACCCACAGGGTGTTGATAGAGGAGGATATTGAGCTGCCATCCGAGGTAGTGCTCCCCTCTCAGGTGGTAGACCATTTCATCCGGCAGGCAAACGTTCACTGGGTGATGAATTTTTGCATTTGCCGCGCTTCTGAAAACTGTCAGGATTATCCCATTGAGTTAGGATGTCTTTTCCTGGGAGAGGCAGCCTTGGGAATCAATCCCAAGCTGGGGCGGCGCGTTTCAGAAGCAGAAGCGTTAGAGTATGTGAAGCGTTGCCGCGAGGCAGGATTAATTCACTTTGTGGGACGCAACAAATTAGATACCGTAAAGGATTACCACCTTAATATGTCGCTGCGAGCGGAGCGTAGTTTGCGACGTGGCAGTCTCCTTGCTAGTACAAGTCACTACGGTCAGGGGGGATTGCCGCACTCCGCTGCGCTTCGTTCACCATGACATCACGCTGGGAGGAAGGCAAGGCGCATACCTATCCCCAGCAACGCCTCCCCCGCGGGAATCAAAACGCCCCAAGGGAGGAAAGAGGTTCACGGTGCTTCCTACCCTTGGGCCCGGTTTTTACGCTAGACCTGTCAAGTCTTTATTCTTCTAAATTAACCACGCTAATCTCTTTGCCAGGGCGAAGTTCTTTTTCGTATTGGTCGTGCTGGCGGTGAACGTGCATGCCGGCTCTTTTGTAAAGACGCAGGGCGCCGGTTAGGTTTTGAGCATCTACGCCGAGGGTGACACCACTTTTTCCACGGCGGTAGAACTCTCTAAAGGCGTGGCGGAGGAGGGCTAGCCCAATTCCGCGCTTGCGGTAGGGGCGCAGGACACCCAGGCTAGAAACGTGACCGTAGTCTTCGTTTTCCCAGTCCCGGCGGCGGCAAAGGGCAATGGCGGCAATTTTGTCTCCGTCCATGGCCAAAAACCACAGGGAGGGGTCTTTGTGCTCTTCGTCGTTGAGGAACCAGTGACTGAAATGGGCTAGTCCCTCCTCGTAAGGTTCTTCTACATAGCCAAAGTGGTCTTTGAAAGCCTCATCGTCAACGCGGTAGATGGCTTCTATTTCGGCTTCACGGTCTTTGACGGTGCGGATGGTGATGCCTTCCGGCCAAACTGGCGCGGGGGGCTGAGTTTCAAGGTTGATGAGCATGCGAAAGCTGTGGCGGATTAGTTTCATGCCAGCGGCTTCAAAAAGGCGTTTGGGCGGTTCAATGCTGGTGTCTGTACCCGAACGATATGCCACCCTCACAGCGTTAGAGCAGCGGGGAATGGCTTGCTTGGCGCGTTCTTCGGCCCAGCTTTGCAGGTATGTTCCAATGCCTTTTTTGTGGTAATCGGGATGCACCCGTCCCCAAACCCAGGGGTGAACAGGCGGATTGGACGTTGTCCAAACTTCTATGTAGCCAACCAGTTCATTTTCAGGGTTATGCACCAAGCGAATGTCTGTCTTGGGGTTGAATTTAGGAATGCTCCATTCGGTTTCTAGGTCATTGGCGGTGAACTCTTGTATGCCAAGGTAATGCTGAGAGTAAACGTTGAAAAGCTCCACCGCGCTGGGGATGTCTTCCATTGTCCCCGGACGGGCGGTAAAGCCTTGTGGTAGTTGGGTGATTTTTGTTTTCATTTTTATTTCCTATTTATCAGGTGCATTGCACTTGTAAAAACCTGAAGCGCAATACACCTGAGTATGATTATTTCCATTCTTTGCGGTAAGAAATCCAAGTTTTTCTGGTTTCGTACCCCATGCTTTCGTAAAGGCTGAGCGCGCCGCTGGGGTTTTTGGTATCCACGCCCAAGGCGGTTTCGTCATAGCCCATCTCGCGGAACAATTGGATGCTCTCAGCGATAAGAGCGCGAGCTAACCCACGCCGGCGCCAAGGTCGGCGCACACAGATGGGGTCTGTCCATCCACGTTTACGGTTGAATTCTTTGTCTTCTTCTTCAAAGATATAGTTTAGAACCATCCCGGCAACTTCATCTCCATCCCAGGCTACTTTCCATAACTCTTGTTTGCTGTCTGGGTCGGTAATGAAGCGTTCATAATCTTCTTCGGTCATGGGGATGTGCCCCCAATGATCGCGGAAAGCCTCATCAAGCGCGTTAAAAATGGGGCGGTTGTGGCTTTCTTCAAAAGGACGTACCTCTAAGCCTTCAGGCATGGGGGCTGCGGGGATAGGTTTGTCTATTGGCCGCAGCATATCAAAGAAATAGCGCTCAGGTTCGTACCCATGGTTTTCTAGTAAAGCTGTAGTGTTTGGGATAGTGTCGCCGCTCCAACTTTCGAAGAAGTGGGGAACGTCTTGGGAGTGCTCGTTTTCCTTAGCTATCTCGCGCAAGCGGTTTTCGCAATAAGGTACCAAAGCAGTTCCCAAGCCTTTGCCGCGCCAATTAGGGTGAATGTTGGCAAACATGCGGTAAATGTAAGGGCCATCGTGTTCCTTGGCCCAAGACACTCGGCAAAAAGCGACCATCTCGTCGTTTACCTCGCCAATTATCACATCCTGATAAGGATCGCAGTTTTTTAGATTGTTGTAGTTATGGCTCAATTGCTCCATGGTTTCTAATTCATCGGTTTTATCGGCTTTATTGACTAAATTAGACAATATCAACATTTGGGGCCAGTCAGCCTCGCCTAGATAGTGGCGAAAGCTCAAACCGGGAATCTGAGGAGCGTTGGGGACAATTATATTTTGTTTTTTTGTAGTGCTGGTATTCATTTTTTTCTCCACGATAAATACTATTTCTTTTTTTTTGGGGGGGGGCACGAATGCGCGTTGAAACGTTGGAACATGCGAACGATTAACCATTGCGGTGCAGTTTGCCTTTCTTTTTGGCATAACGCTCGGCTTGCTTGAAAACCCACAACCCAGAGGGAATAGCGACAACGCCCATTAGCAGGGCCGGCCACATATAAGGCCATAAGGCCGGGGTGCGCGTTCCATCCAAAAGTGCCTGACGAACGCCATTCAGGACGTAGGTGGCGGGGCTAAAAACAGCCAGTTTTTGCAGAAAATTTGGCAGAACCTCAATGGGGTAGTAGACACCAGAGACCAACAACAGGAGGGCAATGACAATGTGCGTCATCTGCGCTCCACGCTCTGGGAAGAGCAGTGGCAAGGTCGAAGCCATGATGCTAATGCCAACGAAAGAGAGACATCCCGAAAGGAGCATGAGGGTTCCACCCCAAAGGTTGGCGTTGCTCAAATCTAGGTCAAAGATTAAGGCGGTTGCGCCAAGGATTACGCCAGTGAAGAACATACTGTAAATCACAGCAAAGAACGTTTGCCCGGCCATGTGCGTCAGGCGGTGGATGGGGGCCATGAGGGTGTACTCGATGGTTCCCTCCCAGCGTTCAATGCTGATCAGCTCAGTAATCCAGTAGAAAACGGTTGAAAGGTAGCGCCAGACAAGGGTGCCGACAACCAGATAAAGTACCAGGTATTGACCGTCTATGTTCGCGCTGTCACCGCTTAGGTATTCCATGCCCATGCCAATGAAACTCACGCTGAGGCTTTCGGCTATGGAATACACCATCCAGACGAGTTCCCAAGTCCAGTAGCGTTTGACTAAGTTAAGGTTGCGCTCCATAAAAGCGTAAGAAGCGCGAAGTTGATGTAAAACAAGTGATGCTGTGGTCATTGTCATTTTTCCTTTTGCGTGACGGGTAAAGAGCGATGAGTGATGAAAAAAATCACGTTTCACTCTTTACTCATTATTTTTTTTATTCTTCTTCCTCTTTGAGTTGACGTCCTGTTAATTCCATGAAAACGTCTTCTAAAGAGGTTTCGTGTCCGTTGTTGTTGTGTACCAATTTTTTCAAACTTTCGGGCGTGTCCATCGCGACTACTTTTCCCTTATCCAAGATAGCGACACGGTCACAAAGGACATCCGCTTCGACCATGTCGTGGGTGGTGAGCAGCATGGTGACGCCGTGCTTATCCCGCAGTTCTTCGACTACGGCCTGCACCTCACGCTTGGAGCGGGGGTCAAGGCCTGTGGTCGGCTCATCCAGGAGCAAAACCTTGGGTTTGGAGAGTAAGGCGCGGGCGATAGCCACTTTTTGCTGCATTCCACGGGACATTTTCTCCATGGGTTGGTAAATAGTGTGTTTCTCTAATCCGAGACGGGTTAGGATTTCGACTATGCGTTTTTTGGTTTCTCCGCTGGCCATCCCGTAGAGACGGGCGCCGTACATTAGATTTTCCATAGGAGAAAGTTTCTTGAAGAATGACGCATCCACGGAAACGCGATTGATGATCTTCTGCACCGCGAAAGATTCCTTGACCACGTCATGCCCAAAAACTTTCATGTCGCCACTATCTGGGAGGAGAAGAGTCGACATCAGGCGAATGAGAGTGGACTTTCCAGACCCGTTGGGGCCTAGCACGCCGAAGATTTCGCCTTCACGAATCACAAAAGACACATTGTCAACGGCGATCACATCGGTTTTCTTGTCATTCCCATTTTTAGTGCCGTTTCCATTAGCTTTGGGTTTGAACATTCGCTTCCAAGAAAAAGTGCTTGGTTTGCCAAATTTTTTATAAACATCGTTAATAATTACTGCTTGAGACATTTTCTTCTCCTCGTGCTTCATAGAACGCAAAAAGGCCACAGGTCTGAGTTCTACCTGTGGCCAGTCAAGAAAAAAGTGTCTTGAAAATAAAAACGGCCACAGGTTTTGAAGCACACCTGTGGCCGTGATAATTTAGGTTAATCTAAATCTTCAGTCAGTAGGCGCACCTCGAAGGGGCAAAACACCCCCACCGTTATCGGCGGAGCGGCGAACTTTGGTTTGTGTAACAATGAGATTTTTCATCAAAGTGCTCCTATCACTTACTAAAGATTTATACAACGGTGAGAATTCTATCATGCGGCAGAGAACGGTGTCAAGATTGTTGGAAGATTGGGAAGGCTGCCCACCTCTTTATTCGCAAATAAGCTATAATGCAAAGTTAGGAGGCAGAGACAATGATAAAAATATCTTCAAATCTGAATTACAGTAAGCATAGGCCAAGGCGCTCGTTGTTCTCTGTTATATTTGTTCTAATGTTGCTGGGATTGGCGCAGATGGCGTGCAATTTGGGTGCGGTGGAGGGTATGGGAACGCAGCCACGCTTAGAAACGGATACGCCCATCCCCACGCGAAAAACGCCCTCTCTCACGCCTAACCTCTCCCCCAGCCCAACGCCAACAGAGTCTCCCACGCCTCTCCCCATCTCCCCCACCGCCACAACAATTCCCCCGCGAACGCTGTACAAAATCAACGCCAATCTCGATTACGCGGGGCATAGGCTGGGAGTTTCGCAAGAGGTTTATTATGTTAATTCTTCCAACCACCAGTTGCGGGAGTTGGTTTTTGTGGTGGAGCCGAACCGGCACGCGGGGGCGTTTGAACTTTTTGATCTTACCTGGGGAGATGGCCGGTCAATTGAAGATTATGTGTTTGAGGGAGGGATTTTGCGCCTCGCGCTGCTCGAGCCTCTTGTGCCTGGGGGCGGGGTGAGCGTGAAACTGGCTTACGCGCTGCACATCCCCCAACGGGAGGGGACTTTCGGCTACACAAAGCGGCAAACCAACCTGGGAGATTGGTATCCATTCGTTGCGCCCTACAATGATGAGCGGGGTTGGTTGGCGCATGAACCAAATTACTATAGCCATGGAACACTGGGTGAGCATCTTGTTTACGAAAGCGCGGATTTTGAGGTATCGCTAAATTTAGGCGAAGAGGCAGAAAGTGTAATTTTGGCTGCCAGCGCTTCTGCTGACGTTCGGGATGGGGTGTATTATTTTCAGGCGCAGTCGGCGCGAAATTTCACTTTTTCGGCCAGTCCTGAGTATGTGGTTCGAGAAGTGGAATGGAATGGCGTGACTATCCAGAGCGTATTTTTCGCTGAAGATGCGGTGGCGGGTGAGGCGGTTCTGACCATTGCTCAGGAATCTTTGGCTATTTACGGAGAGGTTTTCACCCCTTACCAACATGGATCTTTTACAGTGGTAGAAGCTCTCTTCCCAGATGGGATGGAATTTGATGGGCTGGTGTACGTGGGTTCAGAGTATTACCGTAGCTACAACTCTACCCCCTACAATTATCTAACCTTAATCACGGCCCACGAGACGGCGCATCAGTGGTGGTACGGTTTGGTGGGAAACGACCAAGCCTTAGAACCCTGGCTAGACGAGATTTTAGCCACTTATACTGAGCAAATTTATTTAGAGCACGCTTACCCTTATGCCGCCGGTTGGTGGTTTAATTTTCGGGTGGCTGCTTACAAACCTAAGGGATGGGTGAACAGTACAATTTACGATTTTGATGGTTTTCGGCCTTACGTGAACGCGGTCTATTTGCGTGGAGCAACTTTTTTGAGCGAATTGCGAGCAAGTATGGGAGACGAGGCATTTTTCGCGTTCTTAGCGGCGTACGCCAAGAGCAATACTCATGAAATTGCAGAGGGGGATGATTTTTGGGCTTTGTTGGAGGGGCATGAGGCGTTAGTGGCTCAGTATTTTAAATAAGGCTCGAATTTTTTCACCGGCAGAAAAACAAAGAATCTTTGCTCATATATAACTATTGTGCAAAGCGACATGGATGTCTTACCACGAAAGCGTAACGCGACATTTATATCGCCTTTCCCCGCGCACTTTCAACAGCTGAGCCAGAATTTTTTTAAAACCACACCCTCTAATTCTCTGTTCTCCTGGTTTCAGCACTAGCCAATCCAAAGGCCGCTCCAAGGCTGAATAGTGATAACAAGCTCATTCCCAGAGACAATAAATTCTTCTCGACCAAGGAGACTTTCAACGATCCGGCCATCTTTCCAGCCAAGTTTTTCAACTGGTAAACGCACATGACGGCGTGATGCCCCAGCGTTAATGGCTACCACTACGCTCTCTGTTCCCAAAGTTCGCGCGAAGGCATAACAATTTCGCCGTTCGTCAAGGAAAATACGCTCATAGTCGCCACGGCGTAACACCGACCGTCTTTTGCGAATACTAATCAATTGTTGCACAAAATCACGTAGTCCTGTTTTCCATTGCGACTTTTCCCACGGGAATGCTCGCCGACAGTCGGGATCTTTTTCGCCTTCTATCCCGATCTCATCGCCATAATAAACCGCTGGCGCGCCCGGGTAAGCAAATTGGAACAAAAAGGCCAGCTTCACTTTTTCAATATTTCCATCCAATTTGGTCATTAGCCGGCGGGTGTCGTGTGAGCCAAGAGGTAAATACATAGCATAAACATTTTTACGGGAATATGCCTCGAGCAAGTTTTCCACTTTTTCGGCGAAACCGCCAGCGGTAATGCGCTCTCGCAAAAAGTCCAGAATAGCATCCCGCATGGGATAGTTCATCAACCCGTCAAAGTGCTTATCCCCTACCCAGCGCGGGTCTCCATCCCAAATTTCGCCCAAAATATAAGCGTCACGATTGGCCGATTTGACGACATGCCGAAACTCAGCCCAAAAAGCATCGTCATCAATCTCGTTGGGGACATCCAAACGCCAACCATCGGCGCCTAGCTCAATCCAATAGCGAGCCACATCAAAAATATACTGCCGAACATGAGGATTATTGGTATTGAACTTGGGAAGGCTTTTATATTTCCACCAACCTTCAAAATCTTTCGCGTCTCCCGGCGAGTAGGCATCTACTGGATACCCATTAACGTGGAACCAATCTATATACGGTGAATGTTCATGATTTTCTAAAACGTCATTGAAAGCAAAAAAGCCGCGCCCACAATGATTGAAAACACCATCAATAATAACCCGCACGTTATTACTATGAGCAACTTCCAAAAGAGCCTGAAAATCTTCTATATCTCCCAATTTTTGATCAATACACCAATAATCGCTAATATTATAACGATGATTAGAAGTAGCTTGAAAAATGGGGTTAAAATAAATAGCGTTGATTCCCAAATCTAATAAATAATCGAATCTTTGAATCACACCCCGCAAATCGCCGCCCTGAAAATCCCAAATAGTTGGTTTAGCACCCCATTCCTGAACATTGACTGGATCATTATATTTCTCTCCATTCGCAAAACGATCAGGGAAAATTTGATAAAAAATAGCATCTTGAACCCAATAAGGAACAGTCATTATTTCACATACCTTTTTCTATAATTATGGAAACCCAAAAATAAGCATAACAAACCAAGCCGCATTTTACCACATTCCGCCGCCCAAATTTCCACACCTAACAGGACAATTAAAACAAACACATGAGAATTTTGTAAGCTGATACAACAGCACCGCGTATGCCCAAACACACACAATCGCCCTGCTAAAACCCCTCCCTTTTCACCTAGAAATAAGATACAATCCCCTTCCATAATTTACTGCAAAGAGCTAAGGACAACGATCATGCCAAAATATATTCACGCAATCTTTTTTGACGCAGAGTATCTCACCCCCAGCGAAGTAACCAAACTCTTACCCAAACTGCGTGAAGCGGGGATAAAAACCGGCGTAACCACTACATCCCAACTGGGGGATAAAAACCAGGCGACCATTCTCTTGAAAGAGGATAGCGAAATGCGCCCCAAACCCGCCCCTGATTTATTTCTACGCGCGGCAGAGCAATTAGGCGTTTCTCCTGGATATTGCGTGGTTGTCACCGATACCCAAGCGGGGGTTATAGCCGCTCACCGCGCGGGGATGGCGGCAGTAGGCGTGGGGGACGCCCCAAACGCAAAGGCCGCGGAAATCGTTTTGCCCAGTTTAGCAAACGTCACGCCAGACCATCTCGCGCAAGCCGCTGCCTGGCGTGTGATAGAGTCAGCCTTCAAACCTTCCCAACAGAACCACCACGAAACCATTTTCACCATCGGCAACGGCTACCTGAGTACACGCGGCACTCTTGAAGAGCGGCTCTCAGGTGACCGCCAAGCCACACTAATACACCGCATGTGGGACGACACACCCATTGGTTTTACCGAGCTAGCCAATGCCCCCGATTGGACTATGCTAGAAATTTGGGTCAACGAACATCGTTTCGATATGCAGCAAGACCAAATAAAGCACTACGTCCGTTACCTAGACCTGCGTTCGGGAAAGCTTCACCGCCGTTTACGCTGGACAACGCCAAACGGCGTCATCATTGAATTAGCTTTCGAGCGTTTTGCCAGCCTAGAAGACGAACACATCCTAGCCGAACACGTGGAAATCACTCCCCTGAACGGGGACGCTGAAATCAAAGTGCGTGCCTTGCTAGACAGCCACGTAGAAAACGAAGACCAACTGCATTGGAAAATAGAATCCCAACACAGCTCGGACACTCAAGACAGCCTAGTAGTACGCACTCGGTACACCAACAAAACATTGGCTCTAAGCAGCCGTCTAACAGCCAACATCAAAGCAGCCAAACCCGCAAAATGCGATTGCCCCGGCTGCCCCGGAAACACCCTCACCCTCCAAGCTAAGACCGGCCAAACATTAGCCGTAGATAAAATCATTGCCATTTACACCTTGCACGACAGCTCTAACCCCTTAAACACCGCCCAAACGAAAGTGGAAACAGCCGCCCTAAAAGGCTATGCCGCGCTGAGTGAAGCCAACGAAACCGCCTGGGCAAAATTCTGGGACATGAGCGATGTCACAATCACGGGCGATGATGAAGCTCAACTATCCATCCGGCACGCGCTCTTCCAAGTGCGATGCGCCGCCCCCACAAACGATGAAAGATGCAGCATCCCGGCCAAAACGCTGAGCGGCTTCGGATACCGAGGCCATGTTTTCTGGGATAACGAAATTTTTGTGCTGCCATTTTTTACTTATACCCAACCAAAATTAGCCCGCAACATGCTCATGTACCGCTACCACACCCTCCCCGGCGCACGGCGCAAAGCGGCGGGCAATGGCTTTGCGGGAGCGCAATTCCCCTGGGAAGCAGCCGAAACCGGAGACGAAGTAACCCCCACCTGGATTCCAGATAATGACAACCCTGCCAATCTCATCCGCATTTGGACAGGCGACATTCAAATTCACATCACCGCCGATATTGCCTACGCCATGCACCAGTATTGGCGCGCAACCGGAGATGACGATTTTTGGCAAAAAGTGGGCATCCCCGTCTTGCTAGAAACGGCCATATTCTGGGGAGATCGCGTTGAGCCAGAGGGAGAAACATTCGCCATCCGAGATATTATGGGACCAGATGAAAATCATGAGCATGTAGACAACAACGCTTACACAAACCACATGGTTCGCTGGCACCTTAATACGGCCTTAAACGCTTTGGATTGGTTACAAGAGCAAAACCCCGAATACGCGCTAGAACTAATCAAAAATCTAAATCTCACCCCTCAACGATCGGCTCATTGGCAAGAAATAATCAATAATATAATCCTTTCGCACGATCCCAAAAGCGGCCTCATTGAGCAATTTGAGGGTTTTTTCAACCTCAAAACCATAGACTGGGACGCCTATCGAGGGCGCACAACATCCATTCAAGCCCTATTAGGCCTTGAAGAAACAAATCAAAGCCAGGTACTCAAACAAGCCGATGTGATTGCTCTTTTGTGTCTCTTAGAAGATGAATTCGACCAGAAGACCTGGCAAGCCAATTGGGATTATTATGTTCCTATTACCGATCACGAATATGGCTCATCCCTGGGGCCGGCCATGCACGCTTGGGCCTCCTGCCGGATGGGTAAGCCAGATTTGGCCTACGAGCATTTTATGCGTGCGGCGCGGGCTGATCTACTAAACGTCCGTGGCAACGCCGGGGATGGCATTCACGCCGCTTCGGCTGGGGGATTGTGGGAAGCGATAGTTTTTGGTTTTGCGGGGATGCGTCTCACAGCGGATGGACTGACATTCAAGCCTCAACTTCCTTCCCATTGGCGTGGGATAGCATTCAACGTCATGCATCACGGCAAGCGCGAGCGCGTTGAACTAACCCGCTAGTACATTGCTCACCACAAAGCACTAAGTGTACAAAGAAAAACTTTGTACACTTAGAAAGATTCTTCGTGTCCTTTGTGACTTTGTGGTCTAGAGTCTCTTCGCACTATATTATTCAATTGCGCAAAGATTTCTGCCGTTCAATCTAGAACATACTCTAGCAAATCGTCAAGCGAGCAAGTTGCCAGGCCAATAACGTGATCCCCGCCCCCATAGTAAACGTAGACTGTCCCGTCAACAACTAAATTGGCGTTAGAAAAGACGACGTTTGGGACATCGCCCCGAATTTCCCATAGCTCTTCAGGCCAAAAGATTGACGAACGGGGTCTGCTAATGACTTTGGTGGGATCGTCCAAGTCTAGCAGGCACACTCCAAGATGGTAAACACGGTCTGCGTTATAGCCATGGTAAAAAGTCAACCAGCCCTGTTCGGTTTCGATTGGCACCCCATTCCCGCCAATGCTTTTAAAGTCCCAGTCATTATCGGCGCGGGGGGTGAGGAGAACAGCCATATCTTCTTCGTCCCAATGCAAGAGGTCATCGCTATAGGCTATCCAAATATTGGGCCATCGGCGGTGGAGAGCGGCGTAACGCCCATTAATT
>QMOK01000073.1 GCA_003648195.1 Chloroflexota bacterium | reverse complement strand
CCCGTTGGCTTGGTTTTAAGGTATACTAAGTACATCCCGATGAGACAATCTACGTCACAGAAGAGCATATTTGTGGCGAGTAATTTTATAAACCATTCACTAACCGTAGCTCTGCGAGGTTCTCATGTCCCGAAAATTAACTCTGCTTGGAATGTTCCTGATTTTGCTAGCTTTATCCGCTTGCGAATTCTCCCCACCTGTGACCGTGGAACCCAGCCCCACCGACACCGTGACAAATACACCACTGCCCCCTACCGATACCCCTGCCATTGTCATTCCCACCGATACTCCCACTAACACCCCCACTATCATCATCATTCCTACCGACACTCCCACTGTCGTCGTCCCCACCGATACCCCTGTCGTCCTCACCGATACTCCAACTGCCAGCCCTGAGCCGGTTGAATATCCCTACGTCATCCAAGAGGGATGCCCAACATATTTGCCGAACTTCGCTCACCCCGAGGCCGGATGCGATTGGCTAGGGATAGCGGGCCAAGTTTTTAATGGCGATATAGCCGTTGAAAATTTGGTCGTTATCGTTGGAGGAACGTTGGATGGCGATCCTCTTGATATGCTAACAATGACAGGCCTTGCTCCTGGTTATGGATCGGGGGGATACGAATTTGTATTATCCTCTGCAGTTGTGGCCTCAGAAAGCACGGTTTGGGTTCAGGTTTTGGGCTTAGACGGGCAGCCGCTTACCGCGAAAACTTACGTTGATACCCACTCGGAATGTATGGAAAATTTGATCTTGTTGAATTTCGTTCTGAAAGGCGAATAGTTCGTTTTACGCATTGAAGGTTGGGTATATTGGATAAAACCAATCTGCCAATCATCCGGTTTTTCACTGTGTTAAACATGTTGACAGATGCAACCGTTGTGATAAAATCAGGCCAACCTAAAAATTGACCTTGTTTTTCTTCAGGTATTCTTTATAAATGACCGAAACCGTTGCTTCTCTCAGCGAAAATGTGCAAATGTACTTGGTAGCTATCGCTCGCTCTCGCGAGGGCAACCAACCAGTTCCTCTGTCGCAGTTGGCAGAGGAATTTTCTATTTCCTCTTCCGCTGTCAATGAAATGTGCCGTAAACTAGAAAAAGAAGGGTATTTAACCTATCAGCCGTACAAAGGCGTCTTACTTACCCCGCGAGGAGAAGAAAAAGCGTATTACATCTTGCGGCGTCACCGTTTATGGGAAGTCTTTTTAGTAGAGAAACTAAATTATAACTATGAAGATGCCCACGGAACCGCTTGCCAATTAGAACATTCCACATCTAGGGCATTAGCCGATCACCTAGCCATTTTCCTCGGCCATCCGAAAGTGAACCCTCAAGGTGCACCCATTCCTTCTGGAATGGGCAGCATTGAATCAATCGAGCAAGCTCCTTTGACGTCGTTCCCCGTTGAGCAGCGCGTTCACGTCTTACGATGCGAGGAATTAGAAACAACGCAAGCCTTTTTAGCCGAACAAGGCATTCGCCCCGGAAGTGTTCTTGTAATAAAGGCTGTAACTGATAGCAGCCTGCTGCTCCAAATAGGCGATCAGAGAGTTATCCTGGCGAACTCTCTAGCCGAAAACATAATTGTTGAGCCAGATAATTAACTAAAAGAATTATTTAAGAGTCCACTGAAAAAACTATAAGGTTTCAAAGAAAGCGAATTTTTCCTTTGTGTCCTTCGAGAGAATTCTTTGTGAACTTAGTGCCTTTGTGGTGAAATTGACCTTTCTGCAGTGGAGTCATTTAAGAATAAGAACAGAATTTAAAGGAATTTAGCTATGGTATTAATTGACGCAGAATGTGGACAAAGCGTTCGTATTATTTCTTATACTGGCGGTCATGGAGTGATTTCCAAACTCCGACAGCTAAGTTTAATGCCGGGCGATAGTGTTCAGATTGTTAAAAAAGCCCCCCTTCGTGGCCCTGTTTTGATTGAGTCTCAAGGCAGATCTGTGGCATTGGGGCGAGGTATAGCCGCGCGGGTGCAAGTGGAGATAATATAGAATGCGATTAGCCCTCATCGGACAGCCAAACGCCGGAAAAAGCACCCTTTTCAACCAAGTGGCCGGATACAAAGCCGAAACGGGAAACTTCCCCGGTACAACGGTCACTTACACTGAAAGCAAAGTCCAAGTCCTAGGGGAATCTGTTGAATTAGTGGACTTGCCCGGCACTTACTCTCTCTCTGCTGCAAGTAGGGCAGAGCAAGAAGCCATACGCTACTTAGCATCTCACGAGGTGGACGCTATCGTCAACATCATTGATGCTTCGCATTTAATTCAAGGCTTGGGATTGACTCTTGAATTACTAGAATTAGGCTGTCCGGTCATTGTAGGTATGAATATGATGGACGAGGCCGCTCGCTTGGGACTCTCCATCGACGGACCTCAATTACAGGAATTACTTGGCGTCCCAGTTTTGCCCTTGGTTGCCAATCGCGGGCGAGGAATACAAAAATTATTTACAACAGCGGTTCAAGTAGCTCGGGAAGGAAAAGACGCTCCCCGCTTGCCTTACAAAAATAAAGTCTTAGAACAAACTGTTCAGTCACTGACCACGCACCTAGAAGATAACACCATAGGATGGGCGCCAGAAGCATTGGCAATTCGATTGTTAGAGAACGGTGAAGCCCTTTTTTCAGATATAAAACAAGAACTCCCCGATATTTGGCCTCTCGTTGAAGAGCATAAACAAATGATTATCGAAGGTCACGGCAACGACCCAGAATGGGCTTTCGCAGCAGAACGTCACGCCCTAGCGCAAGAACTAACCAGCAAAGTCGTTATCCAGAAAGAAGAACGCGTAAATTGGCAAACTCGCTTAGACGACATCATTCTCCATCCATTTTGGGGGTATCTGATCATGCTGGGGATTTTGTGGATTTTCTTTCAAGGTGTATATACCCTAGGAAGTTATTTAGAAAAACCGCTTCTAAACAGCTTTGATGTTTTTACCCAAAAGCTGCCCACCTTGCTAGGAGGGGGCGAAAGCGTATGGATAAAAATGCTTGTTGGCGGCATCCAAGGCATTGCCGGGGGTGTGGCTATCGTTCTCCCGTACCTGGTGCCATTCTTATTGGGAATGGGCTTTTTAGAAGACCTAGGTTATCTACCGCGTTTAGCATTTATGATGGATGTCCTTATGCATCGCCTAGGATTGCACGGTAAGGCTATTGTTCCCTTTATCTTAGGCTATGGATGCAATGTCCCCGCCGTGATGGCAACCAGAACCTTGCGTGACCGCCAAGACCGCTTCTTAGCCGCCTTGTTGGCGACCATGGTCCCGTGTGCGGCCCGTTTATCTATTATTTTTGGCTTGGTAGCTTTTTATCTTGGGCCTATCTACGCAGTAGCTATTTACGTACTCAATATTTTGGTAATTGCAATCGTGGGACGTTTACTTTCCCAGCGAGTGCTGAAAGGAAGCCCAGGACTGATTTTAGAAGTCCCCGCTTACAGGCTGCCTACCTTGAAGACAGTTGTCCAAAAAGCCTGGTTCCGCATTAGAGAATTTGTTGTAGAAGCCTGGCCTTTGCTAATTGGAGGGAGCATAATTTTAGAAATCGCTAATATCCTCCACATTTCCGATATCATTAACATCGTATTTCGTCCCCTTACTTGGGCTTTGGGGTTGCCGACGGCCGTGGGAATGCCCCTAGTGTTTGGTATCCTGCGAAAAGAACTTTCCCTCATTATGCTTCGGCAAGCCTTAAACGTGACTGACTTTTCGATGGCTCTCAGCCCTGAGCAGATGCTTACTTTTACGGTCTTTGTTGTCTTTTACGTCCCCTGTGTAGCAACACTAGCGGCGCTTCGCAAAGAACTTGGGACTCGCAAAATGTGGATTATCACCGCTCTTACAGTAGTGGTTGCTATTGTAGCCGCTTTATTTACCCGCTTATTCGCCGTAGTCTTCGCTCCTGTACTTGGTTTCTAAATTCCTATGGCTCTTCTCACTTTTACTTCCTCTGTCCCCTCTGTGCCCTTTGGCTTTTTTGCAGCCGCAATAATTGGCGCTTACCTTATGGGATCCATCCCCTTTGGCCTGTGGGTATCCTATTTAGTAGCGGGCGTTGACATTCGAGAGGGTGGATCGGGGCATATATCCACCACAAATACCATGCGTCACGCGGGATGGGCTGCGGGAGTTCTAGTACTTGTCCTTGATATGGCTAAGGGATTTGCGCCTACTTATTTTGCGCTGAAGTTGGGCCTCCCCGGGTGGGGAATCGCCTTAACCGCAACCCTGGCGGTGATAGGTCATTGTTGGCCCGTATTCGCGAAATTTAAAGGGGGAATGGGCTTGGCGACCACGGGCGGAGTTTTGTTGGCGGTTAGCCCTCTGGGAATGGCAATTGGCTTGGGCGTTTTAGTGGCCCTGGTGCTGCTCTACGGCCACTCCGCGCGGGGGAGCGCAATGACCCGGCCTCGCAATTCCCCCAACGCTGTGGCTGCTCGGCCAGCGCGGCGTTATCCTCTGGGTGGCTGTGACAACCGGTTGGGTCTTGGCTATTCGCTTCTTCACCGAAGATTGGAACAGAGAGTATAAAGAATTGTGGCTAGATAGGGAATAGTGATTTCATTCGCCTTGGTTCTTCCTATAAAAAGACTTCCGAATTTTCCAAAAATTCGGAAGTCTTTGCTTTTTATGATCTCTTGATTTACTCTTTATCTTCTATGGCAATTTGCTCAATTAATTTATGTGTCGCCTGCCAACCAATAAATAATATAGCTACGCCAAAACTCAAGGCAAAGAAAATAGCAGTTACGTATTCTGGCAAAATATTGAGCGCCCACAGAATGTATGGGAGCAGGAACAAGAAAATACTCCCCAATCCAATTGTTGCAAGTCGGAGCAAAATTTTGCGAGAAATGCCTATGCGGGTTAAATTACTGGTGTTGTAAAGCGCAAGGATTATTAGTACGAGGATGCCACCAGCTAAGAATGTGTAATCATAGTAGGAAGCCGTTTTTCCATAGGGACCAGTTAAAAGAGCAGGTCGAAATGAAAAGGTGTTTATACCCCACAAAACCCAACCTACTAGTATAAGAATTTTCTTGAACCATCCTCGCCGTAGTCCCAAAGTGAGGGTACTTATAACTAGTAAACCAAAGCCAATGGCAAGCAGTAGCTCTCCAATAAGCAAGTTTAGCACTTTAATCCAGGTATCATACTCAAAATGCCCATAAGCTCCCACCGTGACCCAAACCCATTCACGAGAAGAACCTGTAAACACTAAAACTCCCTCATGCCCCATAGCAAAGATGATATTTTTGGTTGCGTTATCTATAACAGCGTCTAATGGGCCGGCCCGATAATGAGAATTTCCTTCACGGTTTTCATAATGAACAAGTTCGGCTTGATTTGGTTGGGAAAGGGTGAGTTTATAAGGCCATGTCACTCCATTATTTTCTGATATCTCAATTAGTACACCAGGTGTAAACCTGTACTTTTTATATTCTTCATTCTCCTCTAAAAAGATGCTATTATCGGTTATACGGGTTTCATTTTGTTGCCAAGAGATGCCGCCATCTTTACTTGTGAAATCCCAAAGAGTTGAACGAGCGATAATATTTCCATTCTCTGTGCCGAGTTCAGTAATGCCATTTTCTTCCACACCTAAGTTGCCTACTGTCAGCAAGATAGATAATGGTAAAGCTATCCATATTGGTGCGATTGGAGATGGTATTGAATTAGATTGATGATCCCAAAACCACCAAGCTGCACCTAATGATACCAACGCTATCAGGTCAGTTGGATCTCTTTTTAGAGCGACCGGGCAGTTTAATGCCCATTCAAGGGCACCGACCGTGAAAGCATGGAATTCTGGTAGCGTATTTGCCAAGATATACACACTACCTGTCAAGCCGAACGCCAACCATCTGACTATCTTTTCTTGATTCGATAATCGAGAAGGAATCAACCAGGCCAAAAAAATAGCTAAGAGAAAAGGGAAGAAAAACAACCAGGCAAAATCTCCAATTTTCCCCGTCCACCACGAAGGCCAGAATTTTCTAAGTAGATGGTCGTTAATAAGCAAGAGGACTATAGCGCCCAGAGAAATTGGTCGAGTAAGAAGACTAATCGTTTTTTGGAAAACTTGTCTATTTTGTAGATTTGTTTTTTCAAACATTCTTCCTCCTGTCTTTAATTCGATTTTCATTGCCCTTGCGCTTCTGTGCAAAGATTTTATCTTCACTCAAGTTTTAGGTATTCAAGAAAATCATCAAGTACAAAAACGTCTAAGATGTTAGACAAACGCCTATGCTGTTTATCATTGCAAACCCAAGCAGTTGCCCTTGAGTTGATGGCTGTTGCAATATGTAGCGCGTCCGCTGAACGAAAATTGTAAGTTGCTCGTATTTGAGCAGCTTTACGAGCGATATCTCGATTGGTATCTATAATACGCAAATTAGGGAAGTGTGTTAACAATGTTTCATAGGTTTGCGCTATACGGGGTTTTCCCATTCGCCAAGGATGAACATTGATTTCCATTAAGGTAATAACCGATGTAACGGCTCTCCATCGGCCATTTTGAATACCCTCAAGGATTGTTGTAGTTAACGGTAAATACTTTGCGTTAGATTCAAAATGGTATATAAAGACAGAAGTATCTATGCCAATTTTATGATGTTGAGTAAGTGCGTTTTCTATACTTGCCATGCGTCACGCTCATTTGCAAGGTAGTCGTCGGTATCTATTTTTTCCCAAATAGCCTTATGCAGCCCAGTCATGTGTGTGGTGTAATTAGACGGCTGGGGAATAAGCACAATTACTCCGTCTTGGACATCAATTAATAGCCGGTCACCGGTTTGTATATTTAATGCTTGGCGGGCGGCACTCGGAATAGAAATTTGGTAACGACTGCTGACTTTGGCAGATAAATTTGTGGTCATAATAAAAATCTCCTGTTAAGCAAAATAGCAGAATTGCTTAACAATAGGATACCATAAAAAATGGAAATTTGTTTCCCTGTCTCCCCGTTTTCTCAATCTGCCAATATCACCAATCCCCCACCTTCGCAGACAACTCCCTCATCTCACCCCGCAACTCGCTGATAATCTCAGAATTCCCCTTTTCCTCCCCAAATTTCTCAAATTGATGTTTTTTGAGCGCTAACTCCCCGCAAACCTGAAAAAAGCGTTTCGTGGTGCGGTAATTATTGTCGAACCTGGCCTGGATGCGAGCCGCGAGCTGCCTCCACGGGGAGCAGGCGGCGTGATATTGCCTCTGAGTGAGCGTTTCTGCTTCCACCTCGGCGGTCAGATGAGTCTTTATCCACACCTTCTCTTGGTAGGTAGCCCAGGCTATCACTCCCAACAGACCCAGCCATCCGCCCCAATCCAGAAGAGTGCCTATCACAAGGCCAGCCATGTCTGGGATTAAGGCGTGTACTGTGTTGTGTAGAGAATGTGTAAAAACCGCCACTCCCCATCCTAAAAGAGGAGCACCCACCTTGAGGATCACGCTTTTGTTTAGGCGGGCCACAGCCACGCCCATCCCGATGAAAGCCGTATAAAATGGATGCTGCCATCCCACCAGAATCACGCGCACGAAAACTAACTGCAAAAGCCCTCTCCAGCCATCTTCTAGAAACCCATAAGTATAAATATAGTAGGCGTTTTCGGTGGCGGCAAAACCCAGCGCGGCAATTCCGCCGTAAATGATGCCATCCAAAATAGAGTCAAACTCATTATGGAATACCCAAAAGATGACTAGAACGGCAAATCCCTTAAGGCTTTCTTCCACCACAGGGGCTACTAAAGACCCTACGGTGAGGTCTGCGGCAGCCTCAGAGCTGGTGAGGGCGTAGAGGCCAATCCCTAAAATGGTATTGACAAAAAACGCCCCTCCGGCGGCAAGCAAGCCGCCCCAGGCAAAAACGCCTCCCAGCAAACGCAAAGGTTCTTTTTCGTAACGGTCTAGCTTGTAGAGAATCCATGCGAAAAGCAGCATGGGAAAGATGCCGGTGATAAGGGATACTAAAAAGCCCATGGATGTTTCCTTTTAGCGACGAGTGAGGTGTGGTGAGTAATCCCGCGATTTTACATTTCACGCCTTATATAAATGTCCGTCCGGCAGATGTGGCATTGAAGCGGATTGTATCCCAGAGCCGCCACAACTTCATCTGGGCGGCCAGTCGCACCAGAGAGGTTAGACAACTGCATTCGGAGGCGAGGTTCACCCTTAGGCGTGGGGTCAATGACCTCAATATCCTCAATGAGCGGACGAAGATCATACTCCTTTTTTCGTCTCTTGCGCAAGATGTGTTCTTGTTTCTCTAATGCCGCCACTTGCGCCGCTAACCCCGTTGCTTCTGTCGGAAAGGTCACAGTATATTGCACGGATTGGACTAGGTTGGGTAACTTGTCTCCGTGGATTTCGGGGATTTCTTCAATGTGGTGGATTTTTATCCCCGGAGGAGCGGCTTTTTCTAAAGCTTGGAATACCTCATCCAGGTCGCAAACCTCAGACATCCAGAAATCGCCGATTTCGTGCGTGCTGGTGAACCCCAGCGGTAGAGGCGCGGCTAGGTTGAGGAGGGGATGGGGCGAAAAACCCTGACTGTAACCCAGCGGGAGAGCAGCCCTGCGCATGGTGCGCTCCCAGGCGCGGCGCAAATCAAGATGCCCTGTGTAGCGCATAGCTTTTGTTTTAGAAAATATAATTCGGATGCGTTGTTTTTTCATTGGTTGTAAATTAGGGAATGGTAAATTGGTCGATTGGGATAGGCGTGGCAATTTCCCAGTCGAAAAGGGAGACTGCCGCGCTCCGCTCGCAGTGACATTGTCAAACGAACTATCCAGCTACTTCACTGCCGGACAATACCAAGCCTCATCTGGCACTTGGCGGCGGAGGTCGTTAAAAGTTGGCAAAATGCCACAGGCATAACATTTTTCACGGCAATCGGGACGTGTCTTTTCCTCTTGGCTCCATTCGTAATCTTGGCGGAGGAATTTTTTGCTCACGCCGGCGTTAATGTGATCCCAAGGGAATACCTCATCCGCAGAGCGTTGACGGTGAGTATAAAAGTCTGGGTTTAGACTTACTTCTTCAAAAGCGTCTATCCAAGCCTGGAAGTTGAAATGCTCCCGCCAGGCGTCAAACTTGGCTCCGTTTTTCCAGGCGTGGTAAATCACCTTGGCCATGCGCCGGTCTCCGCGTGTGAGCCAGGCCTCGTGGGTGGTTTCGCGTGGGTCGTTCCAGTTCATTTTCAATCCCCAGCCGCGAAGTTCTTCCTTAAGGCGGTTTAGCTTGTTTTGAATTATTTCTATTGTATCGCAAGCCACCCATTGGAAAGGCGTGTGCGGTTTGGGTATGAATGTGCCTATGCTGACATGAACTTGTGCTCGCTTGCCGATGATTTTTGCGCCCTCATCTCGAACTGCTTTAGAGAGTTCGGCGATGGCTTGCACATCTTCTAAGGTTTCTGTGGGGAGGCCAATCATAAAATAGAGTTTGATTGTGTGCCAGCCGCGCGAATAAATCTCGCGTACCGTTTCCAAAAGTTGGGCATCTGAGATGGGTTTGTTGATAGTCTGGCGCATGCGCTCGGTGGCTGCTTCGGGCGCGAGGGTAAATCCCCGGCGGCGTTGACCGGCCAGCGCGTCCATCAGTTTCACCGAAAGGCTCTCTATGCGCAGGGAGGGGAGGGAAATGGCGATGTTTTTCCCCTGGAAACGCTCGTTGATGGCTTTTACCAGCTCTACTACATGAGAATAATCTGAAGAAGAGAGAGAAAGGAGGCCGACTTCACTGTATCCAGTGTGAGGAATGATTTCTTCGATGGCGGTGAGAATTTGTTCTACGGAGCGTTCACGTACCGGGCGATTTACTATCCCCGCGTGACAGAAGCGGCACCCACGGGTGCAGCCACGCATAATTTCTATGGGCGCGCGGTTGTGGACGGTATCTATGTAGGGGACGATGAAGCGGGTTGGGGGTGGGGGCAATTCCCCAACGATGCGTTTTATAATAGTTTGGGGAACATCATTGCTGAGAGGCTCTAGGTGAGAGAAAACGCCGTTGGTGTGATAATGTGCCTGGTAAAGCGCGGGCACGTAGACTCCGGGAATTTGCGCCAGCGCGAGGAGAAGTTTTTCGCGTTCTAACGTTTTAACATTGGAATGTTTGAACGCTTCCACGCAATCTACAATTTCGTGGATGACTTCTTCACCCTCGCCGATGACGAATGCGTCCACGTAGGCGGCAACAGGTTCGGGGTTAAAGGTGGCGTGTCCCCCGGCGATTATCAGGGGGTGGCCGGAGGTGCGATCCGCGCTGAGGAGGGGAATCCCGCCCAAATCCAGAGCGTTGAGGAGGTTGGTGTAGAGCGATTCGTAGGGAAGTGAGACGCCGATAAGGTCAAAATCCGCCAGGGCGTGTTTTGTTTCCAGGGAATAAAGGGGAATTTCGGCCTGGCGCATGGCTTTTTCCATATCCACCCAGGGGAGGAAAACCCGCTCTGCTAGCGTGTGTGGGCGTTGGTTGATGAGGTCGTAGAGAATCATGATACCCAGGTTGGACATGGCTAGGTCGTAGATTTCGGGGAAGAGCAGGGCAACTTTGGTTTGGACGTTATCCCAATTTTTGACGACTTGGTTGAATTCTCCGCCGTTATAGCGGCCGGGCGCGTCTACGGTGGGGAGGATGAGCGCGAGACGGTTTTCAATCTCTTGAGGAGTTAGCATGGCAGGTTAAGTGTTCAGAAAGTTAAAAACGGTTCCAGAATGACAGCCCCGGAACCGTTGAGTTGTGAGTATGGCGGAATTTATTCAAAAATCCATTTGTCTACGGTGCGATTCCAGTCTACTAGTTCGTCTTCTTTGAACCAGAGGGCGGCTTCTTTTTGGCCGTTTTCAACGGAGTCTGAGGCGTGGGTGAGGTTGCGGCCAATTTCCAGGCCAAAGTCGTGCCGCACGGAGCCGGGGGCGGCGGCGGTGGGGTTGGTGGCTCCCATGGTTTGCCGGACGGCGGCTATGGCGTTGGGACCTTCCCAAACCATGGCCATTACGGGCGCTGAGGTGATGTATTCTAGCAGGGATTTGTAGAATGGTTTTCCTTTGTGAATGCCGTAGTGGGTTTCGGCCAGTTCTTGGCTGACTTGCATGAATTTGGCGGCTGTTAGCAACAGTCCACGGCGTTCTAAACGTTGGATAATTTCGCCAATTAATCCTCTTTGGACGCCGTCAGGCTTTACTAAAACGAGTGTTTTTTCCATATAAATCTCCTTGTGTTTTTGGTGGTAATAAGTTGGTTAAGTATACTTGGGGAAGGGTGTATTGGGAATGGGGTTGGTGAGGTGGGGAAGGGCAGATTGGTACGTTGGGGGCGGGGAGGTTAGTTTGAGGTTTTCCTGGTTTTCTGACCATTTGCCACTCCTCAAACAAAAGTGACCGGCGATTTTGGGCTTCATCGCCGGTCACTGGGGGAGCTTTTTAGATGATTCTTATCGCAACAGGTCTTCTGCTTTGGAGTAAGCATCTAGGGCATCTTGGAGTTGGTCATCTCGCAGGTAGGCGTCTCCTAAAGTCTTGAGGATGGTGATATTCAGAGGGTATTTGTATGTGGCTACGGATAGGTCTTGTATTACTTCAGCGAGATATTTGTTCTCTTCGATCAGCTTCGCGTAATGTTTCAGAGCGTCATCAATTTGACCATCCTCTAAAGCATCCTGAGCGCTGAAGAGCAGGGATTGGTACTCATCTTCTGGCTCGGGGCGAGGCGTTTTGGCTGCTATTTTTTCTTCTGCTTTCTTTACTTCTATCTCTGCTTCTGGCTTTGCTAGCGGAATGATTTCGAATTGAGGTTTGAGGATGTCTAAAGTATCTTTATCAATTTCTGGAACGTCTAGTAGACTTTCGACGTTTTCAAAGGGACCATGCTCTTCGCGATGGGAGACTATGCCTTCGGCGACTCTAAAACCAATTCCATGTAAATCCTCAATTTGAGAGAGTGAGGCCTTGTTGGGGTCAATTTTCTCTTTTATCTCGACAGGCTCTTTCATCATTGGTAGCCAAGTGTATTCTTCTTCATCTTCTTCGGGATCTGTTCCCTCTAGTACCCAGGCAGGTGGTTCAAGCTCTGCGGTTCCTGGTTTTTCTGGTAATTTAGCTTTTTGATGCTGAACGGATTCTGTTGGAGGAATTTCAATTTCTTCCTCTTTTTCTTCAGGTGATATTGTGAGCGTAGGTTCTTCTGCTATTTCGGGTAAATCTTCTTGGGCGATACCTTGTTGTTGAGCTAAGTTTTTTAGCCAAGATATAGAGATATTGTCTTCTTCTAAGTCTGGCATAGAGACAGATTCTTGCGTTTCGAGGAGTTCGTTTTCTCCAGGGAATGGTATTGGTTCCGCTGCTTCTTCTTTCTCTGCAGTCTCCGATAGCCAGGCGGGGAACTCATCAACCTCTTCGGCGGCTGTGACTGGTTCGGCTTCTTCTTCTGGAAGTGGCTCTAGCTCTTCTTCGTCCTTTATGTCCGATAACCAAGCAGGAAGCTCATCAACCTCTTCGGCTTCTGTGGCGGGTGCGGCTTCTTCTTCCGGAAGTGGCTCTAGCTCTTCTTCGTCCTTTATATCCGATAACCTAGCAGGAAGCTCATCAACTTCTTCGGCTTCTGTGGCGGGTGCGGCTTCTTCTTCCGGAAGTG
>QMOK01000072.1 GCA_003648195.1 Chloroflexota bacterium | reverse complement strand
AGTTTCCCATTCCGTTGGGATTGACCAGCACAATGTGGTCTTGGTTGTGAGACAAGGGAGCGTGGTACTTCTCGAAAACTCCCACCGCGTACACGTTCCCCTTTCGGGCGATGCGCTGAATGGTTTTGTCGTCTTCGGTTAGGGGAATATCATTCTTTTCGCATAGGAAACGAATTTTCTCTAGGCCTTTGTTTCGCTTTCCTTTGGAATGTAAAATTACCCCCAGCGTGTGCTTGGCACGTTTCGAGAGAAGTTCTATGGTGGGGAAAACTCCCAGACTGTAGGAATATGGTAAATCTTTGTTGTAGCGTTTGAAACTGATATTCATAATTCTTTATCTTAAAGATTTATCTGAGAGCAGTCGTGTAGCTAAAATTTGTAACTGACCAAAAGCAACTGGTTTTATAAGTACCAGGTCACTTTCTTCTCGAAGAGGTTCAGCCCATTGTGGGTTAGCTGTCGCTAAAATTATTTTTGTATCCTTTATTTCTGGGTCTTGACGGACAATTTTTAGTATTTCATCTCCTTGTAAGAAAGGAAGATGTAAATCTAAAATTACTATATGAGGCCTTAGTTCTCTTATACATTTTAGGCCATCTTTTCCATCATAGGAAGTATGAGTTTCGTATCCTGCCTGGCGGAGTGCCTGAGTAAAAATTTCAGCTTGATCGCTGTCATCTTCAATAATTAAGGCAATTGGTTTTTCAGTCATGGTTTTCTTCCTTCTTGCACGAAATTTGCGAGAGACACAAGGTGTGGCTAGTTCTTAATTGGCAGAGTTATGGTAAAGGTGCTTCCTCGGCCGACTTCGCTCTCTAAAGTTATTGTGCCACCCATCAGGCCAGTAATTTCTTTGACAATAGCCAACCCCAAGCCAGCCCCTATTTTTGAATCTTTATCGCCTTTTTGAAAAGCTACAAAAATTCGTTCTTGATCTTCAATAGAAATGCCAGCACCTGTATCTGATACTCGAAGATCCCATTTATTTTCTCCATGTGGCAGAATAGAGATGGTTACACTGCCTTCTTCTGTGAATTTAATGGCATTATTAACCATGTTTGTTAAAATGCGTTGCAGCCAATAAAAATCTCCCGTAATTGTTTTTGGCGCACCAGAGACAATATCTGCGTTTAGGTCTATTTTTTTATTTTTCGCTAATAAAGATACATGATCAGCTATAGAAGAAATCAACTCTTGGGGGGTGAATGAACTGAAGTTGAAAGTTATATTGCCCGATTCTATTTTTGATTGTTCTAAAAGATTGCTCACATATTCGCTCAGCACATTGCTGTTCTGAAATATGATGTCTAGTTTCTCTTTTTGTCGTTCTGTAACTGGGCCGTATAATCCTTCTTTTATCATCTCTGAATATCCCACAATTGCCCCTAAGGGGGTTTTCATGTCGTGGCTCACATTAGTTAGGAGACGACTTTTTAGATGGCTAGCTTTTAGTGCTTGGTCACGGGCTTCGGCTAATTCTTGTTCCATGCGTTTGCGCTGCGAGATGTTTTCTTTAACAGCTACATAATGGGTTGGTTTGCCGTTTTCATTCGTAATTGGAGCGATGGTTGATGATTCCCAATATAGTTCACCACTCTTATTTTTGTTGAGTATTTCACCAAACCATACTTTGCCATTCGTTATATCTGCCCACAACTTCTTATAAATCTGAGTATCCATCTTGCCAGATTTTAGAATACGCGGGTTTTCACCAATGGCCTCTTTGGCAGTATAACCAGTTACTTTGCTGAAAGCGGGATTGACGTATTCAATAGTGCCGTTCAAATCAGTGATAACAATCGCGCTGGCGCTTTGTTCAACAGCGCGAGAGAGCTTGCGTAACTTTTCCTCGCTTTGTTTCTGAGAGGTAATATCATGCCAAGTCAGTAATGAGCCTATTCTGTAGCCATTTGTATTTTTTAAGGGAGCAATGCTGAAATCAAAAGAAAATTTTTTTTCATCAATCTTCAAAACTTGTTCTAAGTGAGACACAACTTCTAATTCTTTATTAGCATCATAAAAAGAAAGGCTTCTTGGCCACTGAGATAGAACTTCTGCAATTGGATGTCCTAGCCCTGATTGTTTCTTCCCAATAATTTGTTGAGCCGCCTGGTTAATATCAATAATTATGCCTTGATGGTTTATCACCACAATACCATCAGGTATTATATCCATGATAGCGTCTCTAGCAATCGGGACTATATCCAATATCCTATATCTATATAATTCCCAAGCTATTATTAAGCCCCCAAAAGAGAAAATAATAGGAGATAAATCTAACTGGTAAGGAGACAGACCGAGCATATAAATTATGTTTCCAAACCAAATGGTGATTGAAAAAATAAGTAGAACAATGCTCTGTTGTTTGTAAATTCCCTCTTTTTTGGTGCTTGCAATTATCAATAAAATTGTACTTATCGAAATTAGGGTATATGCGTAAATAACATTAATCCAATACCATAGCCCTTGTTCAAATACTAAATGATTGAAAAAAGGATTAGATTCTACAGCAGGATTGACCCATACCAACTCATGAAGTTCATTTGTCCATGCTATTAACAAAGTGATCAATGGAATGGCAAGCAAACGTATTAAATTTTGACGGTTTAGCCATTGCTGATTTCTGGTATAACTTATCACTAAAAACAGCCAGCTTACAGGCACTATAGCTATTCCAAGATATTGTACTTTTACCCAAAATAGCGCATATTGCAAATCTGTGCTCAGCATTTCTAGCCCATAACCAGCAGACCAAAAAAACGCGCCAATCATTACCACACTAAACCAGTTTCCACCTCTGGCTGCGTGGCGCATGCTCCAAACAACCATAAAGAGGGCTATTACAGCCGCAAAGAAAACCAAGGATGAATAAGATGTGAAAGCTAAGTGCATTTAATATACCCTATTACCGTTCTTATAAAAAATCTGCCAAAATACCTCGCGCAAAAGCTTGGGGATTGAACACTTCCAAATCTTGAGCGCTTTCGCCCAACCCAGCGTAAAGAATCGGCAAGCCCAGTTCTTTCTGGATAGCGAACGCCATCCCCCCTCTAGCCGAAGAATCCAATTTAGCGAGGATAACCCCATCCAGCGCAATTGCCTCGTTGAACGCCTCTGCCTGATGAAGAGCGTTTTGCCCGGTGGTGGCGTCCATCACCAGCCAACTGGCGTGGGGAGCGCCATCTAAAGCTTTGCCAGCTACACGGTGCACCTTTTTCAACTCTTCCATGAGGTTAAAGCGAGTGTGCAACCGCCCGGCGGTGTCTATCAGCGCGATATCGGCTTTGCGGGCAATAGCGGATTTTACAGTATCAAAAGTCACCGCGCCCGGGTCGCCGTTTGGCTGCCCAGCAATAACGGGAATGCCCAAACGCTCGCCCCAGATTTGTAATTGGTCAATGGCGGCTGCTCTATAAGTGTCTGCGGCGCCAAAGATGACCTTTTTGCCCTCGGATTGAAATCGTTTTCCCAATTTAGCCATTGTGGTCGTTTTTCCTGAACCATTGACCCCCGCGATGAGGATCACGGTAGGTCGTTCTCGCAAAACGAGTGGGGGAGGGGTGTTCAACCGTGAGCTGAGTTCTTCTGTGATGGCCTGAGCCAATTCGTCAGACCGGGTTAGCCCCTCTAGGTGAACGCGCTCTTGCAACGACTGAATCACGTCCAAAGTGGTTTCCATGCCCAGGTCAGCTTGAATGAAAAGGGCTTCTAAATTCTCCCAAAGTTCATCTGAAATATCACTGGTTCCCAAAAAATTGGCAATGCGCCCGAAAGTAGTTTTGCGCGTGCGGGCTAGTCCGTCTTTCCATTTGTTGAAGATATTATTGTTTTCCATGGGGGGTATTATATCATGGGGAGGGTGTATCATCTCAATATTTTGGGGTGAGGCTAAGACCTCCGAGGTTTGCACTACAAAAACCTCGGAGGTCTTGTCCCTGTTTATTGAGAAGATACGGGAGGGTTGGTAGATTGAGAAAATAGCGGATTGGTACACGCGCGCTGTTAGAGTGGCAACACGGCAGATGGTTTGTTTTTCCCCAACCCCCAGCACCGGTTTTTAGTTTCTCCATTTCTTAGACTTCAAAAATCCCAACACGCTTGTTGATAAGAGAAAGGCGGCCACTTTCCACAGAGTAACGCCTTGATTCCTGGCCTGAAAACTTGTCATAGTAACCGCAGAAGGGGTTCCCTGTAATTCTATTTTCAATAGTTTGGCGTTTGTTCCCGCCGTGCAGGTAACAAGCCAGTTTTTGTTTTCCCAATATGAAAGCGAGGTTAGTTTTTCGTTTGTATTTGTTGTCCATTCCCAATTAGATAGGTCTGTTGTGCGAATGATGGCGTGTTTCGCTCCGCCTTGTTCTTCTGCAATTAGGTAAAGATACCCATCTGCCACAGCCATTATATTGTAGTCGCTGTAGTGAGTTGCGCTGTAGGATGCTCCTACTTTGTAAAGAGATGGAAGATTATGGGTAGAGATGTTATCGCTTGCATCTAGGGAGTAAATTTTTGCTCTATCCCAACTGACGACAAGTAGCTCATTATTGAATTCGATGATATGAACGCGGCGAATGTTCTCAGTGAGGCCTGGTATGTCGTTCCAAGTTTTTCCATTGTCGGTGCTTTTGGCTAAAGTGAGAGGGTTTTTATATTCGTCGTTGTAGATAGCGTATAGGCTGCCGTTAAATTCAAAGATGTCATAGGCTCGGTACTCGCCCAGGTCGCTTTCTTTGGTCCAAGTTTCTCCGTCATCGGTGCTAGAAAAAATTTGCCCGCATAAGTCGCCGCTAGCGCAATTGTCGTAGGTGCTGGCCGCCTCGTACAGCGTATTCCCAGATTGCCATAATCCCCAAGAATGGACGACATTGGGCAGCCCGTTGCTTGCATCGCGGTATTTGGTCAGGCTCCCGCCGGGTTGGTAAGTGTAATGGTTTCCGGCTGTGTGGTCATCTGTAGGGTCAGAACCGGCTATGTGAACTAGCGATCCATCCCATATCATTTCATGGAACCCTTGCTCATCCAAGTCACCAATCCCGCTTAGAGCAGAACCGTCAAATTTTGCTAAATAAGCTCCATCTTCTTCCCCCGCTCGCGCTGTACCTAACCCAATGTAGAGGTCGTCCCCAACTGGCAAGGTGATATACGCACTGAAGTAGGTGCCGTTGCCCGTATAAGAAGATTCAGCATCGTACCATTCTTTTAGCGTTTGACTTCCTGAGAGGCCAAGATCGATCTCTGTTAGGTTGAAATTATCGTAATAGGGTTGCGCGTACGCCGATGGCTGTTCGCTTCCTAAGAGGAGCAGTGAAGAAACAATCGCGAACATAAAAAATTTGTGTGTCTTCATAATTTATCTCCTGTTGTTATTATCTACCGTAATTCTAACCTATGCGCCAATTAATAGGTTTTCAGATTTGTTGACTAGCTCTCACCAGCCCCAACGCCAAGCACCATTCTCCAACTTCCCAATATATCCCCATGCGGTATAATCTACGCCATGACTAACAAAAAACTCACCCATCTTGATACTGAAGGAAAAGCCTATATGGTGGATGTAGGGCATAAACCTGTTACCGAGCGGATGGCAATCGCCAAAGGCGAAATCCGCATGAAAGCGGAAACTTTAGCCCTTATCCAGGCGGGAAACCTTAAAAAAGGCGATGTGCTCACAGTGGCGCAAATTGCCGGCATTAGCGCCGCTAAGAAAACATCAGACCTGATTCCTCTCTGCCATCCCTTACCACTTAACCAAATCGCAGTTGATTTTGCCTTTGACGCCAATTTGCCGGGGGTAAAGATCACGGCAAAAGTCCGCACTACTGCCAAAACTGGCGCAGAAATGGAAGCCCTCACTGCCGTTTCTGTCGCCGCGCTCGCCATCTACGATATGTCCAAAGCAGTTGAAAAAACCATGGAAATTGGAAACATCCGTTTGGTGGAAAAACACGGAGGGCAAAGCGGAGATGTTTATAATGTCTAACCAAGGAACAAGTTCATGATCAGAATAAACGTGTTGTTTTTCGCCGCCATGCGCACCCTTACAGGGAAAAAAAGCGAAGAAGTGGAACTTCCAGACGCCGCGTGTATTAGCGGCCTAAAGGATGAACTCATTGCGCGTTACCCAGACGGAGAACTTATCATCAAAAGTATGCTAGCCTCGATAAACCAAGTTTTTGCCGATGCGGAAGCCGAACTTTCAGACGGGGACGAAGTAGCCTTGTTCCCGCATGTCAGCGGCGGCTGATACGTTAGCGGAGAGTAGAGCGCTGTTTGCGTATAGCCAATATAATCTAAGCGAGCTTGAGTACTCCAGAGAAACTGTGTAAAGTAAATTGCGAACCATCCCTAAATAGTAACCGTTCACTCCCCCCTAATAAAAAAGCGTTGATGTGTCACTCTGAGAGAACGTGTCTTAGCAGAGCTAAGATTAGTGAACGAAGAGTCTCCCTCTCGTAAATATAGGAGATTCTTCGGGAAAAGCACCCTCAGAGAATGACACGCCATCGAATATTTGCGGGAGGGGAGTGAACCATCCCCCAAATTTTATGACGAAAAAAGAACCCCCCACAATTATTGCCATTACCGAAAGCGAATTTGACCTAAACGACCTCCTGGCGCAAATTACCACTCCCGCTACAGGCGCGGCGTGCTTTTTCGCTGGCACGGTGCGCGGAATAACGACCCGCACCGACCCACACGAAACCGATTACCTGGAATACGAAGCCTACAACTCCATGGCAGAAGCAAAAATGCGCCAAATTGCTGATGAAATTCGAGAGCGGTGGCCGGTTGTGAAAGGCGTTGCCATCATTCAACGAGTAGGACGCTTATATCCCGAAACTCCCTCGGTGGCCGTTGCCTGTTCGGCAGGACACCGCGACACAGGTGTTTTTGAAGCCGCTCGTTATGGCATTGACCGCCTGAAAGAAATTGTCCCGGTCTGGAAGAAAGAAGTCAACTCAGATGGTGAAGAATGGATTGAAGGGGACTATACACCCAAGCCAGGGGAATGAACCATGATTGCCTGTTCCGCCTGTAAAACTCCTTACCCAAATGACCACATCCCCCATATATGCCCCCATTGCGGCGGAATATACGACTTCTCTGCTCCTTTGACATTCAACACCGAAACCACCGAACCAGACCTCCCTGGGATTTGGCGTTACAGGCACACTTTTGGGTTGCCCGCCGATGCCCCCATTGTCTCGCTGGGAGAGGGGAACACTCCTCTTGTGTGGGCAGAAGCTTTTGGGCAACAAGTCGCTTTCAAGCTCGAAACCCTCAACCCTACCGGCTCGTTCAAGGATCGCGGGACGGCGTTATTGGTTAGCTTTTTGCGTTCACGAGGGGTAACCTCCGCGGTGGAGGATTCGTCTGGGAACGCGGGGGCCTCTTTTTCCGCTTATGCCGCTCGGGCTGGAATCTCCGCCCAGGTTTTTATCCCCGCCTACGCATCTGGCCCCAAACGCGAGCAAATTGCCCATTACGGCGCCCAGGTGACGCCCATCCCCGGCCCGCGCTCTAAGGCCACCGAGGCCGTTTTAGAGGCTGTTGCCCAAGGCCAGGTTTATGCCAGCCATGCCTACATGCCGCACGGCATCCCCGGGCTGGCAACTATCGCTTATGAGCTTCACGCCCAACTCGGCCAATCGCCGGGAACGGTGATTATCCCCACGGGGCATGGCACGCTGCTTTTGGGGGTGGCGCGCGGATTTGCAGCTTTGCGAAGAGCGGGGCTCATAGCCCGTCAGCCGGTTTTGGTTGGCGTTCAGGCAATGGCTTGTCCTCCCTTGTGGGCGGAGTTTCACGGAAAATCTATTGAGGTTGAGGAGGGGGAGACTTTGGCGGAAGGCGTGCGGATTCGCCAATCTCATAGGCGGGAGGCGTTATTAAGCGTGGTGAGCGCCAGTGGGGGAACTTTCCTGGCAGTGGAGGAGGATCGCATTACCCCTGGGCGTGACAGCCTCGCTCGGGCGGGGCTGTACGTCGAGCTGACCTCCGCCCTGGTTTGGGATGGGTTGCGCCAAATTGCCGGCCATGTCCCTGAACCTATTGTCGCCATTCTGACCGGTTCTGGTCTCAAGGATGGGTG
This sequence comes from Chloroflexota bacterium, assembly GCA_003648195.1. Lineage (GTDB taxonomy): Bacteria > Chloroflexota > Anaerolineae > Anaerolineales > UBA11858 > B10-G9. The sequence continues at coordinate 4,638 of QMOK01000072.1, read as the reverse complement.
AGAGAAGAATCTGATTTAATCCAAAGCCATTTCAACGGCTTTTTGAGCGTGGATAGAGGTTGTGTCAAATAACGGGATGGGGGTGTGTTTTTGCTGGACCAGGGTGACAATCTCTGTACAGCCTTCTATTACTCCCTCTGCGCCCTGAGCCTGCAAATCGCGCATAATTCTAAGGTATTCTGCCCGCGATTCATCTTTCACCATTCCCACTACTAATTCTTTGTAAATTACGCGATGCACTATCTCTCGGTCTTCTTTGGGAGGGATAAGCACTTTTAGGCCGTGTTTCTCTGCCAAACGCCCGGCATAGAATTCTTGCTCCATGGTGAAATTTGTGCCTAGCAATCCTATGGTGTGGATGCCGTGTTTTTTAATCTCTTCTGCGGTGGCGTCTGCAATGTGCAAGATGGGGATATTAATTGCTGCTTCAATTTGCGGGGCTACTTTGTGCATGGTATTTGTGCAAATGAGCAAAAAGTCCGCTCCGGCGGCTTCAACTTGTGCCGCTGCTTTACTTAACACCTCTCCAGATTCTTCCCATTTATTTTTGTGTTGCAGGTCTTCTATTTCTTGAAAATCAACGCTTACCATGGCTATGCGAGCCGAATGTAATCCGCCTAATTTCTGTCTGACGATCTCATTTATCCAACTATAATATAACGCGCTGCTTTCCCAACTCATGCCGCCTAATAATCCAATGGTCTTCATTTGCTCTCCTCCTGGAAAATATGTACCTAAGGTAGTGGTAAAAAGTAAGTGACGTGTCATTTAGGGGTTGTTTACAAATAATTTTCACACAAGGAACACGATTTTAATGTTTTAAATTCGCGAAAACCCGCTAAGTCCGCGAGGCCGCAGGCCCGTCCGCGTTCCATTGCGGCTTATTTAGCTATAACCTGAACAGTTACGCGTATTTTTCATTACGGGGCAGCCGTCTGGGCGCAGCGAAAACCTATATCGGGGCCAAATTGGGTGAAACTGATAGGGCTGGCGCCATTACGGGCTGTCACCCGTAAGTCGGCGGGATTGCTTAGCCAGGAACCGCCTCTGAACGCTTTGGGATAATAGACGTTGAAACCTGTTTCTGGGCCGGTGGGGTTTTCTTTGGGGCTTATGAGATAGTAAGCAGAGTCATACCAGTCGGATACCCATTCTTGCACGCCCCCCGCCATGCCATACAGTCCAAAAAAGCTGCTTCCCCGCGGCAGCGCCATCACTGGCAACAACGCGGCATACTGGGATTCTCCAAATACCGCTCGGTTTTCATCTGGCGGTTCGTCTCCCCACGGATAAATGCGTTCATCGAAGCCGCGTGCCGCAAATTCCCATTCGGCTTCTGTCGGCAGACGCCCACCCACCCATTCGCAATACGCCTGTGCGCCAAACCAACTGACATTATTAACCGGATGATCCGCGAGCCCCGCCTCTGCCTCGTAAATTGCACCCTGATTCCAGAGAATATTGCTATCCCAGGTTTCAAAGCGGGTGCGCGCGCAAGTATACCCTTGGCAAGCGCCCGCGTGCTTTCCCAAAACATTTAGAAAAGCCACATATTGCCCTACTGAAACTTCGTATTGGTCAATATAGAAGCTATCCAGGTAAATTTCGTGTTGAGGTTGCTCATCTGTTTCGGCGTTAATATCATTGCTAGCTGCACCTCGCGAGAAAGTACCTGCTGGGATAAGTACCATAGGCATGTGGTCTTGCGAACGCACTACTATAGTGAAAGCGGTGGCTGTTGGGGAGGGCTGGCTGGTTGGTGTAACGCTGGGGCGTGGGGTGGGGGTTAGTGTAGCTGTTGGGGCGCGTTGCGTCTCGCTTGCGCTGGGAGCAATTGTTTGCGTTGGAGCGGCTGTTGGCGCGGTTGTAGAAGTGCGAATTTCGGTAGGTGTGTTTGTCGGCGTGGCTGTTCTGATAGGAGGGGCCGCCACTAGAGCCGTGGTTGGCTGGTTGGTTGGGGAGGAGAACCAGGCTGGGGTCAATCTCTCACCCTTGCCCCCAGTCAGGAAAAACCAACCAGCAATCACAATGGTCATTAACATCAACGCGCTGAAACACGTAAGCCAGCGGCGTTTTTTCTTGTTCCGAGATAAGATTTCAGCCTTTGAGAGGGGGGGCAAAGATTGGGCTGCCATTCTACTGGCTACCCGTTCGAGGATTGTGGAACGCGAGGGGGTTGCCAGAGAAACGCTTTTTGATGAATCTCTGAGAGCTTTTTCGAGGGCCGCGACCAGAGCTTTTCCAGAGGCGTAACGGTCTTGGGGATTCTTTTCCAGGGTTTTGAGAATAACCGTTTCTAGTTCGGGGCTAATTTCGGGGCGGACTTGGCGCGGCGGGCGGGGTGCTTCGGTCATGTGCTGCATGGCAACATCAAGCGGCTCTTCGGCGTCAAAGGGTAGTTCACCGGTGAACATTTCGTACAAAATCACTCCCACGGCGTATAAATCGCTCTGCGGCACAGCATCTGCGGAAGAAATAGCTTGTTCTGGGGCTACGTAAAGCGGAGAGCCGAAAATCTCTCCCTGGGTGCCTACATCGTGGAGCAATGCTAGCCCGAAATCGGTTAGGTAGGTGCAGCCATCTTCGTCTAGCATGATGTTTGAGGGTGTTAAATCGCGGTGAATAATGCCTTTGCTGTGCATGTCATCTAGGGCTTCGCAAATTTCACGTATGATGCGCAAGGCGTCTTCGGGCGCGATAAGGTCTCCGGCAGAGCGGTAGGAATTGAGCACCGAATATAGGTCGGCCCCTTCAACGTACTGCATAGCCATATAGAGCAAACCATTCACTTGCCCATAACGGTAGAGACTGACGATGTGAGGATGTTCTAGCTGGGCAATTGCCTGTGCTTCATGCTGGAAACGCCGCATGTGGTCTGTGTTGGCCTGGAATGGGGTGTCGATGACTTTGATGGCTACATAGCGTTTTAGACGGGTATCAACCCCGCGATAAACACGTGCCATTCCTCCGTGTCCAATTAGCTCATCCAGACGATATTCGTCTAACTGCCGCCCTAGTAAGGGGTCGTTATCTTTTGTGTCGGTGGGGAATTGGGAAATCGCTTCTGCTGGTAGTGGCGGCAGATCAATGCGGTTTTCGTGCGTGGGGACTGCCCTGAGGGATTGTTCAAGGGCGGTCATTAGCGCGGTGCCATTCTCGTAGCGTTGCGCGGGGTCTTTGCTTAATGCCTTGAACAAAACTCGCTCGGTTTGTAAGCTAATGGCCGAATTGTATATTCTTGGTGAAGGCACGGCTAGCGTGATGTGCTGAAGCGCAACGCTGGTGGGGGAAGGGTCATCGAATGGCACGGTTCCCGCCAGGAGTTCGTAGAGGATGATGCCCAATGAATACAGGTCAGATTGGGGCACCGCGTTGGCCGATTTGCGGGCTTGTTCTGGGGCTATGTAGTGCGCCGATCCAAAGGCTTCTCCGAATGAGCCTTGAGAAACATCTAAGGCTAGGCCAAAATCTACCAGTACAACGCGCCCAGTGTTAGCCATGAGTATGTTAGAGGGTTTGACATCGCGATGAATAACGCCGTTTTGGTGAGCATAATCGAGTGCGGTGGCAATTGCGCGGCCAATGCGAATGACTTCGCTGGGGGGTAAAAATTTCCCCTGAGAGACGTTTTCAGACATCACTACGCCTAGATCGCGTCCAGCAATATATTCCATCGCAAAGTAATAAAAACCATCTACTTCATCAGCGTAATAGATTTGGACGATGTTCTCATGCCGCCACTTGGCAATTGTGCGTGCTTCTTGCACGAAACGGCGGGCGTATGTGGCATCGTGTCTGAAACGAGCATCTAGCACTTTAATGGCAACTGGTCGCTGCAAATTAACATCTACGCCATAGTAGGTTATTCCCATGCCGCCACGCCCGATGACGCGCTCTATTTTGAAATTGTTCAATTGGCGTCCGGTTAGCGTATCAGCGGACATGTGAGCCTCCTAGCATGGTGGTTTCTCGACTGGATACGGTAATATGATAGAGTTCGGAAATAAATTGGTTTAGGCCGTTGGCGTAAGCCTCTAGGTAATCTTCAACTATTTGCAAGGCCAAATCGCGGCGTCCAATGGCTTCTAACATTTCTACGTGGGGCCGGAAATCTCGTAAAGAGATGCGCATGATGTTTTTGGCATCGGTAATTATGCCCCACACCAGTGTTTTTTTGTCGTTGTCATCTTTGGCGGTGATAAAGCGTGTTAGTGTGCTTGATGGAACCACCGCGCCTACGTTAGAGAATACTTCGCGCCCTTTTATTAAGTCGTTGAGCATATCCAGTTTGTGTGGTACGCGGTCTAGTAAGCGTTGAATGGCAACGGGGAGATGGGCGACCATTTTGATGGCTCCTACGCTGGTGCTTTCTCCCTGCAAGGCAATATTGATATAGCGGCTCAATACTTCGCCAAACCCAGCTAGCGCGGCCAGATAAGTGCGTTGTAATTGATCAAATTGGGCATATTGGGCGGTACGTTCTGCGTTGGCGGTTTTGTAAGCGGTTAACGTGGTAACTGTGTATTGATGTAAATTAAGTAAATCAAGTTCTGCCAGGGGCACTTCAAACACTAGTGGGTATAAACGGTTTGCCGGATTGTGTTGGCTGGCATCAATAGGGATGAGGATTGGAGGGTT
>QMOK01000071.1 GCA_003648195.1 Chloroflexota bacterium | reverse complement strand
TATTCCACTTATCCTGACGCAGCCCTAGAAATAGAAAGCGTTGGTTCTCTTTGGGAGGGATTACCCACCGAAACAATCCTCGCCATGGAACCTGATCTAGTAATTGTTGCTGAAATCATCTCCCCCGAACAAGTACAGGAACTCAAAGACTTAGGCCTGACCGTATACTGGCAAGCCAACCCTCAAAACTTCCAAGGTTTGTACGATAATCTATCTGATTTGGCAGAATTGACAGGGCAAGAGGATGCGGCGGAAGAATTGATAGCCTCTCTTCAAGACCGAGTTACTACTGTAGAAGAAAAACTAACCGACGTGGAAGAGACTCCCCTGGTTTTCTACGAACTAGACGCTACTGACCCTGCCAATCCCTACACTCCTGGTCCAGGAACATTTGTTTCCTATGTCATCAACAAAGCTAAAGGTGCGAACTTGGGAGATGCCGTAGATAGCAGTTGGGTACAACTTAGCTCTGAAGAAATCATAGCCCAAGACCCCGACATCATTTTGCTCTCTGACGCTCTCTACGGTATCACCCCCGAAAGCGTAGCCGAACGTGCCGGCTGGGATGCAATCTCAGCAGTCGTAAACGAGAAAGTTTTCCCCTTTGATGCTTATATTCTCAGCGTCCCTGGTCCACGCCTGGTAGACGGCTTTGAACAACTGGCTGAAATTCTACATCCTGAAGTATTCGAGAATTAAAACTCCGTGAATCGTGAAACGTGATGCGTGAATTTTACGTCATCACGTTTTACGTTTTACGTTTCACTATGCTCAAACGCCCCTACCTCCTCCTCGGAATATCTCTCGCCTTTGCCTTCATCCTCAGCGTTGCCTTAGGTGCGGTCTTCATCCCTCCCGGCACCGTTCTGCGCATAGGCATCAACGGCTTGCACATCTTCCACATAGAGCCAGACTGGCCCGATCATTTCGTCACCATCCTCTCCCAAATCCGGTTGCCGCATGCCATACTCGTCACCCTCCCCGGGGCAGCCTTGGCCGGCAGCGGAGCCGCATTTCAGGGACTTTTTCGCAACCCCTTGGCTGACCCCTACCTCATAGGCGTCGCCTCCGGAGCAGGATTAGGCGCAGTATTCTTCATGACCCTGCCGTGGATGGGGCGTTATCTAATCCCCTTCGGGGCATTTTTCGGCGCAATCCTAACCGTATCAATTGTCTACGGATTAGCAAAGGTGGGTAAAATAGTTCCCCTCACCACCCTCATATTAGCAGGCGTGGCCGTAGGCTCATTCACCTCTGCCCTAACATCCTTTCTCATGATTCGCTCCCAAGAACAAGTTCACCACGCCCTGGCATTCATGCTCGGAGGCGCACCAGTCGCAGGCTGGGATCCGGTCAAAATCGCCCTCCCATACATGGCAGTCGGAACCGGGCTGCTAATTCTGAGCGGGCACTTTCTCAACGTCCTCCAATTTGGAGAAGAACAAGCCACTCAACTCGGCCTCCCAGTCGAAAAAGTCAAAATCTTCATCATCCTGGCAGCCTCCCTCACCACCGCCGCCGCTGTCTCATTTTCTGGCGTCATCGGTTTCATCGGGTTAATCGTCCCCCATCTGGTTCGCATTTCCTGGGGAGGCGATTATCGCCGCCTGATACCTTTTTCCATTCTTGGCGGAGGAATAGCCCTCCTCGTGGCAGATGTCCTGGCTCGCATTCTCCTCGCCCCCCAATCCCTGCCCGTGGGCATCGTCACCGCCCTGGCGGGAGCACCCTTCTTCTTGTGGATTTTGCGCCGAGCCAAGCAGGAGGTCTTCTGGTGAGCGTTCTCAAAATTCGGGATTTAACCGTCCACTACGGAGATAAACCAGCCCTGCAGGGGGTGGATTTAACCGTCCCACCAGGAGAGATTCTAGCCCTCATCGGTCCCAACGGGGCGGGGAAGTCCACCCTCATCCGATCCCTCAGTGGAGTGTTACCTATCCGGGGGGGGAGCGTGTTGCTGGATGGGGAAGATATCTCCACCTTCACGCCCAAACGCCGTGCCCAACATGTGGCTGTGGTGCCCCAATCCCGCCAACTGGGAGGAGCATTCACCGTTCGCCAAACCGTCATGCTGGGACGCACCGCCCATCTCGGCTGGCTGGGAAAACCCACCCCCAAAGACGAAGCTAAAGTTGATTGGGCTATGGAAAAAACATCAGTTCACGCCTTATCTGAGCGGCGTCTGGCAGAAATTTCTGGGGGAGAACAGCAGCGTGTGCTTTTAGCCCGTGCCCTGGCTCAAGACACCCCCGTTTTGCTCCTAGACGAACCCACCAACCACCTCGATTTAGGATACCAAGTTAGTTTGCTGACCCTGCTGCGAAAATTAGTAGACGAGCAAGAATTAGCCGTGCTAATGGCAATGCACGACCTCAATCAAGTAGCAGGCTGTGCCGATAGAGTGGCTTTACTGGTAAATGGGCAACTAAAAGCGGTGGGAAGTCCCTCAGAAGTATTGACTTCTGCCAATCTTGAAGAGGCTTATAACACCCCCTTAGACGTTGTGCCACATCCCAAAACGGGCGTGCCATTAATTACAACATTGTCCTAATCCCAGTATCCGGTCATAGTTCTTACTCCACCCCGTCACCTCATTACCTCACCACCTCATTACCTCGTTACCTCATTATCTCATTACCTCGTTACCTCACCATCATGATTCCCTTTCTAGCAGCCCTACAATTCCTAACCATCGCCCCGCCCTTGGTCAAGCGAGTCTTCACCGAAAAAGAACTCGGCCAAGCGGCTGGATTCTATCCCCTGGTTGGCGCTATCAAGGAAAACGAGGCAGATTGGGAGATAGTCTCTAACGAGGTTGGGTTGGGATTAGTTCCGCCGACAACTAAGACAAATCCAACGTCTCTACAATCTGACTGCCACGCTCACGCTGATCTATATCTAGCGTAGCGAGGGGTAGGTTTAAGTTTTGCGCTATGGCTATGTAAAAGGCGTCTGCGCCTCGCACACCCAAGTCAACTCCTACGCGGATGGCGGTTTGCACGACTTTGTGATCCATATCAATCAGGCGCAAATTGGGGAGGTTTTCTAATGCGTCTATAGCGCGTTGCGCCAAATCACTACTCCCTGTGCGGCGGGAGATGGCGGCGGCGACTTCAACAAGTAGAAGCGTGGGAGCTAGAAAACTCATCCCCTTGTCCCGTTGCTTATCTAGCCATTGGCGGCTGATGGAATGAAAGACATCTCCATCTATTAGTCTAGCAACCCATATACTGGCATCTACTACTACGTAGGCGTTCATGCGCGGCCTTCGGCGACGGCGTCCACGCTGCTGACCTCGTTAGGCCAGTTTGCTCCAATTTCTGCGGCGAGGGTGTCCAGGTTGTCCCAGGCGGATTCTATGTCTTGTGATGCGGCACGAGTAACAGGGATGACTAGGGCTACAACGTCACCCCGATAAGTTACTTGGAGTTCTTGTCCTTCTTTGCGTACCATGCGGATTAATTCGCTGGTTTTTTGGCTTAATTCTCTTATTCCTACGGCAACCATGTTAACCTCCTAATGCAATGTACCTACAAATGTAGATATATTATATCATGTTTGTTGTGGCGGAGATTGGGAATTGGTCTAAATAGTCGTTATTAGTTTGTAGTAGGCCACGAAAGTGGCCGTCGCTGGGGCTTGGAAAACGTTCCCACAGCGGAAAAACCGCACCCCCGGGATGGCCGCCGGCCCACGCTGCGGGGCGGGAGTCGCTTAGGGCTGGTCTCTACTTTCCCAGGCTGGCAGAGGTTGAAATATCCCCCAAGAAGATTAGCTCATTTGTAAAAAGTGTGTGGTGGGCGACATGAATGTCGCTTTACGAGGGCGAGGGGTAACATGACATTCATGTCGTCTTTTGAACATATACACGCGGGACACGGGTGTTAATATTGGTGAGAATTTCGTAGGGGATTGTACCAGCCCACTCAGCCAGGTTTTCGGCGGTGATTTTTTCGCCTCCCGCTTCGCCGATGAGGATGACTTCGTCATTGTTGAATGCGCTGTCCCACTCGATGTTGATGACGATTTGATCCATGGAGATGCGGCCCACAACGGGGTATTTTTTCCCCCTGATGATGACATGGGCTTGGCCCGACATGGCGCGGAAGTAGCCGTCTCCGTAGCCCACGGGGACAGTGACGGCGCGGACGAGATGGTCGCTTTGCCAGGTGGAGCCGTACCCGACAGGGCGGCCAGGTTGAATGACTTTGAAGTAGACAACGCGCGATTTCCAACTCAGAGCAGGGCGGACTTTTACGGTGCGGGCAACTTCAGGGGAGGGGTAGACGCCGTAGAGCATTATCCCGGGACGGACGATGTCGTAGCGAGCCTGAGGAAGTTGGAGGATAGCGCCGGAATTGGCCATGTGCCTCAACCTGGGCGTGGGGAGATGGTGTTTTTCGTAAAAGGATAGGATTTCTTCAAAGCGTTCAAGCTGGAGGTGAGCGTGGGTCAGGTCTGCTGCATCGGAGTTGGCAAAATGAGAGTAGATACCTTCTACGTTGAGGTGTTTGCAGTGCGCGGCGGTTTCTAGGAATTTCTCTGCGCTGTAATCATGAACGCCTACTCGTTCCATGCCGGTATCTATTTTGAGATGAACTTTTGCTTTTGTGCCTAGTTGTTGGGCTATTTCATCCGCTTGGTGTATTTTTTCGATAGATGAGGCGCAAATGGTTAGGTTGTGTTTGATGAAGTGGGGAATTTGATTGCCGAGGATGCCGCCTAATACCAAAATAGGGATTGAGATGCCCTCTTCACGCAGTAGAATACCCTCTTCAAGCATGGCAACGCCAATGTAGTCGGCTTTCAGGTCTTGCATGAGTTGGGCGACTTTGACTAATCCGTGCCCGTAGGCATTGGCCTTCAGGATGGGCATGACCAGAGCCGGGGCGACATGTTGTTGTATGCTGTGGAAGTTTTCAGCTAGGCGGGTTAGGTTGACTTCGACCAGCGTGGGACGGATTATTCCGGCGGGGCTGATGGTGGGGGAGTTGATGGGGGAAGGAGTTTGCATGTGGACGGATGGGGGAAAGTTTAACGCAGAGGCGCAGGAATGTGGAGAAACCAAGGTGCAATGCACTCCGTGAAGCGGAGTGCATTGCACCAATTTACCAATATATTGTTGCCTAATTTGCCATTAAGCTAACGGATTAGGCCCCAACGCTCTAACTCGTTCGGTCATCTCTTTGGCGGCGTCCGCGTAAGCGACTCCTTGCCCGCCAGACATGTAGAATATCTCTAGGCGTTCGCTCTCTAGGCCAATTTCTTCCAAGAGATATTTGGCTCGTTTGACACGGGCCCGGGCGCGGACATTGCCCTCTACGTGATGGCAGTTTCCAATTGGGCAGGCCACTACGTATACTCCATCGGCACCTTTTTCAAAGGCTTCAAGGATGTAACGCACATCAATTTTTCCTGTGCAGGGGAGTTTTATTAATTTTACGTTGGCGGGATACTCAACACGCAAGGAGCTGGCGGTATCGGCTGCCATGTATCCGCAGTAAATGCAGGTGAAGGCGGTGAGTTCGGGTTCAAAAGTTTTTTCGTTCATGCTGTTATCCAACTTCCTAGGACTGATTGTTCGGGAACCATGATTTGCTGGTCGGTGTAGTTTTTCAACTGGATAGCGTTGGCCGGGCACTCTCCGGCACAGGTTCCGCATCCGTGGCAAAAGGCCGGGTCAATGTAGGCTGCCCCGCCAAGTTTGCCTACTCCTGTTAGTTCCGCTTTTACGCGTGGGATGGAGAATGGGCAAGTGCGGACACAGGTTAGGCATCCTACACATTTGTCTGGGTCAATTTCGGCGACAACTCCACCATAATGGTAGGGTTGTTTGGCGAGGAACGTGGTAGCCCGTCCTGCTGTGGCTAGGGCTTGGCTGATGCTTTCTTCAATGAATTTAGGATAGTGGGCAATGCCGCACACAAAAATTCCCTCTTTCATAAAGTCCATAGGGCGCATTTTAACGTGGGCTTCTAAGAAGAAACCTTCGTCGGAAAGGGGAACATCAAGAATTTTGGATAGTTTTCGCGTGCCCTGTGAGGGTGCTATTGCCGTACTCAGGGCTATTAAATCTGGTTCAAGGAGCATGGGACGGTCAAGCATGGGGTCTTGGATATGAACTTGTAGTTTCCCGTCTATGCTTTCGACAAGAGGCTTGGTATTGTCATCGTAACGGATGAAAACCACACCCCGCTCTCGAGCCTCTGTGTAATATCGCTCCCTAAAGCCGTAAGTGATGATGTCTTTGTAAAGCACAGTTATTTGGCAATTGGGGTTGATGGCTTTCAGGCGGATGGCGTTTTTCATGGTGCTGGTGCAACAGATGCGAGAGCAGTAATCATGTTCAACGCCTTCAGGACGGACGCACTGGATCATGACTATGCTATTTAAGTTTGTTAATTCTTCAAGACGGTAGGTGAGGGCATCTTCAAATTCTAGGTGCGTGAGTACGTTAGGATGCTTACCCAAAAGGTATTGGTTAACCCTGGTTTCCTGACCGCCGGTGGCGACAATTGCCACCGCGTGGGGTATTTGAGTTTCTGTGCCGTTTCGGTGGCGGATGACGGCGTGATACGCTCCAGCTTGTCCGCTGTGTTTCACTAGCTCGCTGCGGGTGTGAATGGCAATGCGTTCATGAACGTGGACGCGGTTGACTAAGTCTCGGAGCAATTGCGCAGGGTTATCCCCTTCAACCAAGAAATGGATTTTGAGGAGATTGCCGCCCAAGGCGTCTTCTCGCTCAATGAGGGTTACGTCAAAGCCTGTATCGGCGATAGCCAGAGCGGTGGTCATGCCCGAAACGCCTCCTCCCAGCACCAACGCGCGGTTGGCGGGCGCGATAGTCGATTTGTGGATAGGTTGCAATGTGCTGGCCCTAGCGGCGCCTATTCGTACCATTTCTGTGGCCTTGCGGGTGGCTTTTTCTGGTTCGTGCGGGTGAACCCAGGCGCAGAATCCTCTGATATTGACCATTTCCATCAAGTAGGGGTTTATCCCTGCTTCTCTGACTGTGCGCTGGAAAAGTGATTCGTGTGTGCGATTGCTGCATCCGGCGATGACAACGCGGTTGAGGTCATGTTCTTGGATGGCGGATTTGATGGCTTCTTGGCCTTCAGCGAAGCAGCCGTAGCCAATTTCTTCTGCGTGAGTGACATGGGGATAAGATGCGGCTTGCTCGCAGACGTGGTCAAGATCTATTATGCCTTCCATACTTGGGTAGCATCGGCAGACGAAAACACCTACGCGGGGTGGCTGGCCTTCAACGTCTTTCTCTGGAGGGAATTCTCCTCCGTTGCTAAGGAACGGGTACTCGCGACTGTAAGGCGATGTTCCAAGTTGGTTGTGGAAGAGACGCATCACGTCTCCCGCCGCGCCGGCGGCATCTATGAGCGTTTCTGCTATTTCCTTAGGTTCCGAAAACGCTCCGCAAACGTAAATCCCAGGCTGACTGGATTCTAGTGGATTGAATTTATCTGTTTGGCAGAAGCCGTATTCGTTTAGGTTAAACCCTAGCTTTTGGGAGACAATTTCTGCGTCTTTGGGGGGGCGTACTCCTACTGAAAGCACAACCATATCAAAACGGGCTTCTGTTATTTGCCCCTTGTTGTTAGGGTCAGGGTAACGCACTAGCAAATCATTGGTATTTGGGTCTTCTTTAATTTCGGATATTCTACAACGGGTGTATTCTACGCCGTATTTTTCATTGGAGCGGTGGAAATAAGCATTGTATTCTTTATTGAAGGCTCTGGCGTCCATCATAAAGACTTGGCAATGAACATCATCAAGGCGTTCTTTGGCAAGGATGGCTTCTTTAGTGGCGTACATGCAGCAAATTGAAGAGCAATAGGGATGGTCTTGATCTCGTGATCCGATGCACTGTAGCCAGGCGATACGTTTGGGCGGGGTATTGTCAGAGGGTCGGAGAACTAAGCCTTCTGTGGGGCCAGACCGGCTGACATAGCGTTCAAATTGCATACTGTGAATAACGTTGGAGTAACGGCCATATCCATACTCGGCCAACTCCAGCGGATCGGCAAGTTTATATCCCAAAGCAAGGATGATGGCCGAAAAACTGATAGTTTCTTCCCATGGCTCTGCGTCTAGGTTTATGGCGTTGGTGGGGCATACATCCTGGCAGCGGTAACAGCCTTCGCAATAATCGCCTTTATCTATAAAATAGGCGTCAGGGAGTGTGCGAGGCGCGCTTTTGTGGACAGCCATGCGAGTAACCAGAGATTCTTGGAATTCACTGGGCATGCGCTGGGGGCAGGCGATGGCGCACAAACCGCAGTTCGTGCAAAGATCTGCATTAACGTAACGGGGCTCGTGCCGTAGGGTGAGAGTGAAATCGCCGGCTTGGCCGCTGGCGTCAGCAATCTCGGTGCGGGTCATAATTTCAATGTTGGGGTGCTGGTTATTATCCATGAATGCGGGAGAAATTGCCGGGCGCGTACATCCATAACCATTATCTGATGAGCCACGGCAAAGCACGCAGTCATGAGTGGGGAACATGTAGCCTAGCTGGGCTACCCGCCCGCCTAAACTTGCATCTCGCTCAATGAGATAGACTTGCAAGCCAGCCTCAGCTAAATCCATGGCGGCTCTCATACCTGCTATTCCACCGCCAACTACTGCTACTACGCCTTCAGGATTATTGCGATCCTTTTTCATTTTTTATTCCTTATATCTCTCGTAAATCCAGAATTTTCATATTTTCAAGGTTGTCGATTACCTCTACTAAGGCTTCTTTTGAGATGTTCTTTACTTTGCAAACAGAAACCCAAGAGTCGGGCGGTTCTTCTGGATAATAACCGACATTTACTGAAAGATACCCTCCCGCTTCGGCAATAGCGTTAGTTAGGAGAGCGACCGTACCCACGCGGTCTGGCTGTAAAACAGCAATACGTATTCCGGTTTGATTGGCTCCCAGGAGAGAAACCATGATATTGAAGAGGTCATTGTCGGTAATGATGCCAGCCAGTTTTCCCTCTTTTAAGACCGGTAAACAACCAATGTGTTTATCTGCCATGATTTGGGCTGCTTTTTCAATGGGTGTATCTTCTTCAATAGTGATCATATCTTTGATCATAATGGTGTGAGCCTTGATTTTGCCCAGTACATAACTGATTTCAAAGTGGCTAAAGTTGCTTACATCGGAGGGCAGGGCTTTTAACAATGTTCCCCTGGTGAGCAAACCCACAAGTTTTTGCTCATCGTCAAGAATGGGAAGATGTCGGAATCCTTTTTCTATCATCAAGTCCCTAGCTTTGGTAACGGGCATATCGAGCGTTCCGCAGATAGGATTAGGGGTCATGCGATCTTTCACTAACATGGAATATCTCCTCAAGCGGTTATCTACATAGTATAAACAAAGTGATGTCTGGCGTTCTCATAATTAGCCAGACATCAAAGTACTCTTAGGTTATGGTTTCCTTTTGATAATGGCATTGACTTATATTATCTTAAACTGTTTGTTGGGGCAACGTAAAAACTTCAGCAATCTAATTGCCGAATGTCATCCCCAATATTGCTTCGGGGATTATGGATAACTTTTGGTTGGTTAGCTTTTTGAGGAGTGGTCCACCTAGGACGAGAAACTGCATTGAAGCGAATTTTAACCGCAGGGCAGGGGTGGTGCAATGCGCCCGGGCGGATTGCTTCTGGATAGGCCACCACTTATTATTTTATGGGGTGGGCGTGGGCGTGGGAGTGGGTGCTATTTGTGACGCATCCTCGCCCTCTTCGCTTCCGCACGTAACCAGTAACTGCCAGATGATTTCTAATTCGCTGGAAGCCAGGTTTGGGTAATCTGGCAACTGATCTGAAATTGTATCTAGGTGTTGGAGGATTTGATCTATTTGAGCCATTTGCTCTTCGGTGACTTTTCCTTGGAGGTCATATAGCAATTCCTGAGCGGCTTGCAGATCATATTGGGCTAAACCAAAATTATTATGTAGTAGGGATTGTTTGGCGCGGGTAAGCAGCTCCATGACTTTTACCAGCGTTAGTTCGTTCAGTAGAGATTCAACGGGTATTTGCTCTGAAGTTAAATCTTCAACTTCGTCTTGGGTTTGAGCTTGTTGAGCTTCTATTGTGGCGAGCGCTTCTTGTAAGTCGGCTGCTAACCCTTCTGCGTAAGCCTGACTTGCCTGAGCGGTCGCTTGCGCAGAATAGACTTCTCCCGACAGGTCGTCAATTTGAGTCTGTAATTCTGCGAACACTTCTTTGGCGGCATCATTTTTTATTTCCAGTGTTTCCATACGTTCCCGAATGGCTTCAATGCGTTCAACCAGTTGCTCTTGTTGTTGGGATTGACGGATTTCTACGTTGTCTAGGCGTTGGGTGTTGTCGTAAACAGGTTGAATATAATTCTTTTGGAAGGCGGGGATTCCATAGGCTATGCCGTAGTACAGACTTGCTCCTACTATTATTGCCAAAAGAGTAGTAAGTATTAAACGCAGGATAATTTGGAAAAATTTGACTACTTTTTCACTAAATGTTTTTTGGGGCTTATTATTGAGCGTCATTGGCGTCCTCGCTTTGGAAGAAGTTATTTAAGGCTTGCTGGAGGTCTTCAAAGAATGTTTGGAAGCGGAGTGAGCTACTTTGCAGTTCCTCTAATCCCAGAGAGAGGGCTTCTATTTCTGCAACATTATTAGCTAATTGTCCTTTTAGTTCTTCTACTTCTTTATCAGTATCGATTAGTTGTTCTTCTAATTCAGTCATTTGGCTGCTGAGGTTTTCTAGGTTGTCAATGCGCTCTCGAAACCCTTCAATATCCAGCGAAAGGGTATCAATTTGATCGTTTAGTTTATTGATTTGGCGTTCCATTGTCACGGCTTGATTTTGAGGGGCGTAGCGCAATCCGCCATTAATGCTGGTTAGTATGCCAAGGGTTAACGCCAGTGTTAAAACAAGAGCTAAGAGGGCGCTGCTGAATGCCAGCCACCTCGCCTGCGAGCGTGTTACCAGGTTTTGATGTTCTACTGCTGGTACCTTTGCTTCTTCCTCTATTTCTTCTTCTGTCTCTTCTTCTGTTTCACTTAGATCAGAATATGTGAGTTCGTGTGGAATAGAAATTTCTTCAGAAATTGGAGGTTCCTGGCCGGAGATTAGCTGGTCAGTTTGCTCTTCCTCAATTTTGCTTTCAACGAGTTCTAAGGTCTTCTCCGCTTCTGGGGTTTCTTCATCTTCTGCAAGAAAGTCATTTGGCATATTCTTGACATGCGTTGCTTGGTCTGGTGTTTTTTTCGAGACGATTTCCCCAACGGTGATTTGTTCTTTGAATTTTTCTAGGGATTGTGAGCCAATTCCTTTTACACGGCATAACTCTTCAATTGTTGCGTAGGGGCGATTTTGGAGTATGCGTTTGGCCATTGAACGGCCAATTCCCGGCAGTTTGATTAAATCGGAAACATCTGCGGTATTGATATTGGTAAGTATGGTTTCTTCAGACATATTTCCTCCATTGGTATTTTGTAAAGAAGAGATTACTTCGAAGTTGTTTGTTACACGGAAAATACGGATAAAAACTTTTTTTTGTCTTTTCCGTGTCCCAAAATGTTTTTCAAGCTACAGGGTTAGTTTAGCTCCACTGCCTAAAATAATTATAGCTTAAAAATAGGGATGGTTTGCTCGAAAGGGTGGAAGTTTTCCGCTTTTTGGGAAATTGGTTGTTTAGCATGCGAAATTTAAAAGTAGATGGCCTTCTTAAATGGAAAAACCGCACTAAAAATATTCAGTGCGGTTTTTGAATTTTCAAACAGATTTACCTGCCAAGGTTAGGCGCTAGCCTCTTGATACGTTTTTTGATGCCGCTAGCTTCTAGCTCGTGCATTTTGTTCATTTGCTGCTTGGCGCGACTGGATTTGCGGCGGCGTAAGTGGCCTTGATAGCCTTTTGTTCGCATGATTTTGCCGCTCCCGGTTTTTCGAAAACGTTTTGCTGTAGCTTGATGGGTTTTCATTTTTTTCTTTCCCATTGTTTGTAATCTCCTTCATTAACTAATACTTGCTAAAGATAAGCTTATTTTTCTGGTGCAGGGACATTTCGAATGATTTCATTCAATTCTTTGGTTACAATGGCAATCGGTTCACCTGAACTAGCGGCCCATTCAGCGGTGATCCGTTTTTTTAATCTTTGATGCGCTCTTTGCTCGGTAGTGTTGAGTTTGTCTGCCACGCGCCGAGCCTGCAAATCTCGGAGAAGTGAGCAGAAACTAATTAAGTCACCTTCTTTTATTACTTGTGTGATACGGGCCTTTCTTGTGGTGTGTTTCTCCGACATCATTTGAGGCGAGGTATTTAGAGTATCAAGTGCTTTTTGCAACATTTCTTCATCCGCGACAAGACGGATTCTATCACTTTCTGTTTTGCTGATAGCAACCCAAAAAGTACCTTTATCGGCTTCTACTTTGTAGTATTTTTTAGTTTCTTCGCCAAGCGTTTTTTCTTCGGTGCCTTTCACTTGACCTACGCCGTGATAGAGATGGAACACCCAGTCTCCTTCAGAAAATAATTCTTCATTCTCGGTCAATTCCTACCTCCTTTGCGAAGTTTTTTAGCAGTATCTTTTCAAAAAAATTATTATATCACATCTGGCGGAGATTGTAATATGAAAAAACAGAGGGGAGTGCTAAAAAGTTGTTGGTTAAACCTTAGCCCCCCTCTAAATCCCCCCAAATGCCAAAGGCAGGAATTTGGGGGGAAGTCGCTCTCCTCCCCTAAATTCGACCGTTTTTTGTCGCATTTGGG
>QMOK01000070.1 GCA_003648195.1 Chloroflexota bacterium | reverse complement strand
CCGCACGCCCAATTGGGCGTGTTCCTCAACATCTTACCTGTCTGTTCCCATTAACCTCAAAACCGCCTTACGGCGGCTTTTTTAGTGCGCTGAGCGGGAATCGAACCCGCACGCCCAATCGGGCATATGGCCCTCAACCATACCTGTCTGCCAATTCCAGCACCAGCGCAAGGGGGTGCTTTTTACTCACGAGGGTTCCCCTACAAGGCTCAAACGAGCAGTGGTATTATAATCATCCGAGATATATTGTCAAGTATTCTGATGAATAAGGAGTGCATCATGCGCATTGTGCTAGACGCCATGGGAAGCGATACTTATCCCCACCCAGAAGTCCAGGCCGCTTTTGAGGCTAGCGAACGTTTTGACCTAGAAATTATGCTCGTAGGCCAGGAAGAGAAGCTCAAACCGTTGATGGAAAAGTATGGAGCAAATTCCAGGGTACACCTCGTGCATGCCCCCGAAGTGCTAGAGATGGGCGATAAGCCGGCCCGCAGCGCCCGCCGCAAGTCTGATAATTCTATGGCGGTGGGGATGGATATGGTCAAGGCTGGGGAGGGGCAAGCCTTTGTTACTGCCGGCAACACCGGGGGAGCGATGGTAAACGCCCTCTTCCGCCTGGGACGCATTCGCGGTGTAAAACGTCCGGGGCTAACCACTATCATCCCCACTAAAACCGGCCACGCCGTTGCTGTTGATATTGGCGCCAACGCGGATTGTAAACCTCTTTATTTGTTCCAATTTGGTGCGATGGGGTCTATTTATGCGGAACGGGTGCTGGGAATTGAAAACCCGCGCGTGGGGTTGCTTTCTAACGGGGAAGAGAAGGGTAAGGGTAATCAGCTTGTCAAAGATACTTATTCTCTTTTTGAAGAAAGCTCTCTTAACTTTTTTGGTAACGCGGAGCCTAAAGAGCTTTTCGGAGGCGAGGTAGATGTGATTGTCTCGGACGGTTTCACGGGAAATGTGCTAGTGAAGTCTAGCGAGGCTGTTTCTAAGTTGCTGCTTGATGTTTTAAAGGAAGAGCTTACCAGCACATTCCGTACTAAAATGGGAGCCGCTCTAGCCTTGCCAGCTTTCAAAAACGTGAAACAACTCCTAGACCCGCGCGAATTCGGCGCCGCTCCGCTGCTGGGGATTGACGGTTTGGTATTCGTGGGGCATGGACGCTCGGACGCTTTGGCTTTGGTTAACGCCATTCGGATTGCTAAACAGGCTGTAGAGGCAAACTTATTAGACAGTTTGAAACAAGCCATCCAGACGCAACTTGTAATAAGGGAAGAGTAATGTTACCCCCCAAATGTGGAAGCATCGAAAATCCGCATCCCTTCGAGATGAAGTATTAAAGGAAAATAATTTTTATGAAAATAGTCACCAATGAAAAATTAATTGAACGTAACGCTAAAATAGGGAAATACACAGGGTTTATCTCATTCGCAATTTTCGCAGCCGGTATATTTATCAGCTATAA
Source organism: Chloroflexota bacterium (assembly GCA_003648195.1). Lineage (GTDB taxonomy): Bacteria > Chloroflexota > Anaerolineae > Anaerolineales > UBA11858 > B10-G9. The sequence goes on along the minus strand of QMOK01000070.1, from coordinate 11,324 downwards.
ATACCCTGAGCAAATGGGGTACTCTCTTCTTGCCCTAATGTCGGGATTTATCCTTTCGCAGATAAGCATGTATTTTGTCAATCGCTGGGGACGTGTTCCCCGCCCAGACGAAGCTCTAAACGCGGCGTTAAAAGGCCTAGATGACCGCTACGCTCTTTATCATTACTCTAGCCCTGTTTCTCACCTTTTGGTTGGGCCCGCCGGGTTATTGATTTTACTCCCTTACTTTCAAAAGGGAGTAATTACTTACAACGAGAACAAGAAACGTTGGAAGAGAAAGGGCGGCAATCCTTATATGAGTTTCTTTGCCCAAGATAGTATAGGGCGGCCCAGCAACGACATCAAATTTGAAACGCAATCCCTTAACAAAGCGTTGAGCGAAATTCCCGACTTTGAGGTTCCTCCTATTCGAGCCGTTTTGGTTTTCATTAACGAAAAAGCCAAAGTGGATGCCGAAAATGCCCCTTCGCCCACTGTCCACTCCGTGCAACTTAAAAAGTTCATCCGCAAAGAGGCTAAGGGCAATAACGCGCTTTCTATGGTTGATGTAAAAACTATTTGTGATAGTTTGGAGACAGCATAAGGTTGGGGGGGGTATTGGCGAACTGGTGTACGCTAGTTTAATTGCCCCCAATAGCGCATCTCTATAAACTTACAAACCCCTAAGAGTCTTAAGTACAGAGACTCTTAGGGGTTATTTTTTTGCGTTCACTTCAAAGTTTTTCTGTACGACTAACCACCGAGGAATTTTTCAAGCGCCTCGCGGCTGATGCGATAAGCGTTGCCAAGTTTGCGGCCTTTCAAATCACCAGCTTTAATGGCGGCCACAACATCTTCCTCTGAGACACGTAAAACCTGAGCGGCTTCCGCGGGAGTCATAATATCTGGAATTTCGCTGCCTCCGCCGCCTCCGCTTGGCTGCTGCGCCGCGCTAGCACCGGTCATTCCCTGCAAAGATTGGCCTAAAACATTTCCAATTCCCATCCCCGCGCCAATGCCAGCCGTAAGTCCCGCTCCCCCGCTTGGGTTCTGAGCCGCGTCTCGCATGGCGTCTGCCGCCTGAAGCTGGGTATACGTCCGCATGTCCAAAACGCCCATATCCCGCAGTTCGTCTATCGACTTTGAGGAAGGCCGTAAATTAGAGATCAAGAATGTTTTTAAACCCAGACCCAAAGAGGCAAAATGCTCGCTAGCCTTAGCTCGCACTCCTGCGCCTAATTCTGAAACCAAGCCTATCAGTTCGGTGACATCGTGCTTGACAGCCGTTTCTCCCAGCAAATCGGTGAGATAGCTCAATAAAACGCTCCGCAAACGGTCCTCAATATCGTCTGTGCGGAAAACTCCCTGCGACCCAACCAGTTGCGTGACAAATTGCTGGGGTTCAGAAATCTGGTAGCCATAAGTTCCAAAAGCCTGCAACAAGGCTATTCCTAGTCCCATATTTGGATTTTTAACAATGATGGGTTGAGGTGTGCCCCATTTGCGGTCTGCGAACTCGCGCCGAGAGACATAATATACTTCTGCCGTAAACGGAGTGCGGTTTCCAAAAGCTTTTCCAATTACCCCTGTCAATAAGGGAATATTAGCCGTGGTAATTGTGTGACGGCCAGGGCCAAAGACATCTAGAGCTTTCCCGTCTCGGAAAAAAACCGCGGTTTGGGATTCGCGGACAACCACCTGAGAGCCAATTCGGAAATCGCCTGAACCTCTTTCAGGAAAACGGTGAACTAGCTCATCTTTCATCTCATTTGGATATTCAATAACATCAAAAATTCTGGCCATATTTTTATCTCCTATTTTAAAAGTTAAGGCTCATCTGCTGGTTAACTAACAAAACTCTGGCATCTGGTAAACTCGACACAAAACAAGCTATGGATCACGGATACCGCAGGCATGTCGTTGACAAACGAAGCTATTTTTTTATGTCATTGCGAATGAAGTGAAGCAATCTCCAGCCTATGCGATGGGGTTGCTTGCTCAAGAATATGCCTCTCTCGGCAAAAAACGCCTCGCAATGACACAAAATCATGATCTGCTGAATCTAGTTAATGTTGCGAATGGAATCTGGCTCAGCATTCTCGCCAGGCTCGCCTGGTTCAATCGTGTTGATATTACGAATGGATTCTGGGGTAGCCTCATCAATCCCGCCAGTAATAACGTCTTTTCGGCGCGATATTGCCTGAACGCTATCGCGAGCGATGCCATTAATATTGCGAATGGATTCAATTATTGCTCCATCATCTCCGGCGAACTCTAAGGCGTCTAAAGCACCTGAAAGTTTATCAACACCGTCCAATAAGGCATTGTCATAATCATATAATTGATCTAACTTTGCCTGATCTATTTTGATAGCGGAGAAAAAGCTCGAATATCCATAAGTAGCGTGACGGGTGCGGTCAACGAAAGTCTTTAGTTTATCACTCACAGATTCTAAATCATCAAGGAACTCAATCTTCCCCTGATTTACAAAATCACTCTGAATAGCAGTCAGCCTTTGCCAAAGTTCCCCATACCGGTCAGCAATGGCTTCGCGGAGCAATTTATCGGCTGTTCTCCTGTCTTCATTTTCAATATACCCTTTAAAACCGGGAACTTTACTAAGTAAATTTTTTAATCCTCCACGTCCAGAAAGTATTTGGTTTTGGAAATCACTCATTTTGGCCTCCTAATGTGTAGAAAAAAACAGTTAAATAACATTATACCTGAGAAATAGACTTAGGAACAAAAATCTTGGTTCATTTGTTGAAAGTGTGCAGGGAAAGGCAAATATAAATATCGCGTTACGTTTTCGTAGGACACATTCATGTCGCTTTGCGCAATATTTATATATGAGCCAAGTAACTACTCAGACATGCCATTACGAAGCGGTGTTTTCCCGCTGAAGCAATCTCCTAGAGCGTCTGGGGGACTGCTTCGGGGCAAAAAATGCCCCTCGCAGTGACAACATTTCAAGAGTGGGCTGGGTAGTTACTGAGCCAAAATATTTTAGCGCATCCATCACCCAGAGTGTTAACCTTGCTAATCTTGGCAGAAGACTTATAATTTCGTTTGTGAATATGCTTGTCCCAATCTGGCTTATAAACAAGGAGAAAACTATGCAAATAGAAAAACAAAAAGAACTTTTGGCTTTGCTTGACGGCAGCGTAACATTGCAAAACGACAAAATTCAAATTCTTGATGCGGATAAAGTCCGCGCGAACATTCAACGTTTGGTGGAAGCAGCCGTACTTGAAGAAACTGCACTTCGCCACACAGCCTGCTACCTAATTCGGCGTATCGACTTGGCTATGGACGTAGTGCCATCCTCAATCCACGACCTGTACATGGCACACGGACGCGGAGACATCCCGAACGACTACACAACCCCCGCCATCAACCTCAGAGGTCTTCCCTTTTACGCCGCGAGCGCAATTTTCCGCATCGCCAACGAAATAGACGCAGGATCATTCATCTTTGAAATCGCCCGCTCCGAAATAGGCTACACCGAGCAAAGCCCTGCCGAATACACCGCAAACATTCTTGGCGCCGCCATAGCAGAAGGCTATACTGGCCCGGTCTTCATTCAAGGCGACCACTTCCAAACTTCCCCCGCTAGATACGCGAAGAATCCCGAAAAAGAAGTTCAAGCCATCAAAGACCTCACCGCAGAAGCCATTAAGGCTGGCTTCTACAACATCGACATTGATTCTTCCACCTTAGTAGACCTAAGCAAAGAAAGCATAGCCGAACAACAAAAGCTAAACTACGGCATTGCCGCCGCCATCTCAGCATTCATTCGGGATATTGAACCTGAAGGCATCACCGTTTCTATCGGCGGCGAAATTGGCGAAGTAGGCGGGCACAACTCGACTGAGGAAGAGCTACGCGCTTACCTAGACGGGTACAACGCCGAACTAGAAAAAATAATGCCCGGCGCCGCAGGTATGAGCAAAATCAGCATTCAAACCGGGACATCTCACGGCGGTGTAGTTCTCCCCGATGGCTCTTTGGCCGAAGTCACTATCGACTTTGACATCCTCCATGATTTAGGAGTAGTGGGACGCGAAAGCTACGGCATAGGCGGAACGGTTCAGCATGGCGCTTCCACTCTCCCCGAAGACGCTTTCGACAAGTTTGTGACCGCCGAAGCTTTAGAAGTCCACCTGGCGACCAATTTCCAGAACATCATGTTCGACCATTTGCCCAAAGAAATGGTTGAAGAGATGTATGCCTACGTAGACAAACACTACGAACGCAAACCCTCGCAAACCATAGAACAATTCCACTACAAAAACCGCAAGCGAGCTATTGGCGCTTATAAAAAGCAAATTTGGGGATTGCCAGAAGCGAAAAAACAAGAAATTGCCCAAGCTTGGGAAAAACAATTCCGGAACCTTTTTGCGCGGCTTAGCGTTGCCGACACGAAAAAATATGTCGAAAAATATATTACTCTAGTTAAAACAGAGCCTAAACCAGAAGATTATTTCCCCAAAGATGTGCAGGCCGAAGACGTTTCTGACCTAGCCGACTAATATGCCTGTCTCTGACCAAGGCGTCACACAAGACCGTTATACACTAATTCCCCGCACGCTGATATTTATCACGCGCGGGGAATCTGTTTTATTGCTCAAAGGCGCACCCGACAAGCGCATTTGGGCCAACTACTACAATGGCGTGGGGGGACATATTGAGCGCGGGGAGGATGTACTCTCGGCGGCGAGGCGCGAGTTGATGGAAGAAACCGGCCTAAAAACCAATGATCTTTGGCTTTGCGGCACGGTGATTATTGATACTCAGCAGTCTCTGGGAATTGGTCTTTATGTGTTTAGGGGGAAATACGAAGGCGGCTCTCTGAAACCATCACCCGAAGGCAAATTAGAATGGGTTTCATTTGGTGATATTGCGCAAAAACCACTAGTAGAAGACCTTTACATCATTCTCCCAAAAGTGCTAGGGATGGACAAAACTCACCCTCCTTTTGCCGCACGTTATTTTTATGATGGGGATGAGAAGTTGGTGGTGACAGTGGCGAAGGGGTAGTTGGTGACGGGGGGATAGGTGGTGAACGCTAGGAAAGCATTGCTACTCTAACGGCCTAATTTTCCCATCACTCCGAAGTTTCCTCTTCAGAAGGACGGCAATAAAAGAGCAACTTAGTACTCCCATACTCGCGATGACCAAAAAGGACTAAATTTTCGAGTTCTAGTTCCTGATTCTCAACAATGTCTATTTGAGCAATCACCCAGGTGTCATCAAATAACCATCCGGGGTTTTTATCGATCATTTTCAGAGCTTTGACCCACAATCCTTTATACTGAGGCGGAGCCACGTAAATGAAGTCAAATTGGCGGTCGGGTTCTCGCTGCAAAAAGTTGAAGGCATCCATGCGCCATACTTCCGCTTCTTCGGTCAAGCGCGTATGTTCAAGATTGCGTAAAACGGTCTTAATCGCGTTTCTATCTCTGTCAATGAAGCGAACAAATTTAGCTCCCTGGCTAAGAGCTTCAATTCCCACGCTGCCAGTTCCAGCGAATAAGTCCAGAAAATCCGCTTCTCCAATGTAGGGGGCTATGATGTTGAAAAGGGATTCTTTAACTTTATCCATAATGGGCCTGGTAACATCACCAGGTACCCTATCAAGTTTAAACCCTTTTACTTTACCAGCAATTACTCTCATAAAAACTTATTCCGAAACATCAAATTTTTAGACGCTTTTCTGGGGCAATTCAACTGATTTATTTGGGTGTGTTTCAAATGATTTGAAATTGTTTAGCAAACAGGTTTCTTCATACCTAAAATGTAGGGGCGCACCCTTGCGGTCGTCCAATAGGATAGGAGCAAGCCCTATCCTTACCCATCGTCAGGGAGAATCTCATCCAAAACTTGGGCGAGTTTTCTATCTTCTTCCACCTGACCGTTGAGATAATCCGAGATGAACTGAGAGCGTCTGAGCCGCAAAGCCATAGGTGCTACCGCTCGCAAATCTTGAATAGTGACCTCCAAACGAGCGTCAGCCACAGCGTAGGCCCGCGCCGCCTCAAACAAAGTGATTTCCGCTCTAAGAGAGGCAATCTCCAATTTTTGAATGAGTTCCAATCCAGCATTTGTAACTTTTTTTGGAAGTCTTACCTCCGCTAAAGCATTGCGTCCAAGTTGAATTTCTTCTCTTAGGGTTTGTGTTTCTTCATCAAATTGTTGCACAAATCCGCGGCGATTGTTCTTGTATGCGCGGGCGCGAAGATAAGCCGCTAGTCGATCTTCTTTCTCTTTCAGGCCTCTCACAATCACCCGCAAGCCAAAGCGGTCCATAATTTGCGGGCGCAAAAGCCCTTCTTCTGGGTTCATTGAGCCAATAAGCGTGAAATCTGAGCGATAGGTGGCGGCGACCACGCCTCGGCGAACGGTGTATTGGCCTTGGGCGGCAGCGTCTAAGATGGCATCCACGACAGGGTCCGCGAGCATGTTAACCTCATCCACGTATAGCAAATTGCGATCCGCATGGGATAGAATACCCCGCTTCAGGCGCATGCGCTCTTTGATTTCCGCGCGTGGGTCCAGCCCTCCAACGACATCCTCCAAACGAGCGTTAAGTGGTAATTCCACTAAGCGCACGCTCGCCAGTTTAGAGAGCGGTTCACCTCGCCCATATTTTTCAGCGCAGTTTTGGCAAACAGCGTCTATGCCTCCAGTCTCAATGTCATTTTCTAAACATCCATAATAGCACAGGCTTTGCCTTACCGATGGCAACAAGTCAACTACGCTCCGAACAGCCGTAGTTTTTCCCGTTCCCCGTGGGCCAATCAGAAGCACTCCGCCCAAGCGAGGGTTAACAAGGGAAAGCAATAGTGCCAACTTCATTTCCCGTTGGCCCAACAACGCCAAAAAAGGGAATGGAATAGCTTCCGCTAAACCGGCATCTTCTTGGGGCTGGTCGGTGCGATAACTACGTCCAGAAACCCGGTCTAGCAACTCTTGTAAAGAACTGACCGTAGTGACTAATTCGGGTTCTGTTGAAAAATTAGATGTTGTTTCTTCGTCTGACATAGTTTTACCTCATAGACGGTGGCACAGTTATTAATAACAAGTGGTCAGCAATGAATTACTCATTACCTTTTGCTCTTCACTCCACGTCATTATACGTCCAATAACGATTTACGTAAAAATTCCAAAGCATCACTACCAAAACAGCAACGCCCAAAGCACCAGTATATCCTATAATATCCGCGGTTAGGAATCCGAGAGGTATAAATGGCACCATTTCTGCCAGTCGCCGAAGAGGAGTTTCTAACCAAGCGAAAATAGGAGTTCGGATTCCCAGCCCAACGATGTTGATCAAAAAAAAGGTCAAAATTTGATTAGCAATCGGCTTTGAGCGTGAGTCAGGGTAAGTCCAATATCGGTTCCAAATGAAATTACTGCTCACTGCAGCCGTAAAGGAACAGGTTTGCGCCAAAAGCGGCGGCACACTGAAAAAATTTACCAGTATATGAAAAGTGCCAAAATCTACTATGGCTCCAATAGTGCCCACAATTAGAAAACGCAAAAAACGGGTTCTTTCTTGTTGATTTGTAATAACGTTCGCAAAAGACATAGCGTTCCTATAAACTTTCTTGAAAATAAGGGATTGTTTTCCGCAAACCTTCTTCCAGACTAACCACAGGCTCCCAGTTTAGCACCTCTTTTGCCCGTGAGATGTCTGGGCGGCGGCGTTCGGGGTCGCTTTCTCCCCGCCTTTCGGGGAACATGGCAAGAGGAGTCGAGTTTTCCAGCAGCGCGTTAATTGTCTTGGCAAATTCTAGGATGTTTATCTCGTGCGGGTTGCCAATATTAACTGGGCGGTGTTCATCAGAAAGCAGTAAGCGATAAATGCCCTCAACCAGGTCATCCACGTAGCAAAAACTGCGCGTTTGCGAGCCATCGCCATAGATAGTGAGAGGTTTTTCTTGCAGGGCTTGCTTAATGAAGTTGGGTACAACACGCCCATCATCCAGGCGCATGCGCGGGCCATAAGTATTGAAGATGCGCACGATACGGGTATCAATGCCGTGGTAACGATGGTAAGCCATTGTCAGTGCTTCTGCGAACCGTTTAGCTTCATCATATACCGAACGTTCGCCAACGGGATTAACGCGTCCCCAATAGCTCTCTTTTTGGGGGTGTACTTCGGGATCTCCGTAAATCTCGCTGGTGGAGGCCAGGATGAATTTGGCGTTGTAGGCACGTGCCACTCCCAACGAGTTATGCGTTCCCAAGGCTCCAGCTTTCATGGTTTGGATGGGTAGATTCACGTATCCATACGGCGAATTGGGATTCGGGCTGGCGGGGGAGGCGAAGTGCATGACGGCATCCAATTTTCCGGGGACAAAGATAAAGTTGGAAACATCATGGCGGATGAATGAGAATCGCTGATGCCCGCTCAAATGAGCTAGGTTTTCTGGGCGTCCGGTGACAAAGTTGTCCATTCCTACTACTTCATGGCCTTCTGCTAAGAGACGGTCACATAAATGGGAGCCTAAAAAACCGGCTGCTCCTGTAATTAGAATACGCATTAATACTCCTTTTGATTTGGTAGGGGCGGGCGACCGCAAGGGTACGCCCCTACGTGTTTCTGGTAACATGCGGGCGCATGGGAGGGGCGGGCAACCGCAAGGGTACGCTCCTACGTGTTTCTGGCAACATGCGGGCGCATGGGAGGGGCACTGCTATCCATCGCGCACTTACCCAGCCCCCAGCGTTATCGCCAATCTAATCGCTGCACACGCCCGTCTCCAGTGACTTGCCAATAATCTCCGGTCGCGGGGTTTACAATCCAAATATTGCCCTGGTAAAGAACTGCTAACACGTGCCCCGAGCCTGTTTCTGTGGGGGTGGGTGACCAAGCTCCCCAGTCGCGTTGCGGTTCCAGGCCTGGTTCTTCTGGCGAGGGAAAAACTATCCGCTGGTTTGATCCGTCACGGTCGATGACCGCGACTCGATAACTGGGTTTGTCGCTTTGGTTAGGAAAATTTGCTTGCAAATATGCCACCTGATAGGCGGCTTCGCCAGAAATAAGCGGTTGGCTCGGTGAAGGTTTGGGGTAAGCGAACATCCCTACCTCTGGGACTAGGCGTATTGCTGGGCCTCCCGTGAGAGGGATGGCAAGAAGGTCAAAGATGGGGGATGCTTCGGCGTCACCTACCATTTCGGGCGGGGCGTGGTCAACGGTATAGATAATGTTTCCGTTAGGGCCTACGGCTATTCCTGACATCCAGGCCCAGTCTCCACGGGTTTGGTAGGGAGTGATTTTTAGCAAAAGCTCTTTTTCGTTGGTTCCTACATCCACCATCCCTGCTTCGTCTGGCCCAATGTAGGCTAAAAAGTCGCCCTGAGGGGAAAAGGCAAAGTCTGTTCCCCACCAGCCATATACTCCGCCGTAATTTGTGTCTAGGACTCTGTTTTTAGTGTGTACCCATCCATTGGTTGCGAATTCAAGAATTTGGAGGTCGTTATTGGCTTGCCATCCCGGAGAAGATAAACGAGATTCTACTGTAGAATAGGCCACTTCTCGATTAGAGCCTGGTACCCAGTCTGCGAAATGAATTATGTTTTCAACTTCTAAATCGATTAATAACTCTTCTTCGCTGTCAATTTTTTTTGCCCAGAGGGTGTTGATTATGTCTTCAGATTCGTTTTGACGAGTGAATAATAGCCATGTCCCATCATCTGATAACTCAAACACCCGTCCATCTAAATCTCCGGTGGAGACAATTAGGCTTCTGTTAGCGGTTGAGCCTTCCATCATCCAAGCGTTGTTATCAGAAAGGTAGATAAGCCTCCCCGCAAGCTGGATGGGCGACACGGAGTTTTGCACGCCCACTAAGAAGATTTGGTCAACGGGTTCTTTTATTCGCGCGGTGCTGAATATGTCACGCGATACCTCTTTTCCATTTTCTAGCACCCGCAAATAGGTGATCTCTTTGAGGCCGTTTTTGCCTGTTTGCAAACATTGCTCGTTCCCTTCTGGAAGATTTTCGTTGGGCTGCTGGATGGTACGAAAGGGAATTTCTTCTTGTTCGGTCTCGAATATTTCTTCGACTCGGATGAGGTAAATTTCCATTCCTTTTTCGAGGATGGTAGACGCCGTGGGTTCTACTCTGTCTTTGCCTTCTAGCGTTAATTTTGCCGCGTCTAGAACGTTTTGCACCGTGCTCCCCGCTGGGGTTTGGACTTTGTATTCCTCTCCATCGGCATATATTTGGATTTCGATTGCCTGATGCGTGGGTGTTATTTGGGGAGAACTGCAAGCCGCAGCTAGCAATGTTAGACTCAGTATTATAATCAAGGCAAAAATATAATGGTATAATCGCATTTCGACTAATTGTTTACAGTGTTTGATTTCCATGAAATAACCGCGCTGAAGGTTTAAGGACTACATAATGGAGTGGCTCATCTATTGAAAGTGTGCGGGGAAAGGCGATATAAATATCGCGTTACGCTTTCGTAGGACGACATTCATGTCGCTTGGCACATTATTTATATATGAGCCAATGGAGTTTATTTTTTGTGCGTACTTCAGGCAAGTTGAACATTGCCCTACTTTAATGTACCTAATTCAAGATTATAGCATGTCAGAGCAAATTTTTTTAGAATCTAAAGATAAAAACTCACTTAACCTCACGGCTCAAATAGAGGCTTTATTATTTGTCTCGCCAGAGCCTGTGTCACCTAACCAGTTGGGGGCGGCGCTTGAGATTACTCCCCGGCGAGTTAATATCTGTCTTGAGGAGCTAGAAGCGCAATACCAAAACCGTGGCATACGCCTCCAATGGCACAATGGCAAGGTGCAGGTAACTTCCGCGCCTGAAGCCGCCCCAGCCATTGAAGTATTTTTGAGTTTGGAGGCGATTTCTCCGCTTAGCCGAGCTGCGCTAGAGACACTCTCTATTGTTGCTTACCAACAGCCAGTCACCCGCCCTCAAATTGACGCTATTCGCGGTGTGAACAGTGATGGTGTTATCCGTGGTTTGCTCAGCAAAGGGTTAATTGAAGACGCTGGCCGCGCGGAGGGGCCTGGCCGTCCCATTCTTTACAGCACCACAGCTGAATTCTTAAAACACTTTGGGCTTGCTTCATCCGCTGAACTTCCTCCTCTCCGGCTAGAGGAAGAGCCAGTTGCAATACCCCAAAATGGAAGTAATGTTCTCAAAGAGTAATAGAACTACGTTTAGCGTTCTAATGGAGACACAATCATCATGGAAGACCGTTTACAGAAAATTTTAGCCCGCGCGGGGTATGGTTCTCGGCGAGCATGCGAAGAGCTTATTGTCGACAGAAGAGTAAAGGTTAATGGGACCATAGCTACCTTG